>DASSMS010000117.1:0-85216 GCA_035688575.1 Nocardioidaceae bacterium
GGCGACGCCGCGTTCGCCGGGCAGGGCGTGGTCGCAGAGACCCTCAACCTCTCGCAGCTGCGCGGCTACCGCACCGGCGGCACGATCCACGTGGTCGTCAACAACCAGGTCGGCTTCACCACCTCCCCCGCGTCGTCGCGCTCGTCGCTGTACTGCACCGACGTCGCCCGCATGGTGCAGGCGCCGATCTTCCACGTCAACGGCGACGACCCCGAGGCGTGCATCCGCGTCGCGCGGCTCGCCTTCGAGTACCGCCAGGCGTTCAAGAAGGACGTCGTCATCGACCTCGTGTGCTACCGCCGCCGCGGCCACAACGAGGGCGACGACCCGTCGTACACCCAGCCGCTGATGTACGACCTGATCGAGCAGAAGCGCTCGGTGCGAAAGCTCTACACCGAGTCGCTGATCGGGCGTGGTGACATCACGCTCGAGGAGGCCGAGCAGGTGCTGCGTGACTACCAGCAGCAGCTCGAACGAGTGTTCACCGAGGTGCGCGAGGCGACGAGCGTGCCGTCGAGCTGGACCACCGTCCCCGACTACCCGGAGAAGAGCGGGGTCACCGAGGCCACCACCTCGATCAGCACCGAGGTCCTCAAGCGGATCGCCGACGCGCACGTCAACACGCCCGAGGGCTTCATCGTCCACCCCAAGGTGCTTCCCCAGCTCCAGCGGCGGGCAGCTGCGATCACCGACGGCCCCATCGACTGGGCGACCGGCGAGATCCTCGCCTTCGGCTCGCTGCTCATGGACGGCCGGCCCGTGCGCCTGGCCGGCCAGGACTCCCGGCGCGGCACCTTCGCCCAGCGCTTCGCCACGATCATCGACCGGCGCAACGCCGACGAGTGGACCCCGCTGGCGAACCTGTCGGAGGACCAGGCGCAGTTCTACGTCTACGACTCCCTTCTCTCGGAGTACGCCGCGCTCGGGTTCGAGTACGGCTACTCGGTGGCGCGGCCCGACGCGCTCGTGCTGTGGGAGGCGCAGTTCGGTGACTTCGTCAACGGCGCGCAGACGGTGATCGACGAGTTCATCTCCTCGGCCGAGACCAAGTGGCGCCAGCAGTCCGGTGTCGTGCTCCTGCTCCCCCACGGCTACGAGGGCCAGGGCCCCGACCACTCCTCGGCACGCATCGAGCGGTTCCTCACGATGGCCGCCGACGACGCGTTCACCGTGGCGCAGCCCTCGAGCGCGGCCAGCCACTTCCACGTGCTCCGCCGTCACTCCCTGGGCGAGGAGCACCGGCCGCTGATCATCTTCACGCCGAAGTCGATGCTGCGCCGCAAGGAGGCCATGTCGATGCCGAGCGACTTCACCGAGGGGACCTTCCGCCCGGTGATCGGCGACGACCAGGTGGACCCGGACAAGGTGGAGCGTGCGCTGCTGTGCAGCGGCCGGATCACGTGGGACCTCCTGGCGGAGCGCAAGAAGATCAAGGACGAGCGCACGGCGATCATCCGCGTGGAGCAGCTCTACCCGCGTCCCCTCGAGGAGCTCAAGGCCGAGCTCGGCCGGTTCAGCAACCTCCAGGAGGTCCGCTGGGTCCAGGACGAGCCCGCCAACATGGGCCCGTGGCCGCACATGGCACTGCACCTGTCCTCCGAGCTCGGCACGCCCTTCTACCGCGTGTCGCGGCCGGAGTCGTCGTCGCCGTCGGTGGGTCAGCAGTCCCGCCACGTCGACGAGCAGAAGGCACTGCTCAAGCAGGCGTTCTCCTGACGGGTCGGGCGGATGTACTTCACGGATCGCGGGATCGAGGAGCTCGAGAAGCGTCGGGGTGACGAGGTGGTCACCCTGGCGTGGCTCGCCGACCGGCTCCAGGAGTTCACCGACATCCACCCTGAGTTCGAGGTGGCGGTGGAGCGTCTGGCGACGTGGCTCGCTCGCGTCGACGATCCCGACGACGAGTGAGCCGGACGCTTCCGTAGGACGGTTCGCGCCGCCGTCCTACGCGGCTCGGCTCAGGGGCCGGGGCGGAGCGTCACGTCGGTCATCTCCGCGTCGCGGGGGAGGTCGAGCGCGGTCAGGACCGCCGCTGCCACCGAGTCGGGCGAGATCCACTCGGAGGGGTCGTACTCCTTCCCCTCGTGATCGTGGACCTTCTCCTGCATAGGGGTCGCGGTCCTTCCCGGGTAGACGGAGGTGACCCGCACGCCCGACTCCTTCTCCTCGGCGCGCAGGGAGTCGGCGAGCGCGCGCAGGCCGTGCTTGCTCGCCGCGTAGGCCGACCAGCCCGGGTTGGCCCGCAGCCCGGAGCCCGAGTTGACCAGGACGACGTGTCCCCGGGTCGCCCGCAGCGACGGCAGCAGCAGACGGGTGAGCTCCGCGGGGGCGACCAGGTTCACATCCAGGGTCCGCCGCCACACGTCCACCCCGAGCTCGGAGACCGAGCCTAGCTCCGCCACCCCGGCCGAGTGGACGACCGAGTCGAGCCGGTCGGGGAGCTCCTGCCCCGACAGCACCTCCTCCAGCAGCATGGGCTCCGCGAGGTCGGCCACGACGGTCCGGGAGCCGGGCAGGTCGGAGGCGAGAATGCCGGCCCGCTCCTCGTTGCGGGCCAGGAGGACGAGCTGGTCACCACGACGGGCCAGCGCCCTGGCCACCGCGGCGCCGATCCCCGCCCCCGCTCCGGTCACGAGATGAGTCGGCATGGCCACGAACCTATCGGGTGAAGACGACCTTCCCGAACACGTCGCCCCCGGCCATGGCCGCGAAACCTTCCCGGGCCTCGGTCATCGGCAGCACCCGGTCGATCACGGGCCGGACGCCCGTGACGTCGAGGAGGTCGACCAGGGAGGCGAGCTCGCTGCGGGTCCCCATGGTGGAGCCGATGACCTCGAGCTGGAGGAAGAAGATCCGGTTCAGCTCGGTCTTGCCGGGGTTGGGGCCGCTGGTCGCCCCGGAGATCACGATGCGCCCGCCGGGCCGTAGCGAGCGCAGGGAGTGCGACCAGGTGGCCGCACCCACGGTCTCCATGACGGCGTCGACCTTGCGTGGCAGCCGCGTGTCGCTCTCGAAGACCTCGTCGGCACCGAGCTCGAGCGCCCGGGCGCGCTTGGACTCGTCACGGCTGGTCGCGTAGACGCGGAGACCGCCGGCGTGGGCGAGCGCGATCAGCGCCGTGGCGACGCCACCGCCAGCGCCCTGCACGAGCACGGTGTCACCGGGCTTTAGACGACCCTGGGTGAAGAGCATCCGGTAGGCGGTGAGCCAGGCCGTGGGCAGGCAGGCGGCCTCCTCGAACGACAGCGAGGCCGGCTTGGGGACGACGTTGGCCCTGGGCACCGCGACCTTGTCGGCGAACGTGCCCTGGAACCGCTCGCTCAGCAGCGAGCGCCGCGGGTCGAGGGTCTCGTCCCCGGACCAGGCCGGATCGCTGATCACCGCGTGCACGACGACCTCGTTGCCGTCCTCGTCGTAGCCCGCGGCGTCGCAGCCGAGGATCATCGGGAGCGACTCCTCCCGCAGGCCCACGCCCCGCAGCGACCAGAGGTCGTGGTGGTTCAGCGAGGACGCCTTGACCGTGACAGTGGTCCACCCCTCGGGGACCACCGGGTCGGGGCGCTCGCCCACGACCAGTCCGGACAGGGGGTCATCGGTGGAGAAGCCTTCGGCGTAGACAGCGAACATGCAGTCGACCCTATCGACGTGCGACCCTGTCCCGGCGAGCCGCCTCGGCGACGGCCGCCGCCACCGACGGTCCCACCCTCGGGTCGAAGGGCGACGGCACGATGTAGGACTCGCTCAGCTCGGCACCCACGAGCCCGGCGATGGCGTCGGCCGCAGCGAGCTTCATGCCCTCGGTGATCGCGGTCGCACGCACGTCGAAGGCGCCGCGGAAGATGCCCGGGAAGGCCAGCACGTTGTTGATCTGGTTCGGGTAGTCCGAGCGGCCCGTGGCGACGACCCGCGCGTGGCGGCGGGCGATGTCGGGGTGCACCTCCGGGTTCGGGTTGGCCAGGCCGAAGATGACGGCCTCCGGTGCCATCTTCGCGACCGCGTCCTCCGGCACGGTGCCACCGCTCACGCCGATGAAGACGTCGGCGCCCGCAAGAGCGTCCACGAGACGACCCTCACGTCCGGTGGTGTCGGCAGTCTCCTTGGCCAGCGACAGCTTGACCGGGGTCAGGTCTCCACGCGCGGAGTTCAGCACGCCCTGCCGGTCGACCACGGCGAGGTCGCGCACCCCGGCGGCCAGCAGGATCTTCGCGCACGCGACGCCCGCAGCCCCGGCGCCCGAGATGACCACGCGGGAGTCCTCGATCGCACGCCCGGTCAGCTCGAGGGCGTTCTCGAGGGCTGCCAGCACGACGACCGCGGTGCCGTGCTGGTCGTCGTGGAAGACCGGGATGTCGAGGCGGTCCTGGAGCCGCTGCTCGATCTCGAAGCAGCGGGGAGCGGAGATGTCCTCGAGGTTGATCCCGCCGAAGCTCGGGGCCAGGCGAGCGACCGTCTCGACGATCTCGTCGGGGTCGGTGGTGTCGAGGCAGATCGGCACCGCGTCCACGCCGCCGAACTGCTTGAAGAGCACGGCCTTGCCCTCCATGACCGGCATCGCCGCACGGGGACCGATGTCACCCAGGCCCAGGACCGCGGTACCGTCGGTGACGACCGCGACGGCGTTGGAGACCCACGTGTAGTCGTCGGCGAGGGTTGCGTCCTCCGCGATCGCCTCGCAGACGCGGGCAACCCCGGGCGTGTAGGCGAGCGAGAGGTCTTCGGGGCCCGAGAGGGAGACGGTCGAGGCGACCTCCATCTTGCCGCCAACGTGCAGGTCGAAGACCGGGTCACCTGCGCGAGGGTTCTCCGGCTGGGGCAGTGCTGCGGGTGCAACCATTGAGCTGACCTTCGTGTCTGGGGAAACGTGCAGGCAGTTCGACGCTCGCTGCGGTGGGCGGCGGAACTACGTGAATCAGCGGGGGTCTCCCTGGGTCACAGTCTGGCACAGAGGCGGCCACGGTCTAGCCCCAATGTGGCGCACGCGACAGACCTCGCAGGAGCGGCCAAACGCGGACGAGCACCCTGGCGACGACCGCCTCCTCGGGGATCGTCCCGACGGACCAGGAGTCGACACCCTCGCGAGGGTTGTCTCGCTCCACCCACCAGCCGTCGGCCTCACGCCGGCTCGCCCGCTTGACCGCCACCACCCCGTCCGGGAGGCGTACGACCGCCAGTCCCCCCGTCCTGGGCGGGACGCCGTGGAGGACGAGCAGCCGGTCGCCGTCGTACAAGGTCGGCTGCATCGAACGGCCGCGCACAACGGCGAAGCCGAGCCTCCTGGGGGCGCCCGACTGCCACGACGTACTGCCTCTCACCGCTCACCGCCCTGCTGTTGCCGCCACGTCGACCGGGAGTAGTGTCGCAGGTGGCTTCACCGAGAAGACTCCTCGAGATCGTCGACAGAAAGGACACAACAGGATGCTTTCGCGACTGTTCGCAGCCACCCTCGAAGTCCGGGCGCACTGCGACCTGCCGTGCGGTGTGTACGACCCCGCCCAGGCCCGGATCGAGGCCGAGTCCATCAAGATGATCATCGGCAAGGTCGCCGACAACGACGACCCCGACTTCCGCACTCGCGCGATCATCATCAAGGAGCAGCGGGCCGAGCTGGTCAAGCACCACCTGTGGGTGCTGTGGACGGACTACTTCAAGCCGCCGCACTTCGAGAAGTACCCTCAGCTCCACCAGCTCTTCAACGAGGCCACGAAGCTGGCCGGCGCCACGGGCGCGAAGGGCGCCATGGACGCCCAGGTCGCCGAGGACCTGCTGGCGAAGATCGACGAGATCGCGAAGATCTTCTGGGAGACCAAGAACGCATGAGCACGAGGCCGACCCACCCGCCCGGGTGGGTCGGCCCACGAACGGGGTCGGGCACACTGGTGTCCGGCCCCGTCCAGGCTCCGGGGCGGAGCCGCGGCCGTCTGGTGGCGGCTGAACCCCGGAGCAGCCGAAACATCCGCCCACAGCCACCCTGCGAAGAGGTAATCCGTGGCAGACAACCGACCCGATGTCGAGCTGAGGATCCCCGCGGACGGAGCGTTCCTCTCGGTCCTGCGCACCGCCACCGCTGGTCTCGCGGCACGCCTGGACTTCACCCTCGACGACATCGAGGACCTGCGCATCGCCGTCGACGAGGCGTGCGCCGTCGTGCTCCCCCAGGCCCGCCCGGAGTCAGACCTGCAGTGCACCTTCTTCCTGGAGCCGCAGACGCTGAAGGTCCAGGTGTCGGCGCACTGCGACTCACCACGGCCACCGCACAGGGACGGCTTCGCGTGGACCGTGCTCAAGGCGCTCACCACGTCTCTGGACGCCGACGTCGACGGCGACATGTTGACCGTCACGTTGTCTCGGACGAGCGGGGAGACGGGTTGACCATGGTGGACGAGTCCGGCGCCACGGACATCACCGCGATCCGGGCGAGGAGCGCGGAGCTCTTCGTGGTCCTGCGCGGTTCCGGGTCGACCGAGGGCGAGCAGTCGCAGGCACGCGAGGACCTGGTCCGCCTGCACCTCCCCCTCGTCGAGCACCTCACGCGACGCTTCCTCAACCGTGGCGAGCACTACGACGACCTGCTCCAGGTCGGCACCATCGGCCTGATCAAGGCCATCGACCGCTTCGACTCCGACCGCGGGGTGGAGTTCTCCACCTACGCCACCCCCACCATCGTGGGCGAGATCAAGCGGCACTTCCGCGACAAGAGCTGGGCGATCCGGGTTCCCCGGCGCCTCCAGGAGCTCCGCGCGTCCATCTCCGCCGCCACCGCGGAGCTGACCCAGGACCTCGGCCGGTCCCCGACGGTGGCCGAGATCGCCACCAAGGTCGGCGTGACGGACGAGGAGGTGATCGAGGGCCTCGAGTCCGCGAACGCCTACACGACGCTCTCGCTCGACGCGAGCGACTCGGCCGAGGACAGCGCCCTGAGCATGCTCGACACCATCGGCGAGGACGACGAGGCGCTCGAGCACGTCGAGAACCGCGAGTCGCTCAAGCCGCTGCTCGAGGCGCTAGACCCGCGGGAGAAGCACATCCTCACCCTGCGGTTCTTCCGCGGCATGACGCAGTCGCAGATCGCGGCGGAGATCGGGGTGTCGCAGATGCACGTCTCGCGCCTGCTCAACAAGACGCTCGCGCACCTCCGGGACCGCCTCACCGAGGACCCCTCCCTCGACGGCGGCAGCCCGCTGCGCGGCTGAGGCCGAGGCCTCGCTCAGCCCTCCTCGGCGAGAGCGTCGATCGACTGCGGGTGCAGGATGCCGGCCAGCACGATGCCTGCGACCACCGCGAGGGCGACCGCCAGCCAGGTCGTGTCGCCGCCTCGGAAGCTCCAGGCCACGAGGAGCTGGATCACCTGGGCGACCACGATCGGCGCCCGGGCCCAGGACCTGAGCCGGTAGACCGCCAAGGCGCAGAACGCCAGTCCGACCCCGTAGCCGAGGAAGAAGATCGCCGTGGTCGCTCCCATGACCGCCTTCTCGGACGAGAACGCAGCGAGCTCCGCCACGGCGAGGATCACGAAGGTGAGCGCCTCGACGACGACCAGGGACGCCGCCACCGACAGCGGGGCCGGAGGTCGGGCTGGTGGTTGGCTGTGAGGGGTCGCGGTCACGGCGTCAGAGCCTACTCGGAGGTAGGAGTGGTTTCGGCGCGGCGTCGGCGGGGCAAGGTGGGGGGACAATAAAATCGACTGTTGTGACCAAAGTGACCTCGTCAAGGGGTTGCCTGCGCTGAGTTCTCTTGCAACGATCGACGTCGTCACCGGGCAAAGGTGGGTCAAGCCCTGCCCGAGACTGGGGATCCGGTGACCGTCACTTTCGACCTCGACTCACCCCCTGGTGAGCGCGTGTCGGAAGCTCGTTCATGTGTTCACAAACAGTGACATCTGTACGACGCACGATAGGACCGGCTCGCACACCCCGCGAGCGGCCAACCGCACAAGCTAAGGAGTCGTCGCCGTGGATTGGCGCCACCGCTCTGCATGCCTCGACGAGGACCCAGAGCTGTTCTTCCCGATCGGCAACACCGGGCCGGCCATCCTCCAGATCGAGGAGGCCAAGCAGGTGTGCCGTCGCTGCGAGGTGCGCGAGCAGTGCCTCGCCTGGGCGCTCGAGGCGGGTCAGGACCACGGCGTGTGGGGAGGCATGAGCGAGGACGAGCGTCGCGCTCTCAAGCGCCGCAACGCCCGCGCGAAGGTCCGCACCGCCTGAGACTCACCGGGGAGCCGGCAGGAGGGATCAGTGGTCCGGGACGTCGACGACGACCCGCGTCCCCCCTCCGGGGCGAGGCCCCATCTCGAGGAACCCCTCGAGCTCTGACTCGACCAGCGTCCGCACGATCGACAGCCCCAGGCTCGTGGAGGTGTCGGGGTCGAACCCCTCCGGCAGCCCTCGCCCGTTGTCCTCCACGGCCACGTGGAGGCGGCCCACGAGGCGCTGCGCGGTCAAGGTGATCCGCCGCGCCCCCGGTTCGGCCTCGGGCGCGACCGCCCCCGTCCGCTCGCCGAACGCGTGCTCCAGAGCGTTCTGGAGCAGCTCGGTGAGCACCATCGCCAGGGGTGTCGCCGTCTCGGCCGGGAGGGTCCCGAAGCTTCCCTCTCGTGATGTGACCACCTCCGGCCCGTGGAAGCTCACCTCGGCCACCATCAGCCGCAGCCGGTCCGCCACCTCGTCGAAGGCCACGGACTCGTCGAAGGTCTGGCTCAAGGTCTCGTGCACGATCGCGATCGACCCCACCCGGCGTACGGCCTCCTCGAGCGCCGCACGGCCCTCCGGGACCTTGATCCTCCGCGCCTGGAGCCTCAGCAGCGCCGCCACGGTCTGGAGGTTGTTCTTGACCCGGTGGTGTATCTCGCGGATCGTCGCGTCCTTGGTCACGAGCTCGCGGTCCCGTCGGCGCAGGTCGGTGACGTCGCGCAGCAGCACCAGCGCCCCGAGGTGGTCGCCGGTTGGGCGCAGCGGGATCGCCCTCACGATCAGCGTGGCCTCCTCGTTGCCGACCTCGGTGTCCAGGGGTCGCTTCCCAGCGAGCACCGCGCTCAGCGTCTCCTCGTCCGGCCGGTGTCGTGGTGGGACCAGGGCTCGCGTGATCTCGGCGAGGTCGAGACCCGTGAGGTCTCCGGTCAGCCCGAGCTTGCGGTAGACCGACAGCGCGTTCGGGCTCGCGTAGGTGACCCGCCCTGCCGCGTCGATCCGGACGAAGCCGTCTCCCACCCGTGGTGAGTCCACGTGATCCGACCGCTGCCCCGGGTAGGGGAAGTACCCGTTGCTGATCATCTGGGTGAGGTCGGTGGCCGTCTGGAGGTACGACAGCTCCAGACGGCTCGGCGTCCGCACGCCCAGGAGGTTGGTGTTGCGGGCCACCACCGCGATGATCTGCCCGGCGTGCCGCACCGGGATCGCCTCCACCCGGACGGGGATGTCGTCGCGCCACTCGGGGTCGCCCTCACGTGCCACGCGCTGCTGCTCGTAGGCGGAGTCGAGCAGGGGCCGCCGACCTCGCGGGACGAAGGCACCGACGAGGTCGTCAACGTAGGCGGTCGGACCAGTGGTCGGCCGCATCTGCGCGCCGGCCCAGTAGCCCCTCCCCTCGCGGTCGGGGAGCCACAGCACCAGGTCGGCGAAGGACAGGTCCGCGATGATCTGCCAGTCCGCCATCAGGAGGTTGAGCCAGGCCACGTCCTCGTCGGACAGGTCGGTGTGGGCCTTGACCAGGTCGTTCAAGGAGGGCACGCGCCCAGCCTATGGGAGGCAATGAACCCGCTCGTCGCGCGACCGGACGCAGTGGCAGGATGGAGCCCATGTCGTCGACGTTCTGGGAGCATGTGAAGGCCAACGGCCTCAAGGTCCCCGTCGACCGCCCTCTCACGGAGCTGACGACAGAGCTGACCGCCATGCTCGGCGACCCCGACCCCGCGGTCCGCGACGGGATCGCCTACCCCACTCTGGCGGCGTGGATCGGCGACGGGGTGTACGACGACCTCCTCGAGGGTCTCGGGGACGGCATGGCCGCGGGGCTCATCGTGGGCCTCGGGCAGGACGGCACCGACACGGTCTTCCGGCGGAGCTTCTCCGTGCTCGCGCTCGCCGAGTGCATCGAGCGCGACAACCAGGCGCACCTGGTGCCTCCGGGGACCATGGTCCGTTGGGGCGACCGGGTCGCGGGCTGGTTCGTCCGGGAGCGCGACCTGCGCGGCTTCGTCCCCGGCAAGGGGTGGGCCCATGCCGTGGCGCACGGCGCCGACGCGATCGCCGCGCTGGCCGCCTCGGAGGCCATGGGGCGCCTCGAGCTCACCGTCCTCCTCGACGTCCTCGCCGACCGCCTGCTGCTCCCGACCGAGCACTTCCTCGTCCACGGCGAGACCGACCGCCTGGCACGCGCGACGATGCGCGTCCTGCGGCGCGACCTGGTCAGCCTGGAGGTCCTCGAGCCCTGGCTCGCCCGGCTCAGCCAGAACGCCCGGGCCCGCGGACTCGGCGACGCCGACCCTTTCCTCGTGACCTGGAACGTCCAGAGCTACCTCCGCTCGTTGCACCTCCAGCTCGCGCTCGCCCCGAACCCGCCTGTGAACCGCTCCGACATGCTGCTCGCGGTCCTCGAGCGGCTTCGCGAGGCCAACCCGGACTACCTCTCCCCCGGCGCCCGGGAGTGACACACCCAGGGCCCCTGGGACGCAGGTGTACCGCCCGGTAACATGCCCGACATGACCGACGTCACACAGTCCCCGCAGGCCGGGCAGCGCGAGCAGGACGAGACCCTCGACCAGGCCCCCGATGGCCTCACCGACGGCCATGGCGGCGAGCACGCCGTCGCCGTCGCGGCCGCCCATGGCGTCGACACGATGTTCACGCTGTCCGGCGCCCACGTCTTCCCGATGTACGACGGCGCGGTCAACGCCGAGCCGCAGATGCGACTGCTCGATGTCCGCCACGAGCAGACCGCGGTCTTCGCCGCAGAGGCTCTCGGCAAGCTGACCCGGACCCCCGGGCTCGCCGTCCTCACCGCCGGGCCGGGCGTCACCAACGGCGTCAGCGCCATCACCCAGGCCTCGTTCAGCGGCTCCCCGCTCGTGGTCGTAGGCGGCCGCGCCCCTGCCAACCGGTGGGGCATGGGGAGTCTCCAGGAGTTCGACCACCCCGCCGTGCTGGGCCCGGTCACCAAGTCGTCTCGCACCGTGCACCAGGTCGCCGACATCCCCTCCTCGGTCGACGAGGCCTTCGCCCTCGCCGGATCGTCGCACCGTGGCCCCACCTTCCTCGACATCCCGATGGACGAGTTCTTCAACCGCGCCGCCGTCGAGCGTCCGGCCCCGGCGCCGCGGAGGCGGGTCCAGCCCGACCCCGACGCGTTGTCGGAGATCGGCGCCCTGCTCGGGCAGGCCCAGCGCCCGGTGATCGTGCTCGGCACCGACGTGTGGGCCGACGGGGCCGAGGAGGCCGCCCTGCGCCTCGTCGAGCAGGCGGGGATCCCGGCGATCACCAACGGCATGGGCCGTGGCGTCGTACCCGGTGGGCACCCGCAGCTGATGACCAAGGCGCGCGGCGCGGCCCTGGGCACCTGCGACCTCGTCGTCGTCGTCGGGACGCCGCTGGACTTCCGGCTCGGTTACGGCGTCTTCGGGGGCAAGGACGGCGCGCCGCAGGCGAAGGTGGTCCACGTCGCGGACTCCGAGGGCCAGGTCTCGCAGCACGCCGACCTCGCGGCGTCGGCCGCGGGTGATCTCACCCTCGCACTCGAAGGCATCCAGGCGGCGCTCGAGCAGCAGCTGCGCAAGCCGGACTGGGCCTCGTGGGTCGGCGAGCTCCAGGCCGCGGTCGGGGCCGCCACCGAGCGTGACAACGCCCTGCTGCGCGCGGAGGCCGACCCGATCCACCCTGCACGGATCTACGGCGAGCTGCTCCCCCGCCTGGCCGAGGACGCCGTCGTGATCGGCGACGGAGGCGACTTCGTCTCGTTCGCCGGCAAGTACGTCGAACCGAAGCGACCCGGTGGATGGCTCGACCCGGGCCCCTACGGCTGCCTCGGCGCGGGGCTCGGCGCGGCGATCGCCGCGCGCATCGCGCGGCCCGCCTCCCAGGTGGTGCTGCTACTCGGCGACGGCGCGGCCGGCATGTCGTTGATGGACGTCGACACGCTCGTGCGCCACAAGCTGCCCGTCGTCATGGTGGTGGGCAACAACTCCGCGTGGGGCCTGGAGAAGCAGCCCATGCAGATGCTCTACGGCTACGACGTGGTCGCCGACCTCGCCCCCCAGACCCGCTACGACGAGGTCGTCAGGGCGCTCGGCGGAGACGGCGAGACGGTCACCGACCCGCGCCTGATCGGGGCAGCCCTCGACCGCGCCTTCGCCGCGGACGTGCCCTACCTGGTGAACGTGATCACCGACGTCGACGCCGCCTACCCCCGCAACACCTTCGGCGTCTGATGACGCTGGTGATCCGCCCCGCGCACGACGAGGAGCTCGGGGCCGTCGGGGCCCTGACCCTCGACGCCTACGCCGCGGACGGGTTCGTCGCCGCGGTCGGCGACTACGCCGAGGAGCTGCGCGACGCGGCGACCCGCGCCAGGGAGGCGGAGCTGTACGTCGCGGTCTCCGAGGACGGAAGGCTCCTCGGGACGGTGACCTACTGCCCCGCGGGCTCCCCGTACCAGGAGGTGGCGGGCCCTCGCGAGGGCGAGTTCCGCATGCTGGCGGTGGCGCCCGAGGCCCGGGGACGGGGTGTTGCCGAGGCGCTCGTCCGCATGTGCGTCGAGCGGTCCGAGGAGCTGGGGTACGACGCGCTCGTGCTCAGCAGCATGCCGACCCAGGAGCAGGCCCATCGGATCTACGCACGGGTCGGCTTCCGGCGTACCCCGGAGCTGGACTGGAAGCCGACGCCCGAGGTGGACCTGATGGCGTTCCGGCTGGAGCTCACCCGGCCGGCGGTCCGCTGACTCTCGACAGGAACCGCTCACGATCCACGACCACCCGGGTGACCTCGCCGGTGCCGACCACCTTGCCGTCCGAGACGTGGCTCGCGGCAACGGAGAAACGCACCAGCCGCCCGTCCACGTACGCGACGGAGGCCTGCACCTCCACCCGCTCGCCGACCGGGCTCGCGGCGAGGTGCTCCAGCGATACCCGGGTGCCGACACTGGTGCGGGAGGGCTCGAGGGTCTCGGCGATCGCGGCGCAGGTGGCCGCCTCGCACCAGGCGAGCAGCCTCGGCGTGCCGAGCACGGGGAGGTCACCCGACCCCACGGCGGCGGCCGTGTCGGCCTCGGTGACCTCGAAGTGCAACGTCGCTGCCTGACCTGTCTCCATGCCCCCATCCTGCCGATCCGGCTGGGCCGATTGGCAGCCGGGCCCCGACCTTTGCGACAATGGCCGACGACCTGCAGCCGACCTGGCTGTGGGTCCCGCGTTGAGGAGGACACCATGGGTAAGACCGGCCGCAAGCGCCGCGCCCGCAAGAAGAAGGGCGCCAACCACGGTAAGCGCCCCAACGCCTGACTCCAGGCGTTCTTGCGCGTGACGCGCACACACGAGAAAGACCCCGGCCGGAGCGGCGCGGGGTCTTTGTCGTCTCCGAGCGGGTGCGCACGCTCGGACGGGGCCGGTCAGGCGGGGTCGATGTGGATGTCGACCTGCACCTGACGGATCCGCAGCAGCACCCGGTCGCGCAGGGTCTCGGGAGCGTGCTCGGTGCAGGAGCGCTGCACGAGCGACTTCACGGTGCGCTCGAGGTTGTACTTCTCGAGGCAGGGTCCGCAGTCGTGGAGATGCTGCTCGATCTCCGCACAGTCAGCCCGGTCGAGCTCGTTGTCGATGAAGAAGAACATCCGCTGCAGGATCTCGGCACAGTGGCGGTCGTAGGGGTCGTCACAGTGCCGGTCGTAGGGCTCGTCGAACGGGTTCACGACGCACCCCCCTTGCCGTCCTGGCCGGCCGGCAGCAGGCCGCGGTCGCGCACGTAGTCCTCGAGGAGCTCGCGCAGCTGCCGCCGCCCGCGGTGCAGCCGCGACATGACCGTGCCGATGGGGGTGCCCATGATCTCGGCGATCTCCTTGTAGGGAAACCCCTCGACGTCGGCAAGGTAGACCGCCAGGCGGAAGTCGTCGGGCAGCTGCTGGAGAGCGTTCTTCACGTCGCTGTCCGGAAGTCGCTCGAGGGCCTCCATCTCGGCCGACTTCAGGCCGGAGGAGGTGTGCGACTCCGCGCGGTGGAGCTGCCAGTCCTCGATGTCCTCGCTCATCGACTGGAGCGGCTCACGCTGCTTCTTGCGATACGAGTTGATGAACGTGTTCGTGAGGATGCGGTACAGCCACGCCTTGAGGTTCGTGCCGTGCTTGTACTGGTGGAACGCGGCGTAGGCCTTCGCGAAGGTCTCCTGGACCAGGTCCTCGGCGTCCTGCGGGTTGCGCGTCATGCGCATCGCGGCGGAGTACAGCTGGTCGAGGTAGGGCATCGCGTCGCGCTCGAAGCGCGCGGACCTCTGCTCGTCGGTCTCCGGCAGGTCCGGATCCGGCTGGGTGGTTGAGTCGTTCATCGTCTCCCAGCCTACCGGCAGGCGGCGACACCACTCGGTGACGCCGGATCCGGAGGCGGAGGGAAGCGTTGCCTGCACGGGGCTCCCTTCACGAGTCGACACGGGGCGGGATCTGGGTAGAGAACATCTCACCCGGCGATTCGATTCCCGACCACCTCGCGGACCACCCACTCCAGCGTCGCCTCGACGATGATGCCGAGCGCGTCCTCCTGGGTCACCTCTCCGCGGCGAGGCACGCGGAAAGAGTGGTCGGCCAGGGGTACGACGGTCAGGTCAACGTCGGGGGGAAACTCCTCGGGCCTGCCGAACGGGTCCCGCTCCCCCTGGATCACCAACGTCGCGACGCCTGCGCCCTCGAGCTCGTCGACGCGCGAACGCTCCGGCTTGCCGGGCGGGTGGAGCGGGAAGGCCAGCGCGAGGTAGCCGTCGGCGTGGAGCGCCTGGGCGCAGCGGGCCGCCGCGCGCGCCCCCGCGCTCCGTCCTCCGACCACACGTGGGGTCCGCGGACGCAGTGTCTGCGCCACAGCCATCAGGCACTCGTCGAGGACCGCCGGCCGCGGAGCGAGCTTCTTGCCGGAGACCCGCCAGGGCATCTCGAGCAGTTCCACGGTGATCCCGAGGCGGGGCAGGTCGGCAGCGAGTACCTGGAGGTCGGGCGCCTCGATCCCTCCACCTGCGCCGTGGGTCAGCAGCAGGGTCGCCATCGGCTCGGAGGCCCGATGGACCTCCAGCCGGGCGTCGCCGTGAGGTGTCGCGATGGTGCGCGTCGTACTCATCGCTCGATCATGCCGGGAGCTGAGGCTCCGGAGCGAGAGGCTCCACGAGCTCGGGCCCGTTGTTCTTGACGTTGTTCACCAGGGTGGACACCGGGTAGGCCTCGAGCCGACCCGGCGCTGCGGGCACCAGGAGGCCGCCGAGCAGGTCGGGGTCCGACACCGTGGGGTCGAGCCAGGAGGCGTACTTGTCGCGCTCGACCAGGAGCGGGGCGCGGTCGTGGATGCGACCGAGGTCGTCCTGGGCGTTGGTCGTCAGGATCGTGCACGTCCACCGGAACCGCTCAGGGTCGTCGTCGGCCTTGGTCGGGTCACGCCAGATCTCGTAAAGCCCCGCCATAGCGAGGACCGAACCGTCCGGGTGGTGGATGAAGAAGGGCTGCTTGCGTGGACGTCTCTTCCTCCGGCCGGACTCGGTCTGCTCCGGGGAGTCCTCGGCCTCCTCGGCCTCGGGGGTGTACCACTCGTAGAAGCCGTCCGCCGGTATCAGGCAGCGACGGGAGGCGAACGCCCTGCGGAAGGCCGGCTTCTCCGACACGGTCTCCACCCGGGCGTTGATGAGCCGGTTGCCGATGGACGGGTCCTTGGCCCAGAACGGCACGAGGCCCCAGGTCACCACCCTGAGCTGGCGCTCGGCGGGACGTTCATTCTCCTGCGAGGGCGGCCGGGAGAGGACGGCGTACACCTCCTTG
Source organism: Nocardioidaceae bacterium (assembly GCA_035688575.1). Taxonomy (GTDB): domain Bacteria; phylum Actinomycetota; class Actinomycetes; order Propionibacteriales; family Nocardioidaceae; genus Nocardioides_C. Next base: position 15,985 of record DASSMS010000117.1, read on the forward strand.
GTCGGGGCCACGTTGTAGTCCGGGGCGAGGGTCTCGCGCACCTCGGACTGCTCGATCTCGAACTCCTCGACGAGGTCCTCGGGGCGGCGGCTCGACGCGTAACGACCACACATGGGGCCAGGCTAGTTCGTCGTGCGTGGGCGACAGGTCAGCGCGAGAGCTCGTCGAGGAGGTACGTCGCCGACTCGGGGCACGCGGGCAGCCCCTCGATCCAGATCCTGAGGTCGGTCGCGCCCAGGTCGAGGTCGTCGAGGAGGTCCTTCAGCATGGCGACGGAGCCGCCTAGCTGAGGGAGCCGTCGCACGACGACCGCGACCCGGTCCGGACTCAGCCGGGCGATGGTCTCGCCCCCCGCAAAGACCGCCCGCATCATCCGGGTGACCTGCACCAGGTGCAGGGCACGCGTGAACTGGTGCTCGGCACGGCGCCGAAGGTCGACCGCAGCCATCTCCACGACCACGAGCGCGTGGCCGGCAGCCACTGTCTCGCCGGTCTGGTCGGCCTCGCGGTAGAGCTCACCGAGCCTGGTCCGTAGGTGCGCGAGACTCGCCAGCCCCGTGAGCGGGTCCTCGCACGAGAGCCCGTGGAGAAACTCCAACGTGGCCTCGCCCCACGCGACACTCAACGCCTCGGCAGAGGCGAAGTCCGGGTCCATGCCCAGCACCAGTTGGAAGGTCGTACGCAGCCCGTCCAGTGCCTCACCCAGGGCGGCACCGTCACGGGCTACGTCACGACCGACCACGGCGCAGGCAGGTCGCGTGTCCGCGGCGACCATCAGGGCCTCCCCCACAGCCTCGAAGCGTGGCGGCAGTGCCTGCCGCACGTCCTCGGGCAGCTCCCGCCCTGAGGCCTCACCCGCGGGTGTCGACCTGCGGCGACCGAACGACGTGAAGATCGCCATCGATCGCCTCCCCTTTTTTTCGCGCCGTTGCCGGCCCCCACTTCCGGCGTGTGCACCCTTGAGACGACCGAGGACCGCATCCATGACGCGATGCGCAGAAGTTTTTTCGAGCCGCCCGTCCTGCCGGGGCAAAAGGTAGATATCGGACAAGGCCCTCCCAGGACCCCGGCTCGGCACTATCGTGAGACGGACCCGGTACGAGCCACGTCACCTTCCGAGGCAGAGGACGTTGTTCCTGACATGACTGAGCTGCTGAGTGGAGTAGAGACTCCGAGCGACGCTGAGCTGATCTCGCGCGTCCGCGGAGGCGACGTCGCTGCCTACGGAGAGCTGTTCTCTCGGCACGTCGATGCCGCACATCGCCTCGGCAGGCAGCTCGTGCGTGGTCCGGACGCCGACGACCTCGTCTCGGAAGCCTTCGCCAAGACCCTGCAGGTCCTCCAGTCCGGCGGCGGCCCCGACGTCGCCTTCCGCGCGTACCTGCTCACCTCCGTCCGCCGCCTGCACGTCGACCGGATCCGTTCCGCGAAGAGGGTGCAGCCCTCGGACGACATGACGCAGTACGACGACGGCCTGCCGTTCCAGGACACGGCCGTCGCAAGCTTCGAGAACGGCGCCGCTGCGAAGGCCTTCAGCTCCCTCCCCGAGCGCTGGCAGCTCGTCCTCTGGCACCTCGAGGTCGAGGGGCAGAAGCCCGCGGACATCGCCCCGTTGCTCGGCATGAGCGCCAACTCGGTGTCCGCGCTCGCCTACCGGGCCCGGGAGGGCCTTCGCCAGGCGTTCCTGACGATGCACCTTGCCGACTGCTCGACGGAGGACTGCCGCTGGGTGAACCAGCACCTCGGTGGCTACGTCCGCAAAGGCCTCTCGCGGCGCGACACTGCGAAGGTCGAGGAGCACCTCGACCACTGCCGCCGGTGCACCGCGATGTACCTCGAGCTCGACGACGTCAACTCAAACCTCGCCGGCATCATCGCGCCGCTGCTGCTCGGCGCAGCTGCCGCCGGGTACCTCTCCTCCGGCGGTGTTGTCGGTGCCACCGGCCTCTCCGCCCTCTTCGGGCGGGTGCGGGACGCCTTCGGCGCCAACTCGGCGGGCAGCGGGGCCGGGTCCACCGGTGCGGCAGGCACGACCGGTGGAGCAGGCTCGACCGGGGCCGCAGGGGTGACCGGCGGTACTGCGACGGCGGGCGGCACGGCTACGACGGGAGGCGCCGTCGCGGGCAGCGGCGCCGCGGCGGCCACGACTGGGGCAGTCACGACAGGTGCCGCGATCACGACCGGCGGCCTGGTCACGGCGGGAGGTGTCGTCGCTGCGGGCGTCGCCGCGGTGGCGACCGCCGCACTCGTGCTGGGCGGCGGCGGTGAGCCCTCAGAGGTCGTGGCTCAGGCGGAGAAGCCCGCCGGCATCGTGCAGACACCACCGGGAGCAGCGTCGGAGGACGAGCCCGACGGACGCACGGGCTCGTCCCGTGAAGCGGCCACGGACGGCTCCGCTGCGGAACGGTCCGATGAGGGGTCCGCCGACGGCTCCGGCGAGCTCGTGGTCGTCGCGAGGATCGAGTCGGACGAGTCGGGAACCTCGCCCGAGGCAGCGCCGCCGGCCGAGCAGCCCGGGACGTCCTCGGGCCAGCCTGGCTCCGAGCCGGGCCAGGGCGGTGACGCGGCTCCGCCCCCGGCACAGGGTCCGGACGGCGGACCGGAGCACCAGCCCGCGCCCGCTCCACAGCCGGAGCCCAAGCCGGAACCGGAGCCCGAGCCCGAGCCTGAGGAGGACCCGGGCACCGGCATCACGCTGCCACCACCGTTCGACGACATCCTGCCGCCCATCACCGTGCCCGAGGCCCCCGCTTCCGAGCCTGGGACAGGCCCCGGGGCCGAACCCGGGGCAGCCACGCCACCAGTGGTCGGCGGAGCCAACCCCGACAGCGGCGGCGGGACAGGAGGACAGGTCGGCGCCGAGCCGGGCGGCGACACGGACATCCCCGGAGGAGACCCCGCAAACCCCCACGAGAATGGCGGGAGCGACCCCGGCAGCTCCGACGGCGGGACCGGCAGCTCCGAGGAGGAGTCCGTCGACACCGGCACCGGCAAGGAGGGCGGGGCGACGTCGCCCTCGGTCACTGCCGTCCTCAGCGGGCACCAGGGACAAGGAAGGGCGTCCCAGACCCTGACCGTCACCGTCACCGACGCCCCTCGGGGACGGTTCGACCTCGAGTTCCTGACCGACGATCAGAACGCGAGCGGGTCGATCAGGTTCACGTCCGCGCCGGAAAACTGCAGCTACACCGACAGCAAAGCGAGCTGCCCGTCCCCGGACCGACCGCTGGTCTTCGAGGTCCACGTGCCGCCCGGCCAGGCCGAGAGCCTTCCCCTGCTCCTCAAGGTCACCTTCCCGGACGGCCCGGTCACCCATGAGCCCCCGGAGATCGGGTGGGACCAGGACGGCTCGTCCATCGGCGGCGCGCCTCACAGGTGACGCGAGCGCCGACCACGCGAGGCCCGGGACCAGCAGGCCGTGTCCGAGTAGCCGACGGAAAACCCCCTTGTCGCAGCCGTGCGTGCGCGCCCTAGACTCGGTCCACTGCGTTGACGGAGACGAGTAACCGCCGACCGGTGGAGCACAGAGAACCGCCCGAGGTGCTGAGAGGGCGGAGTCCACCCCGGCGTCGAAGACACTCCCGAGCATGCTTCACCAAAGAGGCCGCGCCCGTCCGGGCCGGCGAAGGTGTGGTGGCACAGCGAAATCCCCCGTCGCCCACACCTCCTGGGGCTCCCCTAGGAGGTGAAGAGATGCATCGCACCCTTGCTGCACAACTACCAGCCACCCCGCCGGGCACGCGAGTCCGCGTCGAGGGCTGGCTCCATCGACGTCGCACCCTTGCGTCGGTGACGTTCCTGATCCTTCGGGACCGCACCGGGCTCGCTCAGGTGGTCCTGAAGGACCCTGTGGCGCTGGCCGGGTCCGCCGGACTCGGAGAGGAGACCGTCGTCTCCGTCGAGGGCACCGTCGTCGCGAACCCGTCCGCCCCCGCCGGGGTCGAGATCGTCGACCCGACCGTCTCGCCGCTCTCCGAGCCGGCCGAGCCGCCGCCGGTCGAGCTGTGGCGGCCGAGCCTGGCGGCCGGCCTGCCGACCCTGCTGGACAACGCGCCGGTGACCCTCCGGCATCCGCGGAGCAGGGCGATGTGGCAGCTCGCGTCTGCCGGCATGCAGGGCTTCCGGCGGTCGCTCACCGCGCAAGGCTTCACCGAGATCGCCACGCCGAAGATCGTCGGTGCCAGCACCGAGTCGGGTGCGAACGTGTTCACGGTGGACTACTTCGGCGAGAAGGCATACCTCGCCCAGTCGCCGCAGCTGTACAAGCAGACCCTGGTCGGCGTGTTCGAGCGGGTGTTCGAGGTGGGACCGGTCTTCCGCGCCGAGCCGCACGACACCGTGCGTCACATCGCGGAGTACGTCTCGCTCGACGCCGAGCTTGGTTTCATCGAGGACCACCGCGACGTGCTCGTCGTACTCCGCAGCGCACTCGCAGGCATGCTGGAGGCGGCGACGGAGCTCGCTCCCGGTGCTCTGCGGACCCTCGGCGTGGACCTTCCGACGGTTCCCGACGAGATTCCGGTCGTGCACTTCGAGGAGGCCTTGAGGCTTGTGGGAGCACCCGAGGACGAGCCGGACCTGTCCCCCGCCCACGAACGTGCCCTCAGCGTGTGGGCGCGAGAGAGGTACGGCAGCGAGTTCCTCGCCGTCGAGGGCTACCCGATGCGCAAGCGGCCCTTCTACACGCACCCCCAGTCCGACGACCCGCGCTGGTCCAACTCCTTCGACCTGCTCTTCCGCGGCCTGGAGCTGACCACCGGCGGACAGCGACTGCACCGCTACTCCGACTACCGGGCGGCCCTCGCGGCGAGCGGACAGTCGGAGGAGCCGTACGAGGGGTACCTGCAGGCCTTCCGGCACGGCATGCCGCCGCACGGCGGCTTCGCGATCGGCCTCGAACGCTGGGTGGCGAGGCTGACCGGGGCGGAGAACATCCGCGCGGCACGGCTGTTCCCGCGGGACCTGCACCGGCTCTCGCCCTAGTCCGCGGCGTGGGGTGGGCGCGTGATCGGGGGGTGATCGGGTAAGAAGGACCCATGACCGTCACGAGACTGCTTGCCCGCCCCATGCTCGCCTCGATGTTCGTCGCCGGCGGCGTGTCCGCGCTCAAGAACACCGACCTGGCCGCCACGCGGGCCAAGCCCGTCACGGACGCCGTGGTCCCGCTCGCGCAGAAGGTGGCACCGAACGCGCCGATCCCGACCGACCCGAAGACGCTGGTCCGGATCAACGCGGCTGCCCAGATCGCAGCCGGCCTGGCGCTGGCCACCGGTCGCATGCCGAGGCTGTCTGCGCTCACCCTCGCCGCCACCCTGGTGCCCACCACGGCAGCCGGGCACCGCTTCTGGGAGGAGAGCGACCCCGACGCCAAGGCCAACCAGCGGCTCCACTTCTTCAAGAACGTCTCGATGCTCGGCGGCCTCATGATCGCCGCCGTAGACACCGAGGGCCGCCCCGGCCTGGCCTGGCGCGCCAAGCGGGCCGCCCGCGACGTGCGTCGTGAGGCCAAGCACGTGCGCAAGAGCGCCGCCCGCGAGGCCAAGCTGGCCCGCAAGTCGATCTGACCCATCACCCGGCACCCGCACGAACGAGGAGCGAGGCATCACCGGTCACCACGGTCATGCCGCAGGGCATCGAGCGCGCCGCGAGTCGGAGCGCATCGAGCTGTCCCGTGCGGTGCAGGTCGCGCTCGCCGCCGTGCTGGTCCCACTGACGATGGCAACGGCAGCTGCGCTCGTTCTGCTGTGGCCCGAGGGTCCGGCTCCCCGAGCCAAGGGCTACCAGGACTTCGACCGCATCTCGGCGGTCATCACCGAGGTGCACCCCTGCCCGGACTCCTTCGCCCAGGACTTCGGTGGCCAGGTCCCTGAGGGTTGCCGGTCGGCGACCGCGGCCGTCGAGGGTGAGGCAGAGGACATCGAGGCGGCGCTGCCGTTCGGTGAGGGAGCCCCCGTCCTGCAGGCCGGAGACCGGGTGCTGCTGTTCGAGGTCCCGGACGCCCCTCCCTCCCAGCAGTGGCAGTTCATCGACTTCGACCGCAGCCGCGCCGTGTACACCCTCGTCGCGGTCTTCGCGCTGGCCGTCCTGCTGCTCTCCCGATGGCGAGGCCTCTCCTCACTCGTCAGCCTCGCACTGTCCCTGGCGCTGGTGATCTGGTTCGTGCTCCCGAACCTGCTGGGCGGGACGTCACCCCTGCTCGTCGCGGTCGTGGCGGCCGCCGCGATCATGATCGTGGCCCTCTATCTGGGGCACGGGTTCAACGCGATGACATCGGTCGCCCTGGTCGGCACGCTGCTGGCCCTCGTGCTGACCGGCGTGCTCGGCGCCGCCTTCACGTCGGCGGCCCACTTCACCGGCTTCAGCGACGAGTCGACGAAGTTCCTGGCTGCCATCCAGGGACAGGTGGACTACGAAGGCCTCGTGCTCGCCGCCCTCGTCATCGGCTCACTGGGGGTGCTCGACGATGTGACGGTCACCCAGGCTGCGGCGGTGTGGGAGCTCAAGGCGGCCGACCCGACCGCGAGCCGCCGGTCGATCTTCGCCGCGGCCATGCGGATCGGCCGGGCGCACGTCGCTGCCGCGGTCAACACCCTGGTGCTCGCCTACGTGAGCGCGATGTTGCCACTCCTGCTGCTGCTCACGATCACAGCGACGAGCTTCAACGACGCGCTGCTCAGTGACGGCGTGGCTCAGGAGGTCGCGCGTGGCCTCGTCGGCAGCCTCGGCATCATCGCTGCCGTCCCGATCACGACGCTCGTGGCGGCCCTCGTCGCCTGCTCGGGCGGCCGATACGCTCGGCTTCGATGAGCGAGACAACCGCACCCGTGACCGACCCGTGGCCCGCCCCGCGTGCCACTGGCCCTGTGCACGCCACGGTCTCGCTGCCGGGCTCCAAGTCGCTCACCAACCGCGCTCTGGTGCTGGCAGCACTCTCCGACGGACCTTCGGTCGTACGACGGGCACTGCGGTCGCGCGACACCGAGCTCATGGCCCGCGCCCTCACCTCCCTGGGGGCCGCGGTCGACACCACCGGGGACGACTGGCTCGTGACTCCCGGACCGTTCAAGGGTCCTGCCGCGGTCGACTGCGGGCTCGCCGGGACCGTCATGCGGTTCGTCCCGCCGGTGGCCGCCCTCGCACGGGGCAACGTGGTCTTCGACGGGGACCCCCATGCGCGCACCCGGCCGATGGGAGGGGTGATCGACGCCCTCCGGCAGCTCGGCGTCCTCGTCGAGGACGAGGGACGCGGGGCACTGCCGTTCACCGTGGCCGGGTCCGGCCGCGTCCCCGGCGGCAGCGTGACGATCGACGCCTCCGCGTCGAGCCAGTTCGTCTCCGCGCTGCTCCTGGCGGGGGCTCGCTACGACCACGGTGTCGACGTGCGTCACGAGGGTGGCCCGGTCCCTTCCCTGCCCCACATCGACATGACGGTGCAGCAGCTGCGCCTGCACAGCGTCGAGGTCGACGACGCGGACCCGGACCACTGGCGGGTCCTTCCCGGCTCCGTCCGCGCGGTCGACGTCGACATCGAGCCGGACCTCTCGAACGCCGCGCCGTTCGTCGCCGCGGCGCTGGTGAGCGGGGGCGAGGTGACCGTGCACGACTGGCCCCGGAGCACGACCCAGGCCGGCGACGCCCTGCGTGGCATCCTCGCGTCGATGGGCGCCGACGTCGAGCTCACCGACCATGGGCTCACGGTGCGCGGCACCGGTGCCGTGAACGGCGTGGACCTCGACCTCCACGACATCGGCGAGCTGACGCCGGCGGTCGCGGCCCTGTGCCTGCTGGCCGACTCGCCCTCCCGGCTGCGCGGCATCGCGCACATCCGCGGCCACGAGACCGACCGGCTCAGCGCGCTGGCGCGCGAGTTCACCGCGTTGGGTGGCGACGTCACCGAGACCGCGGACGGCCTGAGCATCCGCCCCGCTCCCCTGCACGGTGGGGTCTTCAAGACCTACGCCGACCACCGCATGGCCCACGCCGCCGTCATCATCGGGCTCGCGGTCGACGACCTCCTGGTCGAGGACGTCGCGACGACGTCGAAGACCTTCCCCGGGTTCGTCGACGCCTGGACGAGGCTGGCGTAGTTGGCCGGTCGCAGGTACGACGACTACGACCACGAGCGCTTCGAGCGACCTCGTCGTCGCACCCGGCCACGCACGAAGGAGCGGCCGACCTACGAGGACGCCACCTCGGCCACGGTCGTCACCGTGGACCGTGGCCGCTTCACGCTGCTGGTGGACGACGAGCAGGGGCCGCGCACGGTGACCGCGATGAAGTCACGCCCCCTCGGCCGCAAGGGGGTCGTGGTGGGCGACGAGGTCAAGGTCGTGGGCGACACGAGCGGTGACGAGGGCGCGCTGGCCCGCATCGTCGAGGTGGATGAACGGCGCACCGTCCTCCGGCGTACCGCGGACGACACCGACCCGGTCGAGCGCGTCATCGTCGCGAACGCCGACCAGCTCGTCGTGGTCGCCGCGCTCGCAGACCCGGAGCCGCGACCCCGGTTGATCGACCGGGCACTCGTCGCCGCGTACGACGCCGGCCTCGAGCCGCTGCTGTGCCTGACCAAGCCGGACCTCGCCGACCCGGAGACCCTGCTGTCGGTGTACCGACCACTCGGGGTGCCCTACGTCGTCACCGAGCGGGGCGGGGAGCTCTCCCATATCCGTGAGCGGCTGGCGGGCCGCACCAGCGTCCTCGTCGGCCACAGCGGCGTCGGCAAGTCGACCCTGGTCAACGCCCTCGTGCCGGGCGCCGACCGGGCCATCGGCCGGGTGAACGTGGTCACCGGCCGCGGACGTCACACCTCCACCTCCGCGGTGATGCTGCGCCTTCCCGACGACTCCGGGTGGATCATCGACACCCCGGGGATCCGGTCCTTCGGCCTCGCGCACGTGGAGCCCGCCCACCTGATCCGCGCCTTCCCCGACCTCGACGGGCTCACCCACGAGTGCCCCCGAGGCTGCACGCACGGCGCGGACGAGCCCGAGTGTGCTCTCGACGACGTGATCGAGCGCGGGGAGACCGAGCAGCCCAGGGTCGAGTCGTTCCGGCGGCTGCTCGCGAGCCGTGAGGCGGCCGACGACCAGTCCTAGCCCCAGACCGCCCGCGAGCCGGCGTCGCCCGCGAGCACGACGAGCACCAGGACACCCAGCGCGCCCAGCACGAGCAGTACGGGGAGCACCTTCTCGAGGGCGGGGATCCGGCTCTCGCGAGCACCACGACCGCTTGCCAGCGCCGTCGGACCCGCCAGCGACCACGCCGCGAGCAGGACGAGCAGCGCGAACGGCAGCATCGTGAGGGACAGCAGCTCACCGAGGCCGCGGTGGCGCTCGATCTGGTCGCGCAGCGCCTCGACCTCCAGCAGCCCTGGCCGGTCCTCGAGCAGGGCGCCGCCACTCAGCCGGGCCACCCAGGCGACCACCGCAGCGGCCACCGCCACCACCGCGGCCGGCCAACGAGTGAGCCAGCGCCACCGCGGGACGACGGCCAGGGCGACTGCTCCCACGGCGCTCAGGGGGATGAGCGTCACGGCCGCGTGCACCACCAGAGGGTGAAGGGGAAGGCCTGTGATCTCCATGCACGGAGGCTAGCGCCTGACACCCGGGGTGGTCCCGCACACACTCGACGAGCCGATGGGAATAGCCTGACCCCATGTCCTCCGAGTTCACCGACGACCTTCGACTAGCGCACGTCCTGGCCGACGACGCCGACTCCCTGTCCATGAGCAGGTTCAAGGCGCTCGACCTGCACGTGGTCACCAAGCCGGACCTCACACCGGTCACCGATGCCGACAAGTCGGTCGAGGAGGCGATCCGGCGGACCCTGTCCCGGGCCAGGTCCCGCGACGCAGTGATCGGCGAGGAGCAGGGCTCCACCGGGCACAGCCAGCGTCGGTGGGTCATCGACCCGATCGACGGCACCAAGAACTTCGTCCGCGGCGTGCCCGTGTGGGCGACCCTGATCGCCCTCATGGTCGACGACGAGGTGGTGGTCGGCTGCGTGTCCGCGCCGCAGCTGAACCGGCGCTGGTGGGCCTCCAAGGGCGGAGGTGCGTGGACCGGTCGCTCGCTGATGAAGGCGAACCCCTGCCGGGTCTCCGACGTCTCCGACCTCGCGGACGCCTCGCTGTCGTACTCCTCGCTCTCCGGCTGGGAGGAGCGGGACCGCCTCGACGACTTCCTTGCGTTCTCCCGCCGCTGCTGGCGGACCCGGGCGTACGGCGACTTCTGGTCCTACATGCTGGTCGCCGAGGGGGCGGTCGACATCGCGGCCGAGCCGGAGCTCGAGCTCTACGACATGGCCGCGCTCGACGTGATCGTCCGGGAGGCGGGTGGCACTTTCAGCTCGCTCGACGGCAAGCCTGGCCCGTTCGGCGGCAACGCGCTCGCGACCAACGGCCGGCTCCATGACCAGGCGCTCGCGTTCCTTGGCTCCGTCTACGACGAGGACGACCCGGATCTCGCCCGGCGCGGCCCGGGCTCCGTCCACACCCTCAGTGGACGTCGGCGGCCTCCGGCAGCGGATGCTCGGGAAGGCGACCCCGGCGCCGACGCCGACTGAGCACCCCCAGCAGGTACGGCGCGAGGAGGAGACCCGCGAGGTCGAACCACCCGTAGCCACCGGCCGCGCCCGACGGCGGGTTGCCGATGCTCACGCCGAGAATCGGGTCCTCGGCCTGCCACACCCAGGTGCGCAGCTCGGTCCCGACGACCTCGAGGTAGCTCACCACCAGGAACGCTCCGACATAGACCGGCTTCGAGGGGCCCCAGCGCAGGAAGCCGACCAGGCAGGCGAACCAGAAGGCGCCCAGCGCGTCGGGCCGCTCGGCCACGAGCACGCCGTAGGCGGCCCACACCCCGCCGACAGCCACCACAGCCACCACCGCCGCGCGCAGGTGGCGCTCGACCAGGCGGGTGTGCCCCAGGGCGTAGGCGGAGAGGTAGACCAGCCCGTGGCCGGGCGGGACGTACATCGGCACGTTGTCGAACCGGTAGAGGTAGACCTCGAGGGTCGGGCTGAAGACGTACTCGACCAGCGTCGCGAAGGCGACCACCACCCCCGTCTGGACGCGCACCGTCGGAGTGACCCTCCGCAGCACGAGCCCGAGCACGACCCAGGTGGAGGCGCCGAGGCCACGCTGGAGCCAGATGCTCCCACCCGCGGCGTCACGGTCCAGCCAGAGAACCAGGGTGAGCCAGCCCATCATGAGCGCCGCGGCGAGCGTGCCCGACCTCGCGGGCCACGACAGCTCGCGAGCCGCCACCGCCGTCGTACTCACGTCGCTTATCCAACCATCCGGGACGACAACCGAAATGTGCGGCCGTGAGATCTACCGCACGACCGTCGGAGGGCACTAGCCTTCAGGTGCGCGCCTTTCACCACGCGCAGGTGCACGAGACGCCAAAACACGGAGGTACCCATGCGGATCAACCAGGTGCTCGCCGCCAAGGCGATCCAGAAGGTCATCACCGTCAGCCCGGACGCCACCGTCCGCGAGATGCTGGAGATGCTCGCCGAGCACAACGTCGGCGCACTGGTGGTCAGCAGGGACGGCAAGGGGCTCGACGGCATCGTCTCCGAGCGCGACGTGGTCCGGCGACTTACCGGCAACGAGAACCTCCTCGAGGCGAGTGTCTCCTCGATCATGACCACCGACGTCGAGATCTGCCACGGCGACCATCCCGTCAACGACCTGATGCAGGTGATGACCGAGAAGCGGATCCGTCACGTGCCGGTGATGGACGGCGACGAGATCGTGGGCGTGATCAGCATCGGCGACGTGGTGAAGAACAGGATGCAGGAGCTCGAGTTCGAGCGCGACCAACTAGACTCCTACGTCCACAGCGCCCAGACCTGAGGAGCCTGCCCTCGTGAGCTCGCACCAGCCCGAGAAGCCCGAGATCGACTTCCCCGACTCTCCCCCGCCGACCGACCTGGAGGTCACCGACCTCAGCGCGGGGTCGGGGGCGGAGGCCGCGTCCGGCAGCACTGTCGTCGTTCACTACGTGGGGGTCGCCCACTCGACCGGCGAGGAGTTCGACGCCTCCTACAACCGCGGCGAGCCGCTCTCCTTCCGCCTCGGCGTCGGCCAGGTCATCGCAGGCTGGGACCAGGGCGTCACGGGCATGAAGGTCGGTGGCCGGCGCAAGCTGGTCATCCCGCCCCACCTCGGCTACGGCGACCGCGGCGCCGGCGGCGTGATCAAGCCCGGCGAGACGCTCATCTTCGTGGTGGACCTCCTCGACGTCCGCTGACCCACGGGCCCGGACCCTCCCGTGAACCCGACCCGCGTCGTCCTGCTCGCCGACACCCACGTGCCCAAGCGCGCCCGGGACCTTCCCGAACCGCTGTGGCGAGCCATCGACACCGCCGACGTCGTGGTCCACGCGGGTGACTGGGTGGAGGAGCCGCTGCTGGACCGGCTCGAGGACCGGGCCGCGCGCCTGCTCGCGGTCTACGGCAACAACGACGGCCCGGAACTGCGCCGTCGGCTGCCCGACGTGGCTCGCGAGACCCTCGGTGGTGTCCGCTTCGCCGTGGTCCACGAGACGGGCCCCGCCGCCGGGCGTGAGCGCCGCTGCCAGGAGCTGTACGACGGCGCCGACGTGCTGGTCTTCGGGCACTCCCACATCCCGTGGGACACCACCACCGACACGGGCCTGCGGCTGCTCAACCCCGGTTCGCCGACTGACCGCCGCCGGCAGCCGTTCTGCACCTACATGACCCTGACGGCGGCGGCAGGGGAGATCGCCGACGTCGAGCTCCACCGGCTGCCACCACGTGCGAGCCGTCGGTGAACCGCCTCCTCGCGGTGCACCGCTACCCCGTGAAGTCGCTCCTCGGCGAGACGCTCGACGAGGTGACGGTGGAGCGGCGCGGCTGTGCCGGGGACCGGATGTGGTCGGTGCGGGACCTCGATGGGAGGTTCGGCAGCGGGAAGACCACGCGGCGGTTCCGGCGGATGGACGGGCTGCTCGAGCTCAGGGCCGCCTACGACGGCGACGTCCCGGTCATCACCTTCCCCGACGGCCGAGAGCTCCGGGCCGGCAGCTCCGCCGCGGACCGGGCCGTCAGCGACCACGTCGGACGGCCGGTCACCCTCGCGCAGGAGGGGGCGGTCTCGCACTTCGACGAGGGCCCGGTCCACCTGGTCACGACCGCGTCGCTGGAGACCCTGGCGCGAGCGCACGGCCGACCCGTCGCGCCGCGCCGGACGAGGGCGAACCTCCTCCTGGAGTGGGACGGCGACGGCTTCCCGGAGCACGGCTGGGTGGGCCGCCGGGTGGCGATCGGCCCTGATGTGGTCCTGCGGGTCCGGGGGCTCATGCCCCGTTGCGTCATGGTCAACGCCTCGCAGGGCAGCCTGCCCACCGACGCCGGGCTGCTCAAGACCATCACCTGCCTCTCGGCGGGAGCCCTGGGCGTCGTGGCTGACGTCGAGCAGGGCGGCAAGGTCGCGGTCGGCGACGTCGTGGTGCTACCGGCCTAGCCCTTGCCCAGGGCCGGCGGCCGCCTCCGCACGCCTCTTGATGCCGAGCAGCATCTTGCGCTCCATGATGGCGTGGGGCAGCTCCATGGCCAGCACGTAGCCTACCGCTGCCGGCCCGCGGTCGGTGTGCGAGCGCGCGACCAGGCGGCACGTGGCCTCGTCGACCGGCTCGACGACGTAGGCGCCCCACCCCTCGATGACCAACGACCTGGGTGGGTCGACCTCCTCGAGCCGAGGACCGAACCCCGGCAGCAGCATCAGCGTCTCCCCTGCCGAGCGGTCCTGCCACTCGTCATGGATCTCGTCCGCACTGTGGATGTGGCACCCGGCAAGGTTCTCGAGCCAGTCGTAGGAGTAGAAGCCCCCACGGTCCTGGCCGACCTGCACCAGCCACTTCCAGACGTCCTCGGCAGGTGCGCGGACCGTGACGGCCCGGGTGACCGTGAACAGCGGCTCGGCCGGCCCGTCGCCGGGGTAGCGACGGCGACGTTCCTGCTCGGTCGACCCCCAGTGCATGAGCCAGGGACGCACCAGGGCCGCGTAGACCCCCGGTGCCACGAGGCCGGCCGCGGTCGCGGCCCATGCCGAGCTCCGCGCCCAGCCTTCGGGCAGGCGACGCGGCCACCGCCGAGCGGCGGACAGCGGTGCCAGCAGGCTCCCCACCGCGAGTGCGACAGGTCCCAGGGAGACCACGGTCAAGCCCCGGATCAGCTGGCCCGGCCTAGGTCTGGGCTGCGGTTCAGGTGGCGGGCCGGGCTGTCCCGGCGAGGTGCGTGCGACCAGGAACACGTCATGACCTCCCTCATGTGTGCACGTCAGGACCCCTGTCGAGCATCACGCCGCCGAAGGCGAGTGCCTAGGGGCTTACGTCACTCGGGGGACGTCTTGACGGGTGACGCGCACCGACTCGCCGTGGAGCGTGACCACGTCGCCCTGGGAGAGCTGCCGGCCTCGGCGGGTCTCCACCTCGCCGTTCACCACGACCAGGCCTTGCACGAGCAGCGGTTTTGCGTCCGCGCCGTTGTCGACCAGGTCGGCGAGCTTGAGGAACTGGCCGAGCCGGATCGACTCGTCACGGATGGCGACGTCGCGTGGTGTGCTCACGGCTCCATCCTCCCTCACCGGACGAGCACGGTCACGGCGTGGATGACCACCCCGACCAGGCCGCCCACGATCGTGCCGTTGATCCGGATGAACTGGAGGTCGCGTCCGACGTAGAGCTCGATGCGCCTCGCGGCCTCCTTGCCGTCCCAGCGGTCGATGGTGTGCGTGATGACTGCGGTGAGCTCGTCGCCGTAGCGGCCGACGACGAACACCGCGAGGTCCGCGGCGTGGCCGTCGAGCCGCTCGCGGAGCTTCTCCTCGGTGACCAGGCGGGCACCGAGTCGGGTCAGCTCCAGGACACCGCGATGGCGCAGCGGGCCGTCGTCGTCCTCGAGCGCCTTGAGCAGGGCCTTCCGGAAGGCGTTCCACAGCGAGGTCGCGGTCACCACCACCTGCGGGTGGTCGAGCACGCGCTCCTTCAGCCGCTCGGCCCGCGCCTGCGTGGCCTCGTCGTGGAGCAGGTCCTCCGCGAGCTTCTCGAGCACGCTGTCGAGCGCCGAGCGCGCGTGGTGGTAGGGGTCGCGCCTGATGTCGTCGACCCAGGCCAGCGCCTCCACGTAGATGCGGTGGGTGACCCGCTCGTTGAGCGCCTGGGGCGACCACCAGGGGGCCCGCTCCCCGACCACGTCGGTGAACGTCTCCTCGTTGTCCAGCAGCCAGCGGTGCGCCTCCTCCAGCGCCAGGTCGACCAGGCCGTGGTGGGCCCCGTCGCGGACGATCTCCTCGAGCAGGCTGCCGGCGACAGGGCTGATCGGCTCCTCGCGGAACCGCGGCAGCAGGGCGTCCTTCACGAGGGAGGCCAGGTCCTCGTCGCGGACCTTCTTCAGCCCGAGCTGAAGGACGGTCGCGACCTCGTCGACGACCCGCTTGCTGTTCTCGGGCTCCACGAGCCAGTGCCCCACACGCTCGCTGACCCTGGCGAGGGCGATGCGGTCGCGGATCACCGTCTCCTGCAGGAAGTTCGAGCCCACGAACTCCTCGAGGCTCCGCCCGAGCTCGTCCTTGCGGTTGGGCACCAGCGCGGTGTGCGGCACGGGGATGCCGAGCGGGTGCTTGAAGAGTGCGGTGACCGCGAACCAGTCGGCGATCGCGCCCACCATGGACGCCTCGGCGCCGGCGTTGACGAAGCCGAGGAAGCCGTCCTGCTCGAGGGTCAGCAGGTAGACGGTGGCCGCGAACAGCAGCAGGGAGACCGCGAGCGTGCGCATCCGCCGCAGCCCGGTCCGGCGGCTCTCGTCGAGAGCGGGGTCCCCGCCGAGGTCGAGGCTGGGGGTGGTCGTGGTCGTCACCCGCCCGAACCTAGCTCACGCCTCGACGGCGGTGGTGGGCGGCGAGGTGACCGCCTCGTCCCCGATGAGCAGCGTGGGGGTGATGCCGGGTACGACGCCCACCGCCACCGCCGTGCCCACGGGATGCCGCACGGCGTGGGGCTGCCACGAACGGAGCGTGGCCCCCGACGCCAGCCGGACGGTGTGTAGGACGAACGCACCGTGGTACTCCACGTCGATGACGTGCGCGGACGAGTGCGGGTCGAGGGTCAGGGCGACCTCGTGTGGGCGCAGCACCACGTCGACGTCGAGGTCGCAGTTCGCCCATCCGGGGACGGTCGAGACGACACCGATCTCGCAGGTGAGCAGCGCGTCGCGGACATGGGCGGGCAGGAAGTCCGCGTCGCCCATGAACGAGGCGACGAAGCGCGTGGCGGGCTGCTCGAAGACCCGCTCGGGCGTGTCGGCCTGCTCGATGTGGCCGCCCCGCATCACCACCACGCGGTCGCCCACCGAGAGCGCCTCGGTCTGGTCGTGGGTGACGAGCATGCCCGTCGTACCCGTCTCGCGGAGCACTGCGACGGTGTCGGCCCGCACCTGGGCGCGCAGGCTCTCGTCGAGGCTGGAGAACGGCTCGTCGAGCAGGACCACGGCCGGGCGTGGCGCCAACGCCCGGGCGAGCGCGACTCGCTGCTGCTCACCGCCGGAGAGCTCGTGGGGGTAGCGCCCGGCCAGGTGTCCGAGACGGACCAGGTCGAGCACCTCTGCCACCCGCGCCTGACGCTCGACGCGCGGCATGGTGTTCAGGCCGAAGGCGACGTTCTGGGCGACGCTCAGGTGAGGGAAGAGGGCGTGGTCCTGAAACACCAGGCCGACCCGGCGCTGCTCGGGTTGCTGGAAGTGGCGCCGGTCCGCGACGACCTCGCCGGCGATCCTGATCGTGCCCGCGTCGGGGCGCTCCAGGCCGGCGACCAGGCGGAGCGTGGTCGACTTGCCGCAGCCGGAGGGGCCGACCAGCGTGACCAGCTCGCCCGGCGCGGCGCTCAGGTCGAGGGAGTCGGCGGCCACGGTCGAGCCGTAGCGCTTCGTGACGCCCTCGAGGACCAGGGCCGGCGTCACCTCGGTGTGGACGGGCCCGTGCGTGGCGCTCATGAGGTCGACTCCCACGTCATCCGACCTTCCCGTTGCCGTCCACGAGGCGCACCTGCCGGAACAGGATGAACACCGGCACCACGGCGACCGCGACGATCACCAGCGCCGGCAGCGCCGCCTTCTCCCAGAAGTTCTCCCGGGCGAGCTCGTAGACCCACACGGACACCGTAGTGAACCCGAAAGGACGCAGCAGCAGCACCATCGGCAGCTCCTTCACGGCGTCGATCATCACCAGCACGAGCGCGACCAGGACGCCCGGCCGGACCAGCGGCAGGTGGACTCGGGTGAGGATGCGCCAGGGCTTGGCACCCAGGCTCATCGCCGAGAGCGTCATGTTCGGCGAGACCTTGGAGAAGCTCGCGTCGACGGCCTGGTACGCCGGCGCGAGGAAGCGCACCACGTAGGCGTAGAGGATGCCGAGCACCGAGCCCGTGACGAGCAGCCCTGTGCCTCCCGGGACTCCGACGCCCTCGAGCAGGTCGTCGAGCCGGGCAAAGGCGACGAGCACGCCGATACCCACGACGACACCGGGTACGGCGTACCCGAACGTCGTCACCTGAGCAGCCGAGCTCACCATCGGGCCACCGCCGAGCCGCAAGGCATGACCGATGACCACGGCAAGCAGGACACAGGCGACAGCGGTGACCGTGGCCACGACGAGGCTGTTCACGAGGTAGTCCGCGAACCGAGGGTCGAGCAGGGACGCGGGGTCGGCGAGCACGTCGCCGAAAGCCCAGATCAGCAGCTGGACGACCGGGATGACGAAGCCCGTGGCCAGGGCCAGGACTCCGAGGAGCGCTGCTCCCCAACCCTTCCAGCCGCTGAGCTGCTCGGCCTGGAGGCCCTGGCCCCGCCCACTCTTCTGGTGGAAGCGCGCCTTGCCGCGCATCAGCCGCTCACCGGCCAGAACGGCGACCGCGAAGAGCAGCACGAGGACCGAGAGCTGGGTGGCGGAGTGGAAGTCGAAGCTGCCCTTCCCCACGAGGTAGACGCCGACCGAGACGGTCTTGACGTTGAAGTACTGCACCGTCGCGAAGTCGGTGAGAGTCTCCATCATCACCAGTGAGAGACCTGCTGCCAGCGACGGGCGGGCCAGCGGCAGCAGCACCTTACGGAACGCACGCCCGCGGCCGGCTCCGAGAGTGCGCGCAGCGTCGTAGGTCCCCGGTGCCTGCTCGACCAGGGCGTTGCGCGCGAGGAGGTACACGTAGGGGTAGAGCGTCAGGGTCATCACGATGACCGCGCCGGGCAGCGAGCGCACCTCGGGCACCCAGACGTCGGCGCCGAAGACCGACCGCAGCGCGCTCTGGACAGGCCCGGAGACGTCGAAGGTGGAGAGGAAGACGAAGCCGAGGATGTACGCCGGCATGGCGAGCGGGAGAACGAGCAGCCACACCAGCACGTCGCGGAACGGGAACCGGTAGGCCGTCACCAGCCAGGCGAGGCCGCCACCCACCACCAGGGTCCCTGCGCCGACACCCAGCATCAGGGCAAGGGTGGTGAGCACCATCGAGCCCAGGCCTCGAGGCAGCCGCAGGTCACCCAGCCCGGCGATGCCGTCCACCACGACGGCGAGCACGGGTGTGGCGACCAGCGCGGCGATCACGAGAACGGCGAAGGACCACGCGGGACGCCCGTGGGCGGTGGTCCGGCGTGGTCTCGACTTCGGCGTCGCCGTCTCGGCGAGGACAGGGGTCTCGGTCACATGCGGCTCACTCGTAGCCGGCCTCGGCCAGGAGGTCGACGGCCTCGGCGTTGAGGTCACCGTACGCCTCGGCGTTCAGGGGCATGCGCTCGAAGTCGCCGAACTCCGCGATCAGCGGCTCGGGCTCGACGTCGGGGTTGACCGGGTACTCGTGGTTGGCGTCGACGAAGGCGTTCTGCCCCTCGTCCGCGAGCCACTCCAGGAGCTGCTGCGCCTGCGCGGGGTTGTCGGAGCTCTTCACCACGCCGGCGCCGGAGACGTTGACGTGCGTGCCCGCGCCGTCCTGGCTGGCCCAGAAAAGGTCGACGTTCAGGTCGGGCTTCTCGGCGAGCTCGCGAGCCAGGTAGTAGTGGTTGTTGATCCCGACGTCGCAGGCTCCGGCGTCGATCGCCTCGAGCAGCAAGATGTCGTTGCTCATGATCTCGACGTCGTTGGCGACCCAGCCCTCGACGATCTCGAGCGCCTTCTCGCGGCCGTGCAGGTCGATCAGGCTCGCGACGAGCGACTGGGTGTACGACGCGGTGGCGTCGCGCATGCACAGCCGGCCCTTCCACTTCGGGTCGGCGAGCCCGGCGTAGGTCTCCTCGGTGTCGAACTCCGACGGGTCCACGTTGTCCGGGTTGTAGGTGATGGTGCGGGCCCGCATCGCCAGGCCGAACCACCGGCCCTGGGGGTCGCGCAGGTCCTCGGGCACCGACCGCTCCAGCTCGGGCGAGTCCAGGGTCGCGAGCTGGTCCTGGCGGGCGGCGTTCCACAGGTTGCCGGCGTCGACGGTCATGAAGACGTCCGCGGGAGTGTCGTCGCCCTCGGCCTTGAGCCGCTCCAGGAGCTCGGCGTCGTCGCCGGAGAGGAACTCGACGGTGATGCCGGTCTCGTCGGTGAACTTCCCGAACGCCTCCTCGAGGTCGTAGTGACGCGCGGTGTAGATCTGGAGGTCGGCCGGCTCCTCGCCGATCCCGAGGACGCCGCACCCGGAGAGGGCAGCCGCGAGCGCGAATGCGGCTCCAGAGGCAGCGAGCAGGGGGCGTCGGGACATCAGGGGGTCTCCTCACGAGTGTGGGCGGGGCCGGCGGCGCGAATTCTAAGGTAAGCCTAACCTGGCTTCGGAAGGCCCGGCCACACGGCCTGGGTCACACCGTTTCGGGTCCAACGACCCTGGGGCCACCCGACATTCACGGAGCATCGTGAAGAGACGGGGGCAGAGTGTCCCAGGGAGAGTGTCATGGACGAGCGGGAAGAGTTCGATGCCCGGCAGGAGGCCATGCGCGAGACCGCCGGGAAGGTGAGCCGGTCCACGCGCGAGCGGATGTGGGAAGGCCTCACCAAGTACCTGGCCGCCGAGGCAAGGCACGCACGTAAGTCGGCGGGGTCGGAGCAGGAGTCCGAGAGGAAGAAGGACCAGGACCGGCGGAGCCCGTGATGACCACCGGCACGCAGGCGCGGTCGACCGGCGCCTGGGCCGAGGCCCGGAGCCACCTCGACGGCCTGCCCGCCGGACGTGGGCTCAACATCGCGCACGAGGCCGTGGACCGGCACGTCCTGCACGGCGCCGGGGACAGCACCGCGCTACGTCTGGTCGCTGCCGACGAGACCGTCACGGCGGTGACCTACGCGGACCTCGCCGGGCTCTCGGCTGCCTTCGCCAACGTGCTCGACGCGCTCGAGGTCCGACGAGGCGAGGTCGTCTTCTCCCTGCTCGGCCGCGACCTCGACATCTTCGTCGCCGCACTCGGGACCCTCAAGCACGGCTCTGTGTTCTGCCCGCTGTTCACCGCCTTCGGCCCTGAGCCGATCCGCCAGCGTCTGCTGCTCGGACATGGGCGGGTGCTCGTGACCACCGCCGAGCTCTACCGGCGGCGAGTGGACGCGATCCGTGCCGGCCTGCGCGACCTCGAGCACGTGCTGCTCGTGGATGCGGAGCCGGGTGAAGTACCGGGGACGCTATCGCTCCGCCAGTTGCTCGAGCGGTCCGCCGGCTCCTACGAGATCCCGCCGACCGACCCGGAGGAGCCTGCCCTGCTCCACTTCACCAGCGGTACGACGGGGACCCCGAAGGGCGCTCTGCACGTGCACGAGGCCGTGGTCGCGCACCACTCCACGGCCGCAAGCGCCCTGGGTCTCCGGCCGACCGACGTGTTCTGGTGCACCGCCGACCCCGGCTGGGTCACCGGTACGTCGTACGGCATCATCGCGCCGCTGACCCACGGGGCCACCGTGGTCTGCGATGCCGGCGAGTTCGCGGCGAAGCGGTGGTACCGGATCCTCGAGCATCAGCGCGTCACCGTCTGGTACACCGCGCCGACCGCCCTGCGGATGCTCATGCGCGCCGGCGCCGATGTGGTCGAGGGCTTCGACCTGTCCGCACTGCGGCACATCGGCAGCGTCGGCGAGCCGCTGAACCCGGAGGTCGTGGTGTGGGCGCAGGAGACCTACGAACGTCCGGTCCTCGACAACTGGTGGCAGACCGAGACCGGGGCGATCATGATCGGCAACCGCCCCGACCTGCCCGTGCGTCCCGGCTCGATGGGAAAGCCGCTGCCGGGCGTGGAGGCGACGATCCTCGCGCGCGACGAGAGCGGCAGCGTCCTGGTCGACGACTGCGAGGTCTGCGAGCTCGGTCCCGGCGGCACCGGAGAGCTCGCGCTGCGGCCGGGGTGGCCCTCGATGTTCCGCACCTACCTCGGCGAGGAGGCGCGCTACCAGCGCTGCTTCGTCGGCGGCTGGTATCTCACCGGGGACCTCGCCCGCCGTGACGAAGACGGGTACTTCTGGTTCGTCGGTCGCGGGGACGACGTGATCAAGTCCGCCGGCCACCTGATCGGGCCGTTCGAGGTCGAGAGCGCGCTCATGGAGCACCCCGCGGTCGCGGAGGCGGGGGTGATCGGCAAGCCCGACCCGGTCGCCGGTGAGGTGGTCAAGGCGTTCGTGACCCTTCGCGACGGCGTCGAACCGACCGATGACCTGCGGCTCGACATCGTCGCCTTCGGCCGTCGCCGTCTGGGATCGGTCGCCCCCCGCGAGGTGGTCTTCGACCAGCATCTCCCCCACACCCGCAGCGGCAAGGTGATGCGGCGCCTGTTGAAGGCGCGCGAGCTCGGCCTTCCCGAGGGTGACCTCTCGACCCTGGAGCGTGACCCATGAGCAGAGGTCAGGCCGTTGCCGCGCGACCCCCGGGACCGACGGGCGAGACCCATCGTGTGTCGCTGCTTCGGGGCATGACCGCCATCCGGCTCTTCGAGGAGCGCTGCGTGGAGCTGTACAGCGCCGGGATGATCCGGGGCTTCCTCCACGTCGCGATCGGCGAGGAGGCCGTCGCGGTCGGGGTGATGCAGCCGCTCACCGACGACGACTCGATCGTGTCGACCTACCGCGAGCACGGGCACGCGATCGCTCGCGGCGTGCCGATGGAATCCGTCATGGCGGAGATGTACGGCAAGGTCACCGGCTGCAGCCGTGGACGCGGCGGCTCGATGCACCTGTTCGACGTCGGCCGGCGGTTCTACGGCGGGAACGCGATCGTGGGTGGCGGGCTGCCCCTGGCGGTCGGGCTGGCGCTCGCCGACAAGATGCAGGGCCGCCCCGGTGTGACCGTGTGCTTCTTCGGCGACGGCGCGTACGCCGAGGGCGAGTTCCACGAGTGCGTGAACCTCGCCGCCCTGTGGCAGCTGCCGGTGCTCTTCGCCTGCGAGAACAACCTCTACGCCATGGGCACCGCGCTCCACCGGGCACAGGCCGAGACCGACCTCGCGCTCCGCGCGGCGTCGTACGGCCTCACGTCCTGGCCGGTCGACGGGATGGACGTGCTCGCCGTGGAGAAGGCCTCCCGGCGGGCGGTCGACCGGATCCGCAACGGTGGCGGACCGTGCTTCCTCGAGCTGCGGACCTACCGGTTCCGGGCGCACTCGATGTACGACCCGGACCGCTACCGAGACAAGGCGGAGATCGCCCGGTGGCGTGAGCGCGATCCCATCGACCTGCTCGTCAGGCAGCTGCGCGAGGACGGCAAGCTGCTCGGGGAGGACCTCGACGCGATGACCGCCGAGGTCACCGCCGAGATCGACCTCGCCGTGGCGTCCGCTGAGGCCGCGCCGCTCGAGCCGGTGGAGGACCTGACCCGGTTCGTCTACAGCGAGACGAAGGTGCAGTGAGATGACCACCGCGACGGTCGGGACCGTCGAGACCACCTACCGCGAGGCGTTGCGCGAGGCGATCCGGGAGGCGCTGCGCGAGGACGACCGGGTGTTCCTCATGGGTGAGGACGTCGGCATGTACGGCGGGTGCTTCGCGGTCAGCCTCGGGCTGCTCGAGGAGTTCGGGCCCGAACGTGTCCGCGACACGCCGCTGTCGGAGTCCGGCTTCGTCGGAGCGGGCGTCGGCGCCGCGATCGCGGGCATGCGGCCGATCGTCGAGATCATGACCGTGAACTTCAGCCTCCTCGCGCTCGACCAGATCCTCAACAACGCCGCGACCCTGCTGCACATGTCCGGCGGGCAGGTCCACGTGCCCCTCGTGATCCGGATGACCACAGGCGCCGGCCGCCAGCTCGCCGCGCAGCACTCCCACAGCTTCGAGGGCTGGTACGCCCACATCCCCGGCATCAAGGTGATCGCCCCCGCCACCCTCGAGGACGCCCGTGGGATGCTCTGGACGGCTCTGCAGGACCCCGACCCCGTCCTGCTGTTCGAGCACGGCTCGCTCTACAACATGAGCGGGACCCTCGCCGAGGACGCAGGTCACGTCGACATCCAGCGGACTGCCGTACGACGACCGGGCCGGGACGTCACCCTGGTCAGCTACGGCGGCTCGCTGTCCAAGACCCTCGATGCGGCCGAGACGCTGGCGGTCGACGGCATCGAGGCCGAGGTCCTGGACCTGCGGAGCCTGAGGCCCCTCGACGACGAGGCGATCATGGAGTCGGTCAGCCACACGCACCGAGCCGTCGTCGTCGACGAGGGGTGGCGCAGCGGAAGCCTCTCCGCCGAGATCAGCGCACGCATCACCGAGCAGTGCTTCTTCGACCTCGACAGCCCCGTCGAGCGGGTGTGCTCGGCCGAGGTCCCGATGCCCTACGCCAAGCACCTCGAGGAGGCAGCCCTCCCCCAGCCCGAGACCGTGGTGGCCGCGGTCCGCAGGGCGGTGGGGTGAGTGGCCGAGTTCAAGATGCCCTCGCTCGGCGCCGACATGGACTCGGGCACACTCGTCGAGTGGCTCGTGCACGAGGGCGACACCGTCCACCGCGGTGACCCGATGGCAGTCGTGGACACCGACAAGTCGGCGATCGAGGTGGAGTCCTTCGACGACGGCGTGGTCGAGTCGTTCCTCGTCGAGCCCGGCACCCGTGTCGCGGTCGGCACACCGCTGGCCGCCCTTGCTCCGCTGGCAGGCGCACCCGCGGAAGAGGCCGAGCGCCGCCTCCCCGCACCCCCGGGGAAGCCTCCCTCCAGGAAGCACGCTGCCCCACCCGCCGCGAAACCCCCGGCTGAGCCCGCCGCCGTGACCGCCGCGAAGCCCCGTGTCCCGAAGCCGCGCGTCCCCGTACCTGTCGGCGCACCTCCGCTGCGCCACCACGCCGCCGAGCTCGGCGTGGACCTCACCCGCGTCTCGGGGACGGGTCCGCACGGAGAGGTGACCCGCGCCGATGTCGACCGTGCTGCCGCGGAGGCAAGAGCCGGTGCCCGACCCGAGACGGCACTGGTCCGACCCGAGACGGTGCCGGTCCGGCCGGCGGCAAGGGGGACCCAGGTCTCGCCGTACGCACGCCGGCTCGCCGAGGAGCTGGGGGTGGACCTCGCGAGGGTCAGCGGCACCGGACGCAACGGCGCGGTCCGGGCAGAGGACGTCCGTCGGGCGGTGGAGGCGTCGGCTCGGCCGACCTCTGCGCCGGTCGAGGCTCGCGAGGAAGCCCCGGCGGCCGGTGAGGTTCCCGAGTCGCGCGAGCGCAGCGCCCGCGCCACCATCGCGGCGCTGATGTCACGCGCCAAGCGGGAGATCCCGCACTACTACGTTGCGACCACCGTCGACCTGTCGACGGCCACCGAGTGGCTGCGCCGCACCAACCGCGAACGACCGGTGAGCGAGCGGCTGGTGCCTGCAGCCCTGCTTCTCAAGTCCGCGGCTCTGGCGGCCCGGCAGCACCCCGAGCTCAACGGGTTCTGGGCCGACGGCCGGTTCGTGCCGGGTGACGACGTGCACCTCGGCGTGGCCGTGAGCGTACGAGGCGGCGCCCTGGTGGCACCGGCGATCCACCACACCGCGGACCTCGACCTGGGCGAGGTGATGGCGGCACTGCGTGACCTCGTGAAGCGGGCCCGCGCGGGCCGGCTGCGCCGTGCAGAGATGGCCGACCCCACCCTCACGGTCACCGACCTCGGCGATCAGGGGGTCGAGGAGGTCATCGGGATCATCTACCCACCGCAGGTCGCACTCATCGGTGTCGGGCGCATCGTCGAGCGGCCCTGGGCGGTCGACGGCATGATCGGGGTCCGACCCACGGTCCGGCTCACCCTCTCCGGGGACCACCGCGCCACCGACGGGGCCACCGGGGCCCGGTTCCTCAACACCGTCGAGCAACTTCTTCTGCACCCGGAGGAGCTATGAGCATCACCGACGACGAGGCTCGCGCCATGGTCGCGCGAGCGGTACGCCGGATCGTCCCGGACGCCGAGGTGGAGACCCTCGCGTCCGACGCAGACCTCCGTCGTACCTTCGAGCTCGACTCGCTGGACTTCTTGAGCTTCGTCGAGCTTCTCGTGAACGACAGCGGCGTGCGGATCGACGAGGACGACTACCCCGAGCTCACGACGACCGCGGGGTGTGCCGACCTCCTGGTACGGCGAAGCGCCTGACCGCGATGAGGCCCCCATCCGTGTCCCCCGAGACCGGCCCGGTCCTGCCCAGGGTCGTGGTGGTCCTGGTCGGCCTCGCGGCCGGCTTCCTGGTCATCGCGGGCCTGCGCGGCCTCGCCGAGGTCGTCGGGCCGATCTTCCTCGCGTTCGTGCTGGTCATCGCGACACAGCCCATGCGCATCGCCGCGGAACGACACGGCATCCCCGGCTGGGTCGGGAGCACGGTCGCCATCGTCACCATCTACGCGGGGCTGGTGGGCCTCACCCTCGCCATGACCGTTGCCGTCGCGCGCTTCGCCACCCTCCTGCCCGACTACGAGGCGGAGGCGAACGACCTGCTCGACTCCGTCGTGTCCTGGCTGGCCAGCCAGGGCGTCGGCGAGGACCAGATCCAGCAGCTGGTGGGCGGCCTCGACCTCGGACGCTTCGTCGAGCTCGCCGGCAGCCTGGCCAGCGGGCTGCTCGGGGTGCTCTCCAGCCTCTTCCTCGTGATCACCCTGGTGCTGTTCATGGTGGCCGACTCGGCACGGTTCACGGCGAACCTGCATCGGCTGCCCGTCGCGCACCGGCCGCTGACCGACGCGCTCACCTCGTTCGGGATGGCCACACGCCGCTACCTCGTCGTCTCCACGGTGTTCGGGCTGGTGGTCGCCGTCTTCGACACCATCGCGCTCGCCTGGCTCGGGGTCCCGGTCGCCGTCCTGTGGGGCCTGCTGGCGTTCATCACGAACTACATCCCCAACGTGGGCTTCGTGATCGGCGTGATCCCGCCTGCCGTGATCGGGCTCCTCGAGGGCGGGCCACGCCTGATGATCTACGTTCTGCTCGTCTACAGCGTGCTCAACGTCGTCATCCAGAGCGTGATCCAACCGAAGATCGTCGGGGACGCCGTCGGGCTGTCGAGCACCATCACGATGGTCTCGCTGGTGTTCTGGGCCTACACGCTCGGCGCGATGGGTGCACTCCTGGCGGTGCCCCTCACCTTGTTCGCCAAGGCGCTGCTCGTCGACGCGGATCCGGGGTCACGGTGGCTCACCCCCCTGATGTCGGGCGCCGCGCCCGGGAAGCGCCGGTGGAACGGTCCACAGGCCGCGCTGCAGGCACGACGAGCGCCGAGGGCACCAGCAGGACCGCGACGAGGAGGAGCGCGTTGAGCACACCGACCTGGTCACCGACGAAGCCCAGCACGGGTGGGCCGGCCAGGAACGCCGTGTAGCCGATCGTGGCGACCACGCTCACCCGCGCGGGGGCGTGGACGGGGTCGTCGGCCGCCGCGCTCATGCCGACAGGGAACCCCAGCGAGGCGCCGAGGCCCCACAAGACGATGCCGAGCACGACCAGACCCGCGGCCTGGCCGAGCACCACGAGGAGGACACCCGCGCCAGCGACGGCCATGCTCGTCCACAGCACCGGCACTCTGCCGAAACGGTCGAGAAGCCCGGTTCCGCCGAGACGACCCGCCGTCATCGCTGTCACGAACAGGGCGAACCCACTCGCGCCGACCCATGCCGGCACGTCGTACCCGTCCACGAGCGCCACCGCGAGCCAGTCGTTGGCCACACCCTCGGTGAGCGCCATCGCCAGCACCATCACCCCGATCGCGATCGTGCGAGGCTCACCCCAGGCGCGCCACGGGCTGCGGCGACGCCCACCGGCCTGCTCGTCCACCCCGTCCTCGACGGCGTACGCCTCGAGGAAGCTGCGTACCGCGACCGGCGGCACCGCCGCGACGAGGAGAGCCGCGACACCGAGGTGCCAGGGGATGGGAACGTCCAGGCCCGCGGCAACGGCGCCCGTCGCGGCCCCGACGACCGTCCCCAGGCTGAAGGCGGCGTGGAACCTCGGCATGATCGTGCGCCCGATCCGGCGCTCGACCTCGGCGCCCTCGACGTTCATGGCGACGTCCCAGGAGCCCGACCCGTAGCCGAGCAGCAGGAGGCCGAGGGCGGCCACCCACGGCTGCACCACGAGGCCCGCACCGACCCCGGCGACGGCGAGGCCGAGGGCGGCGAGCACGGACGCGGCGGCGACGACGCGGGCCGCCCCGAGGCGGTGCACCCACATGCCCGCGGTGGGCAGGGCCACCACCGACCCGAGTGACAGCGCCAGCAGGAGTGTCCCCAGCTGCCCCGGAGTCAGACCGAGCTCAGACCTGGCCTCGGGGATCCGGGCCACCCAGCTCGCGAACGCGAAGCCGTTGAGTGCGAAGACGATGGCGACGGCGTTCCGGGCACGAAGAGATGGGACGTCGAGGGTGCGCACGACGTCCCATTCTCCAGGATGCCCAGGTCAGAACTGCGGGGCGAGGTCGTTGTTGCCCAGCAGGCGCTCCTCCGCCTTCGGCGTGTGCCGCGGGTGCTGCGGCGCGATCTCGACGGGGCACCGGCCCTCACGGATGAGCATGCGGGCGAGCGAACCGAGGTAGATGCCCGTCGGAGCGCCGTGTCCCCGCCGCCCCACGACGATGAGGTCGGCGTCCTCGGTCGACGCGGCGAGCGCGGGTCCCGCGTACTCGTGGCGCAGGTCTATCTCCACCTCGACGTCCTTGTACGCGTCCCGGAACGGCGCCAGGGTCTTCTCCATCTCCTCGTGTGCCTCGCCGATCCACTCCTCTGCCGCGGCGCGGGAGTAGCTGATGTCGTCGTACGCGGTGGGCAGCCGCCAGGCGTGCAGCACGACCAGCTTCGCGCCGCGGGAACGCGCTTCACGGAACGCGAGGTCAAGAGCGTCATGAGAGGCGTCCGACTCGTCGATGCCCACCACGACGCGGCCGTGCTCGGTCCCGGGAACCCACATCTCGGGCACGCTCACGACCGGGCAGTGCGCTCTTGCCGCGACGCCGGTGGTCGTGGAGCTCGTGAGGACACGACCGGCCAGCGAGCGCGACCGGTGGCCGAGCACGATCCGGGATGCATGCTTGCCGGCGTCGACGAGGACGCCGACCCGGCTTCCGCCCTTGACCGAGGTGCCGACCTCGACGTCGGGGTGGATCTCGAGAGCGAGGCGCTCCGCGTCACCGACGAGCCTGCGGCCGACCTCTGCAAACGACTCCACGCTGTACAGCGGGAGCATCGCGGCCATGGGAGCGGTCTCGTGGACCGCGTGCACGAGGGTGATCCCGACACCGCGCCTGCGGGCTTCTTCCACGGCGTAGCGCACGGCTCGGTCACTCTGTTGGCTGCCGTCGATACCTACGACGACGGGCAGGCCTGTGTCCTTGACCATTCTGGGCCTCCTCTTCCCACGTTCTCAGCGTGACCTGAAGGGCCCGCCGACGGGAGTGCCGACCGCCACCCCATATGGGGGACGTTCGGCCCTGGGTGGACAGGAGCGACGAGCGCGACGATGACGGCACGAGAAGGCCCTGGACAGGAGGTGGCGGGAATGCTCGTCCGAGAGGTGATGTCGTCACCGGCGGTCACCGTGGCACCGCGGACATCTGTGAAGGAGGGCCTTCGCATCCTCGACAGGCACCGGGTCACGGCGCTGCCCGTCGTCGCCCCAGACGGCCACCTGCTCGGGATCGTCAGCGAGGCGGACCTGCTCAACGAGGCAGTGCGTCACGACGACCGCACCCACCTGATCCCCCACGAGCACACCGAACACCCGCCCCGCAGCGTCGAGGACGTCATGTCGACGCTCTCCATGACCGTCTCGCCCGAGGACGACCTCAGCGACGCAGTCGAGCTCATGACCGGCACCGCGGTGAAGAGCCTGCCGGTGGTCGAACGGGGTCGGGTCGTCGGGGTGGTCAGCCGGAGCGACATCGTCCACCTCCTCGCCCGCAGCGACGACCAGATCTGCACCGAGATCGACGAGCTGCTCCGCAGCGCGGAGCTCGACTACGTCGTGGACGTCCGAGACGGCCACGTGGTCCTCGACGGCTCGCAGGACCCCCACAAACGCCGCGTCGCCGAGGTGATCGCAGGCTCCGCCCAGGGCGTCCTCACCGTGCGGTTCCGCTGAGCCCCACGTGCGCCGAAACCCCGGTTGACCGACCGGTGAACCAGCACGTTCGGCCTCGGCAACCCCGGCAAGGCCTCCAGCATGGGTAGGTAATCCCCTATATGAGGTAGAGGCCGATAGACACATCCCGAGATGTGTGCGAGAAAAGCGTGGGGGGCTGCTCGACCCGCCGGAGTACTCCGCCGTGCGAGCGGCAACTTGACTCGCAAGGGGGCTGGTATGACGACGACAGGGCGCACCATCGACACGGGGCCTGGGATCGGCCTCGGCGACGCGGCCCACCGCCGCAAGACGACCCAGCTGCGGGAGCTGCTCACGTCGCCCGACCTGTCCTTCATCATGGAGGCTCACAACGGCCTGAGCGCGAAGGTCGTCGAGGAGGCAGGCTTCCAGGGCATCTGGGGCAGCGGCCTCGCGATCTCGGCCGCTCTCGGCTGCCGTGACAACAACGAGGCGAGCTGGACGCAGGTGCTCGAGGTCGTCGAGTTCATGAGCGACGCCACGACCGTGCCGATCCTCCTCGACGGCGACACGGGTTACGGCAACTTCAACTCGATGCGACGTCTGGTCCGCAAGCTCGAGCAGCGCGGCTGCGCCGGCGTGTGCATCGAGGACAAGCTCTTCCCGAAGACGAACAGCTTCCTCAACGGCACTGCGCAGCCGCTCGCCGACATCGACGAGTTCGCCGGCAAGATAGCTGCGGGCAAGGATGCGCAGGCCGACGACGACTTCGTCATCGTCGCGCGGGTCGAGGCCTTCATCGCCGGTCACGGCCTGGCCGAGGCGCTCAAGCGGGCCGAGGCCTACCGCGCGGCGGGTGCGGACGCCATCTTGATCCACAGCGCGCTGCGCCAGCCGACCGAGATCTTCCAGTTCATGGCCGAGTGGGGCGACCGGCTCCCCGTCGTGATCGTGCCGACGAAGTACTACACGACGCCCACCGAGTTCTTCCGCGAGGAAGGGTTGTCGATGGTGGTGTGGGCCAACCACCTGATGCGCAGCGCCCTGCAGGCCATGCAGGCGACTGCCGCTCGTATCCATGAGCACGAGTCGCTCGTCGGGGTCGAGGACGCGATCGCGCCGTTGAGCGAGGTGTTCCGTATCCAGGGCCAGGCCGAGCTCGAGGAGGCCGAGGACCGCTACCTGCCGAAGGACACCGCTGCGGCCGGTGCCATCGTCCTCGCCTCCTCACGCGGCGACGAGCTCGGGTCGCTCACCGAGGACATGCCGAAGACGATGGTGCCGATCAGGGGCGTCCCGTTGCTGGGGCACATCGCCGCGTCCTATCGGGCGGCGGGAGTGAAGCAGATCACCGCGGTCCGCGGCTACATGCGAGAGCGGATCGATGTCGGCGGGGTGGACTACGTCGACAACGACGAGTTCGACTCGTCACACGAGGTCGTCTCGCTGTCCAAGGCCATCGATGCGCTTCACGGGCCGATGCTCGTCTCGTACGGCGACGTGATGTTCAAGCGGTCGGTCATCCAGGAGCTCCTCGATGTGGAGGACGACTTCGTCGTCTGCGTTGACGCGAACTGGCGCGACAGCGCGAACCGTCACCGCAGCGCCGACTACGTGGTGTGCTCCGAGACGTACAACCGCTACTCGTTCCTGCACCGAGTCACCTTGCAGCGGTTCTCGCAGCGCCCGGACGACACCGTGACCGGTGAGTGGATGGGCTTCCTGCGCACCTCGGCGTCCGGCAGCGCGCAGCTCTCGTCGCTCCTGCGCGAGCTCGCGACGTCGGAACCGGAGCGCTTCCGCTCGATGTCGATGCCCGACTTGCTCGAGGAGCTCGTGGCACGCGGACACGACGTCCGGGTCCTCTACTCCATCGGCAACTGGCTCGACATCGACAGCGTCGAGGACGTCGTCGCCGGCGCGAACTTCTGGCCCAACGACATGACGCTTCCTTCGACGAGCCAGGAGTACAGATGATCACGGCCGACGTCTTCATGGACCACGCCACGGCCAACGGGTTCTCGTTGTGGTCGGGTGTCCCCTGTTCCTACCTCTCGCCGTTCATCAACCACGTGATCGACTCCGAGGACCTCGTGTACGTCGGCGCGAGCAACGAGGGGGATGCCGTCGCCATCGCGAGCGGTGGCGCGCTGGCGGGTCGTCGCGGCGTGGCCATCTTCCAGAACTCCGGGCTGGGCAACGCCGTGAGCCCCCTCACCTCGCTCAACCTGGTGTTCCACATCCCGATCCTGGTGATCGTCACGCTGCGCGGGGAACCTGACGGACCCGCCGACGAGCCGCAGCACGAGGTGATGGGGGCCATCACCACCCAGATGCTCGAGCTGATGGGCGTTCCCTGGGAGTTCTTCCCCGAGGAGAGCGCCGAGGTCGCCGGCGCCATCGAGCGGGCGGCCGCGCACATGGACGTGAACCAGACGCCGTACGCCCTCGTGATGCGCAAGGGCGCGGTGGCTCCACGCGCGCTGCAGCGTAAGGCCGAGCCACGGCCCCGTGGCGGCGCACCGGCGCCGTGGCCGCTCGACGCAGGCGAGCGCCCGACACGGCGCGAGGTGCTCTCCGCCGTGCTCGCCGCGACCGGGCCCGACGACGCCGTGATCGCGACCACCGGCTTCACAGGGCGGGAGCTCTACGCGCTCGACGACCGGCCGAACCAGCTCTACATGGTCGGCTCCATGGGTTGCGCGTCGAGCATCGGGCTCGGGATCGCGCTCGCGCAGCCGGATCGCCGAGTGGTGGTCCTCGACGGCGACGGCGCCCTCCTCATGCGGCTCGGCGCGTTGGCCACCATCGGCTACGAGCGCCCGGCGAACCTCGTGCACATCCTGCTCGACAACGAGATGCACGAGTCCACCGGCGGCCAGTCCACCGTGGCGCACTCGATGGACGCCGCGGGCATGGCAGCGGCGTGCGGGTACCCGGAGGTGCGGCGCCTGAGCACGGCAACCGAGGTGTCCGAGCTGCTCGGCGAACCCGGTCGGACGTGCAGGTTCGCGCACGTCAAGATCCGCCCGGGTGTGCCAGAGGGACTACCCAGGCCCGACGTCACCCCCGCCGAGGTCGCCCGCCGCTTCCGTGCCGTCATGGCGGCCGCCACGACCGGCACGGCACGCACCGGCGTCGCGGTGGGGCGTTGATGACCATGGCACCGAAGCTCCTGAACCCCGGCCCGGTCACGCTCACCGACCGGGTCCGTACGGCGATGGGTCGCCCCGACCTGTGCCACCGCGAGCCGGAGTTCGCCGCGCTCGCGCTCGACGTCATCGCGCGGCTGGGCGGCGTGTACGGAACGGCCGCGGGGGCACATCGAGCGGTGCTGCTCACGGGGTCGGGCACCGCGGCCGTCGAGGCCATGGTCGGGTCGCTGGTCCCCCACGACGGCCGGGCCCTGGTGGCCGCCAACGGGGTCTACGGAGAGCGGATCGCCGACATGCTCCGTGCCCACGGCAAGGCGTTCGACGTCGCCGCGGCCGAGTGGACGGCGCCGATTGACCTCGACGCGGTCGAGGCGCAGCTCGCCACTGGCCTGTTCAGCCACGTGATCGCCGTGCACCACGAGACCACCACCGGGCGTCTCAACGACATCGACGCACTCGGCGCGCGTTGCCGTCACCACGGGGTGTCCTTGTTGCTCGACGCGGTCAGCAGCTTCGGCGGTGAGGAGATCAAGTTCGACGAGTGGAACCTCGAGGCGTGCGCCGCGACGGCGAACAAGTGCCTCCACGGTGTGCCGGGTGCATCGTTCGTCCTGGCGCGCGACGACGTCTTCGACCGTTCGAGCGGCTCGCCGTCGGTGTACCTGGACCTCCACCGGTACCGGCGAGCGCAGGAGACCGGCTACTCGCCCTTCACGCAGTCTCCGCAGGTGCTGTACGCGCTCGACGAGGCGCTCGCGGAGCTGGCCGACGACGGCGGCTGGCAGGCCCGGCGCTCCCGCTACAGAGCGTTGACGGACCGGGTCCGCCGCGGGCTCGCCGACATCGGCGTACAGCCTCTCCTCGCCCCCGACGTGTCGAGCTCGATGCTCACCTCGTACGACCTGCCCGCCGGCGCGTCCTATGACCGGTTGCACGATCGGCTGAAGGACGACGGCTACGTCATCTACGCAGGCCAGGGCTTCCTCGACGGGCGGATCTTCCGCATCGCGGTCATGGGTGACCTCGACGCGGACGACATGGACCGCGTCGTCGAGTCGGCAACGCACGCGCTTGCGCCTGTCACCGCGGATCGCGCGTCTTGAGCGGCATCGACAAGGCGGTCATCCTCGCCGCGGGTCGGGGCAACCGCATCGCCGACGCCACGCGTGGCGTGCCCAAACCGCTGCTCCCGCTCGACGGCCATGCGGGCTCCCCGACGTTCCTCGACTGGCACCTCACGATGCTGTCGCGCGTGGGGTGCCGCGAGATCTACCTCGTCGGCAACCGCGACACGTTCGGCACCCACCTCGCCGCCATGGATCAGGTGGCGGCCACGTGGATCCTCAACCCGACCGATGACCTGTCCACATCGGGCAGCGCGCATTCGGCGCAGTACGCATGGCACAGCGCGCACCGCATCCTCGACGGGCGCGGCCGGGTTCTGCTGATGGACGCGGACATCCTCTACGACCCCGCGCTGCTCCACCGTTTGGCGACACCGCGCGGGACCCGATCGAAGACGCTCGTGTCCGCCCACCACGATCCCGGCGACGAGGAGGTCCTGGTGTTCGCCCGGCCCGACGATCGCTCG
Organism: Nocardioidaceae bacterium; assembly: GCA_035688575.1. Taxonomy (GTDB): domain Bacteria; phylum Actinomycetota; class Actinomycetes; order Propionibacteriales; family Nocardioidaceae; genus Nocardioides_C. Next base: position 50,227 of record DASSMS010000117.1, read on the forward strand.
CGCGCCGTGCTGCACGGCAAAGGCCTGCTCGGCAGCCCGCTCACCGACGGTCTCGTCTGCGTCGGCGAGGCGACCGGCATCCTGCTGTTCGAACCGTCCGCGCACGCGGCACTCGCAGCTGCCACCGACTGGGCGATCCAGCGCTCGCGTGGCGGCACCCGCAGCGAGCACGAGGACGTGACGCAGCTCCTGATGGCGCGCGGCGACGTCGACATCGTCACCTTCGACGACGCGGCGTTCATGGAGTGCGACACACCGGAGGAGTACGCCGTGCTGCGCGAGGACCTCTACCCGCGCCTGCGCCACCACCTCACGCCCACGCTGTCCCGAAGCGGCGGGTAGGGCCACACCTCTGCGACTCGGAGCACCCGAGCCAGGATCGCGTGCTGGTGGCCGATCACGGCCTGGTCGGAAGCGTCAGCCCAGCCGGTCGAGGAACGTCCGCGAGCGCCGTACCACCAGCGCCGCCGCGTCCACGTCGTACGACGGCAGGGAGCTGTCCAGGAACAGGTGGCGGTCTCCCGGGTAGACGAACAGCTCGGCCAGCTCGGGCCCGACCACCTCGACCAGCTCGCGTGCCGCGTCGATGTCGCCCTCCAACGCGAAGAAAGGGTCCTGGTCCATCCCGTGGATCTGCACCGGGACCCCGTCCGGCCACGGCCCGAAGGCCCACTCACCCGAGATCGGGATGCAGGACTCGAAGAGCAGGGCGCCTCTCGCGCCGGGCCGGGTCTGGGCGAGCCGCTGCGCCGTGCTCGCCCCCAAGGAGTGGCCGGCATAGATCAGGCCGTCAGGCAGGTCCGCGACGGCCCGGTCGGCCCGCTCGCGGAGGACCTCGCCCCCGATGCTCTGGGCAAGCGCGACGCCGTCGTCGAAGGTCGGCGGCTGCTCGCCGTCGAACAGGTCCGGCGTGTGGACGGTGTGCCCCCCGGTTCGCAGGCCCTCGGCGAGAGCGTGCACACCCTCTGTGAGCCCCTGCACGTGGTGGAACAGCACGACCTCGGCCATCTCTGCACTCCTGTCATCTGATGTCGGCGACCCGGTTCCCGACTACGTCGCTGTCGGGCACGGGTCGACTGTAGACGGCAAACCGGACGTTTCGCGTCCGGAACAGCCCCGGGGCGGGCTCACGTGTGCGTCGCCTGCGCCGACCGTCGCTGACGCCCACAGCGGCCCCCGGCCGCAGCCCGGCGCGGGACCGATCCGGACGCTACTTCCCGAGACGCAGCACGACGCCCCGGATGAACGCCGCCTGGCCCGCGTGCTGCAGGTCGTCCGCCACCACACTCACGAGGCGTACCGCGCGGGTGACGGGTGGGTTCCAGGCCCGGTCGACCACGTCGTCGTACTCCTCTTCCCGCAGGCTCTCGACGTAGGACACCGTCCGTGCGTGGACCGCATCGTGGTACTCGAGGAGGAGCTCCGGCGGTACGTCGACCGCGGCGACGTCCTCGGAGCTGTGCCCGTAGCCGTGCGCTGCGGGCCGGAAGGGCAGACCGAAGCGGCTCACCCAGTCGTCCCGCAGCCAGACCTGCTCCGTGTCGGCGAGGTCGGCGAGGTGGTCGTCCTGGATCCGCGTCAGGTGCCAGACCAGCCACGCGATCGTGTTCGCCTCCGGGTCGATCCGATGGGTGAGCTGCTCACGGGTCAGCCCCTCGACAGCACCGTGGACCACCTCCTTGACCCGGCCGAATGCGTCGACCAAAAGCGCGTTGGCCACCGACATGCGCCACCTCCTCCGTCCGCAGTGCGTGAGGAAAACGTGTTCCGAGTATGCCGTCGTGGGTGTAGAGGTAGGGGGTGAACGGCATTCGAGGTCCCGGAGCGATGAGTTCCTGTCACCTGGGAGGTCGACCTACTCGAGATGGTTCAACCTGACCGTTAGGAGCAATGCCATGAGCCGCATGATCTTCGTGAACCTCCCCGTAGCGGACCTCCAGCGCTCGATCGACTTCTGGACGGCGCTCGGCTTCACGTTCAACCCGCAGTTCACCGACGAGAACGCCACCGCGATGGAGATCAGCAACGACGCCTCCGTGATGCTCCTGACCGAGAAGTTCTTTTCGACCTTCACGAAGAGGAAGGTGGCCGACGCACGGCAGCAGACCGAGGCGATCATGGCGCTCTCGGCCGAGAGCCGTGAGGAGGTCGACCGGCTCGCGGACAGGGCCCTGGCCAGCGGCGGCGCGGCGTCCAACGAGCCCCAGGAGGACGAGTTCATGTACGCCAGGAGCTTCCAGGACCCTGACGGCCACCTGTGGGAGGTCGTATACATGAACCCGGCCGCACTCGAGCAGCAGGTCTGAGCGCATGACGACACCCAAGACGCCCACCACACCCGGCGAGACCGAGGGCATCTCCGGCCTCGAGCGCTACCGCCCCGAGCTCCTCGCGCACTGCTACCGCATGCTCGGCTCGGTGCACGACGCCGAGGACCTGGTCCAGGAGACGTACCTGCGTGCCTGGAAGTCGCAGGACACGTTCGAGGGCCGCTCGTCCATGCGCACCTGGCTCTACCGGATCGCCACGAACGCCTGCCTGACCGCCCTGCAGAGCCGTGGACGGCGCCCCCTGCCGACCGGCCTGGGCCAGGAGGCCTCGGACCCGTTCGCGACGCTCGTTACCCAGCCGGAGGTCCCCTGGCTCGAGCCGGTGCCCGACGTGCTGGTCACCGACCTCCCCGACGACCCGGCCGCGGTGGTCACCTCGCGGGAGAGCATCCGGCTGGCCTTCGTGGCGGCGCTGCAGAACCTGCCGCCTCGCCAGCGCGCAGTGCTGGTGCTGCGGGAGGTGCTCGCCTGGCGTGCCTCCGAGGTCGCGGAGGCCCTCGGCACCAGCACCGCGGCGGTCAACAGCATGCTCCAGCGGGCACGCGCCCAGATCGAGCAGGCGGGTCTCAGCCGTGACGACGTCGTCGAGCCGGAGGAGCCGGAGAACCGCGAGCTCCTCGACAGGTACGTCGCCGCCTTCGAGAACTACGACATCGACGCGATGGTGAGCCTGTTCACCGAGGACGCGATCTGGGAGATGCCGCCGTTCCCGGGTTGGTACCAAGGGGCCCGCACGATCGGGGACCTCATCTCGACCCAGTGTCCGGCCAGCGGTCCGGCCGACATGCGGATGCTCCCGACGAGCGCCAACGGGCAGCCGGCGTTCGCGCTGTACATGCGCGACACCGACGGGGTGCACCGCGCCTTCCAGATCCAGGTGCTCACCGTGACCGATGGTGCGGTCTCCCACGTGGGGACCTTCTTCGACACGCAGCTGTTCGAGGCGTTCCGTCTGCCTCAGGTGTACCCGGGGTGAGCACCCGGCCAGCGTCGGCGCCCTCTCCCTGGAGCGGTGTCGAGCTCCTCGACCGTGCCATCGCGTACACCAGGGGCAGCCTCGCCGTCGTCACCGAAGACCTGATGTCCGCGCCGACGCCCTGCGCGGGTTGGGACCTGCGTGCCCTGCTGATGCACATGGACGACTCACTCGTCTCCCTGCACGAGGCAGGGTCGGTACGACGGGTGCGGGTCGACGTCCCACCAGCGGCACCCGACGACATCGTCGTGAGCCTGCGCACGCGCGCCTGCCAGCTCCTCGCGGAGTGGACAGCCGACTGGGCGACGGGTGCAGTTGGTGGGGAGTCGCGGGACGTGCTGGTCGACGGCCGGCCGGTGACCTCACCGGTCCTCACGAGCGCGGGCGCCCTAGAGGTGGTGGTCCACGGCTGGGACGTCGCCGTGTCCTGCGGGGTGCCCCGGCCGATCCCCGACGACCTGGCGGCCGCGCTGCTGCGCCTCAGTCCAGTCCTGGTCACGGACGCGGACCGACCGGCTCGCTTCGGCCCTGAGCTGACTGCGCCGCCGGGTGCCTCGTCCGGGGAGAGACTGCTCGCCTTCCTGGGCCGCGACCCGCGCCCCTGAGGATCCTGTCCTCGAATCGCGCGCACGCGGAACGTCCCGCCCGGGTTCGACCGGATCGACGAGCACGCAGCCGAGCCGGGTCAGCGCAGCAGGGACAGGAGCAGAGGCAGCAGGAGAGCCGTGGCGAGGGCGTTTAGCCCCATCGCCAGACCGGCGAACGCTCCTTCTGTCGGGTGGTCCTCGAGCGCCCTCGACGTGCCGATGCCGTGCGAGGCGGAGCCGATCGCGAGACCCCGGACACGCAGGTCGCGGAAGCGGAGGAGGGAGAGTACGGCGGGGCCGGCGACTGCCCCGAGGACGCCCGCGAGGATTGTGAACACCGCAGTCAGGGCGGGGATGCCGTCGAAAGCCTCCGAGAGCGCGATCGACACCGGCGTCGTGGCCGACTTGGGGGCCATCGAGAGCCCGAGTGCCTCGTCACCACCCAGGCCGCGGGTCACCGTGTAGGCCACCACGATCGACACGGCCGACCCCACCACCAGGCCGAGCAGGATGGGCATCGCCGCCTGCCGCACGAGCCGGCGCTCGTAGTAGAGCGGCAGCGCGAGGGCGACCGTCGCGGGGCCCAGCAGGAAGGCGATGTAGCTCCCGCCGACCATGTACTCGTCGTAGTCGACCCCAAGCACCAGCAGCGTGCCGCCCGTGAGGACGATCGCCCCCAGCACCGGGTTGAGCGAGGGGTGCCGGCCGGTGCGCTCCCACAGCACCCGGGCGACCTTGTAGGCCACGAGGGTCAGGGTCACCCCGAACAGCGGCGAGCCCACGAGCCAGGCCCACGCCTCCTGCGGCTGGAAGGTCACCGCAGCACCTTCCGAGCCCCCGAGAGCCACAGCGCGAGGGCCATCACGCCCGCGGTCACGAGCAGCCCCGCCAGCCACGAGACGACCAGCCCGCCGGCGATGGGCACGGCGTCCTTCCCGAGGCGTGAGAGGTGGGCGACGACGCCGACTCCCGCGGGCACGTAGAGCAGCGGGAGGTAGCGCAGCAGCTTCTCGGGCCCGCGTAACAGACCCGAACCGGAGCGCGGGCGTCGAACCAGCAGCACGCCGAGCATCAGCACCATGCCCACGATCGGGCCGGGCAGCGGGACGTCGAGCGTCCTCACGACGAGCTCGCCGACGAGCTGGCACGCCAGCAGGGCGATGAGGCCGGTGAGCATGTGAGGGTCCTTCTTCTCGCGACGGGGTCTGTGCTTCCGCATCCGGTATACCCAGCCGACGGCGGTCTCTTCGTGCCGGGAGAGGCACATGCTGCCATCGCCTCGGCTGCCGGCTGCCTGCGGACCAGCCAGGACGACCAGCATCCGGAACGGCAAAACGGCAGTTCAGCCTGCGTGTCGCCACTGCCGGAGGGCTCACGGCCAAGCGGGACGTTCGACCCGCTAGGCAGCATCACCTTCGGCCCTAGTCGCCATGGCCGATGCCGCGCAACGTGGGAGTTACGAAGTGAAGGGGCCGGCCCGATCGAGAGGTCCGGGCAGGCGACCATCCGTATCGTGGAGGTGCGCAATGTCAGCGCTGGCGGCGGCCCGTCCAGCAGGCTCCGGGGCGGAGCTGCTCCCCGGCGCCGGCGAGGACGGCTTTTTCGGCATCCGGTTCGAGTCGATCGGCGGTCTCGGCGCTCACCTCGCCGGGAAGATCCTGGCCGAGGCCGGCGTCCTGGGGCAGGGCCTCAACGGCGCGCACTTCTCGTCGTACGGCTCGGAGAAGAAGGGCACGCCGGTCAAGTCGTTCGTGCGCTTCTGCCCCGCCGACCGTGAGCTCCGCACGAGCAGCCCGATCGAGAGCCCGCAGGTCGTCGCGGTCTTCCACGCAGCGCTGGCCCACTCGCTCGACGTGGCCGCCGGTCTGAGCGCGACCGGCACGCTGATCGTGAACACCCGCTCGACGCCCGAGGCGATCAGGGAGGAGCTCGGCCTCCGGTCCGGCACGGTCGCTGTGGTCGACGCGCTCGGCATCGCGCTCGAGGAGAAGACGCGTCTGAACACGGCGATGCTCGGTGCGGTCGCTCGCGCGTGCGAGTTCCTCGACACGGATGCGATCAAGGAGAGCATTCGTAAGAGCCTCGCCGCCCGTTACGCGCACCTCGTCGAGGCCAACCTTCGCACGTTCGACCGCGGCTACAACGAGCTGCAGCTCATGACCTGGCCCGCGGCGCCCGGCGACCCCGACCGTCCGGTGCAACGGGCCGCCCCCGCGTTCGGCTACCTCGACGCGCCGATCGGGGGCATCATCCTCGACTCGGGCAACAGCATCAGCAAGAACCTCAGCACGTCGAGGCAGGGCTACCTGCCCGCCTACGACTTCGCCTCGTGCGCACACTGCGGGATCTGCGACATCGTCTGCCCCGATCTGTGCTTCGTGTGGTCCGACGATGACGAAGGCGAGCCCGCCGTGCGACTGCTCGGCATCGACTACAACTACTGCAAGGGCTGCCTCAAGTGCGTCGACGCGTGCCCCACCGGCTCGCTCACCGAGCTCCGCGAGGAGGACGGCTGGGCCGATGCGAACCGCGTCCCGCTCTTCCCGTGGCTCGACGAGAGAGGCGCCGACTCATGACCGTCGCACCAGTGAAGCCGGAGACCGGCCAGGCCCAGGTTGTCGGGTTCCACACCGGCAACGAGATGGCAGCGCTGTCCGCCAAGCAGATTCGCTTCCACCTGATGGGCTACTACCCGATCACGCCCTCGACGGAGATCGCCGAGATCCTCGACGAGATGAAGGCAGCCGGAGAGCACGACATCGTGATGGTGCCGGCCGACGGTGAGCACGGAGCAGCCGGCATCTGCTACGGCGCCGCGACCGGCGGCGGCCGCGTCTTCAACGCGACGAGCTCCCAGGGGCTGCTCTACTCGCTGGAGGAGCTGCCCGTTCAGTCGGGAACGCGCTTCCCGATGCTGCTGGACCTCGCGACGCGCGCGGTGAGCGGACCGCTCGACATCCGCGGGGACCATTCCGACGTCTACTTCGCGCTGAACACAGGCTGGCTGATCTTCATGGCACGCGACCCCCAGGCCGTCTACGACCTGAACCTCATCGCGCTCCGCGTCGCCGAGCGTGCTGACGTGCGGCTTCCCGCGATCGTGGCCTTCGACGGCTTCTTCACGAGTCACCAGAAGCGTCGTGTCTCGGCCTTCGAGGACGACGCCACGGTGCAGGACTGGCTCGGCCCGACACCGGAGATGGTGACGGCACTCGACCCGCGGCACCCCGTGACGATCGGGCCGTACATGAACGACCCCGACCTGATCAACAACAAGTACCAGCTCGAGCAGGCGATGAACGCCGCCCAGGCAGCGCTTCCCGACGTCATCGGCGAGTACGAGGCGTTGAGCGGCCGGCGCTACGACCCGGTCGACCTGTACCGGATGGACGACGCCGAGGTCGCGGTCTTCCTGCTCAACTCCGCCGCGGAGACCGCGAAGGACGTCGCCGACCGGCTGCGCGAACAGGGCGTGCGGGCCGGCGTGATCAGCCCCAACGTGATTCGCCCGTTCCCCGCGGACGCGATCCGCGAGGCACTACGTGGCGTGCGGGCCGTCGTCCTCGCCGAGCGCTCGAGCTCCTTCGGCGGGCACGGCTCCAACCTCTCGCACGAGGTGAAGTCGGCGCTGAAGGACGACCCGGACAACCGCACGCTGTGCCTGAGCCGGGTCTACGGCCTCGGCGGGCGCGACTTCTACGCAGAGGACGCCGAGGCGTTCTTCCGGCTCGCGATGGACGCCGCCGAGCGTGGCGTGGTCGATGTCCCGTTCGACTACTACGGCGTCGAGCCCGGAGATCCCGCGAAGAAGCGGCCGCGCCGCGGCGCGCCGGCGCTCACCCGCGAGGAGACGACGAGCGGGCTGCTCAGGGTGCAGCCGGGCCCGGACGGTCGACTCGAGGTCGAGGCGCCGCCGTACTGGCAGCTCGCGACGAAGCCGAAGCGAGTTCTGCCGGGCCACGGCGCGTGCCCCGGGTGCGGCATCTTCCCGGCGCTCGACCAGTTCCTGCGCGGCATCGAGGGCGACGTCGTCGTGCTCTACCAGACGGGTTGCGCGATGGTCGTCTCCACCGGCTACCCCACTACGGCGCACCGTGTCACCTACGTGCACAACCTCTTCCAGAACGGCGCCGCCACGCTCAGCGGCCTCGTCGAGATGTTCCACGAGCGGGTCCGCCGCGGCGAGCTGCCCGTGGGTGAGGACATCACGTTCGTGATGGTCACCGGCGACGGCGGTATGGACATCGGGATGGGCGCCGCGGTCGGGGCTGCGCTCCGAAACCACGGGATGATCATCGTCGAGTACGACAACCAGGGCTACATGAACACGGGCAGCCAGCTCAGCTACTCGACGCCGCTCGCCCACCTGACGTCGACGAGCCACGTGGGACCCGGGGAGCTGGGCAAGGCCTTCCACCACAAGGACACCCCGCAGATCATGGCGGCGACCAACATCCCGTTCGTCTTCACCGGCGTAGAGGGCTTCCCCGACGACCTCATGGCGAAAGCCGCCAAGGCGCAGTGGTACGCGAAGCACCAAGGCATGGCCTACGGCAAGATCCTGATCTCCTGCCCACTGAACTGGAAGACCGAGGATCGCGTCGGCGTCGACATCGTCCAGGCCGCCGTGGACTCCTGCTTCTTCCCGTTGTACGAGATCGAGCGCGGCATTACCCGAATCACCTACAACCCGGAGCCGATCGGGCGTCGCGTGCCGGTCGCCGAGTGGCTGAAGCTGATGGGCAAGACGAAGCACCTCCTCAAGCCCGCCAACGAGGCCACGCTCGCGTCGATCGAGGCCGAGGTGGACCGAAGATGGCAACGACTCAAGGTCAAGGACGAGCACCCACTGCTGTGAGGGAACCCATGGACACCACCGCACGGATCATCGAGACGCGCGACCTGACGGACGTGACCAAGCTGTTCGTCGTCCACGCCCCGCTCGTGGCGCGCAACGCGGCACCCGGTCAGTTCGTGATCCTTCGCGTCGCCGAGACCGGTGAGCGGATCCCGATCAGCATCACCGACTTCAGCCGGGCCGATGGCACGATCACCATCGTCGTGCAGCAGGTGGGTCGCACCAGCGCGCTGGTCTGCGCGCTGGAGGTCGGCGACACCTTCCTCGACTTCGCGGGCCCGCTCGGCCTCGCGGTGCCCCTCCCCGATGAGGGTCACGCGGTGCTGATAGGGGGCGGGTTCGGGACGGGAGCGGTGTTCCCGCTGGCCCGCGAGCTGCGCTCGCGTGGCGTGCGGGTCTCCTCCATCGTCGGCGCGCGGACCCGAGAGCTGGTCATCCTCGACGACCTGCTCGCGACCGAGAGCGACGACGTGCACCTGTGCACGAACGACGGCTCCCAGGGTTACCGCGGCTTCGTCACGGGCCGGCTCGAGGAGCTGATGGACCAGGGCGCCGGGTTCACGCACTGCTTCGCAGTGGGGCCCATGCCGATGATGCGTGCCGTCGCCGACACGGCGCAGCGCCGTGGCCTGCCCGCCATGGTGTCGCTGGACCCGCTGATGGTCGACGGGACCGGCATGTGCGGCGGGTGCCGGGTGAGCGTGGGCGGCAAGTCGCTCTTCGCCTGTGTGCACGGCCCGTTCTTCGACGCCCACGAGGTGGACTTCGACGAGGCGGACGCCCGTCTGACGACCTACAAAGAGCAAGAAGACCTGGCCTGCGATCTGGCGGGACTGGGGAGGTAAACGCCATGCCCATCGTGTATCCGCACAAGACAGAGATGCCGTGCCGGGACCCGGAGGACCGCCGCCGGAGCTGGGACGAGGTCGCCGAGGGCTATACGGTGGAGCGCGCCATCGCGGAGGCCCGCCGCTGCCTCAACTGCCAGGACCCTGTGTGCGAGCAGGGCTGCCCCGTCAACGTGCCGATCCGCGACTTCGTGCGCCACGTCGCCGTGGGGGACTTCGAGAAGGCCGCGACGACGATCCGCCGCCGCAACCTCCTTCCCTCGATCTGTGGCCGCGTCTGCCCCGTCGAGCACCAGTGCGAGTCGCGCTGCGTGCTCCTCGGCCGGCAGGACCCCGTCGGCATCGGCCGACTGGAGCGCTTCGTGGCCGACTGGGAGCGTGAGCACGGCAACGGCGGGGAGACCGCCGCGCCCGAGCTGTGGCGCGACGAGAAGATCGCGATCATCGGATCCGGTCCGGCTGGCCTCACGGTGGCCAGCGACCTCGCACAGCTCGGCTATCCGGTGACGATCTTCGAGGCGCTGCACGCGTTCGGCGGCGTGCTCCGCTACGGCATCCCGCAGTACCGCCTGCCCAAGCAGATCGTCGACGAGGACGTCGCCCACCTCACCGCACTCGGCGTCGAGTTCGTGCGCAACGTGATCATCGGCAAGACCGTCACCATAGACCAGCTCTTCGACGAGCTCGGCTACTCCGCAGTGTTCGTCGGGACGGGCGCGGGCTCGCCGGTCTTCCTGAACGTCCCCGGGGAGAACCTCAAGGGCATCTACTCGGCAAACGAGTTCCTCACACGCGTCAACCTGATGCGTGCGTACTCGTTCCCCGAGTACGACACCCCCGTCCAGCGGCCGAGGCGGGCCACGGTGATCGGCGCCGGCGACACCGCGATGGACGCGGTGCGCTGCTCGATCCGCCTTGGTGCCGACGAGGCCCACATCGTCTACCGCCGGTCCGCCCAGGAGAAGGGTGCGCGGGCGGAGGACTACGAGCGGGCCCGCGACGAGGGCGTGATCTTCGACTGGCTCACTCTCCCGCAGCGCTTCCTCGGTGACGAGAACGGATGGGTCCGCGGCGTCGAGTGCATCCGCACCGAGCTCGGTGAGCCGGACGCATCGGGCCGCCGCCGTCCCGTTCCGGTACCGGGCTCAGAGTTCACGATGGAGACCGACCTCGTCGTCATCGCCCTCGGCACCAACCCGAACCCGCTTGTCCCGCAGACCACCTACGGCCTCGACGTCGACAGCCACGGCTGCATCGTCGCGGACCCGAAGACCGGCGCCACGAGCCGAGAAGGCGTCTACGCCGGAGGCGACATCGTGACCGGCGCTGCCACGGTCATCCTGGCCATGGGGGCTGGCCGGAAGGCCGCGACCGCCATCCACGAGCACCTGCAACAGCGAGCCGCTGAGACGCAGCCGGGCTGAAACGCCCCGACCGACGACAAGAAGGCCGAGGCAGGTGGCGCGACTCGCCGGGGCCGGCCACGACGACGCGGCCGACGCCCTCGTGGCCGGGGAGCGCCTCCTCCGGGGTGCCGCAGGCGGTTGGCTGGTCGATGGTTCCGTGCTCAGGAGGGTCAGATCTCCTCGGGGAACATCTGGATCGCCCCCGAGGGGCACTCGGCCACGCAGATCCCGCAGCCCTTGCAGTAGTCGAGGTCGATCAGGTACTTCTCCCCCGGCTGGCCGAGCTTGATGACGGCGTTGTCCGGGCAGACCCCGTAGCAGTTGTCACAGCCGAAGCAGTTGCCGCACGACATGCAGCGCCGGGCCTCGTAGAGCGCGTTCGTCTCGTCGAGCCCCTGCACGACCTCGTCGAAGGTCGACTCCCGGCGTGCGCGCTCGAGCACCGGCCGCTCGGTGCGGGGAGCGTCGGCGTAGTACCAGGTGTTCAGGGTGTCGTACGTCGCGAGCGCGGGGCGTACGACGGGCTCGGGAACCATCCCTGACAGCCAGGCGTCGATGTTCTTCGCTGCCTTCTTCCCGTGGCCGACCGCGACGGTCACCGAGCGCTCGAAGGGCACCATGTCGCCCCCGGCGAAGACGCCCTCGCAGCCGGTCATCATGTCCGGCCCCACCGACACCACGCCGCGGTCGACGACGAGTCCGGGGACCCCGTCGAGGAGGGAGAGGTCGGTGTCCTGACCCAGCGCGAGCACCAGCGAGTCGGCCTCGAGCTCCTCGAGCTCACCGGTCGGCTGCGGGAACCCGGACTCGTCGAGCTCCATCTTCTCGATGACGAGCTTCCCCTGGTCGACCTGCTTGATGGTCGTGAGCCACTTGAAGAGGATGCCTTCCTCGGAGGCTTCGATGAACTCCGACTCGTGCGCAGGCATGCGGTCCTTGTTCCGCCGGTAGACGACGATCGCCTCGGACGCACCGAGCCGCTTGGCCGTGCGCGCCGCGTCCATGGCGGTGTTGCCTCCGCCGTACACCGCGACCCGCCTGCCGAGCAGCGGTTTCTCGCCCTCCTCCAGGCTGCGGAGCATGCTGACCGCGTCGAGCATGTGGGCGGCGGAGCCGGCCGGGATGTAGGCGCGCTTGCCGATCTGGGCCCCGACGGCGAGGAAGACCGCGTCGTAGTCGTCGCGGAGAGCGTTCAGGTCGGTCACCTTCGCGTCGAGCTCGAGCGTCACGCCGAGGTCGAGGATCCGCTGCACCTCCGCGTCGAGGACCTCACGGGGCAGCCGGTACTTCGGGATGCCGAACCGCATCATCCCGCCGGCCATGGGGCCAGCCTCCTTGATGGTGACCGTGTGCCCTCGGCGCGCGAGGTGGTACGCCGCGGACAGGCCCGAGGGCCCTGCGCCGATGACGAGCACGTGCCTCCCGGTCACAGGGACGTCCACCGAGACGGTCCAGCCCTGGCGGATCGCCTCGTCACCAAGGAACCGCTCGACCGAGTTGATGCCGACCGACTCGTCGAGCTGGCCGCGGTTGCAGGCGGTCTCGCACGGGTGGTAGCAGACACGGCCCATGATTGCGGGGAACGGGTTCTCCTCCATGATCTTGCGCCAGGCCCGCTCGTAGCCCTCGCCGCCCTCCTCGGCCTCGTAGAGCCAGGCCTGGATGTTCTCCCCGGCGGGACAGGCGTCGTTGCACGGCGGCATCCGGTTCGTGTAGACCGCTCGCTCGGTGCGCCAGGAGCCGGTCTTGTTCGCCCGGCTGGAGCCGACGTCGAGTGTTATGGCGAATGGCTTGTCCATCATGCCCCCGGGAGCTCTGCGCCCTCGCCCTCACTGGCGAGGAGCCCGAATCGTTCGATGTTGTGGTCCGCGCCGGCCTGGATGCGCTCGACGATGTCGGGGCGTGGGTTCGCCCCGAACAGGTGCGCGAACCGCTTCTGCAGCTTGAGGTACTCCTCGACCGGGACCTGATGGCGGATCTTGGAGACCTCGGTCACCTGGCCGCGCTCCGCCTCGAAGACGGGGAAGAGTCCGGTCTCCTTCACGAGCCGGGCGAGCCGGATCGTGTCCTTGGAGGCGGCCCCCCAGCCCAGCGGGCAGGGCACGAAGACGTGCAGGTAGCGGGCACCGCGGAAGGTCATCGCCTTCTCGACCTTGTACTCCAGGTCACGCAGCTCCGCGACGGTGGCGGTGGCGACGTACGGGATCTCGTGCGCCATCGCGATGAGGGGGACGTTCTTGCCCTGACCGAAGACGTTGCCCGACTCGGCGCCGATCGGCTTGGTGTTGGCGGTCCGCGCCGCGGGCGGGGTGGCGCCGGAGCGCTGCACGCCGGTGTTCATGTAGCCCTCGTTGTCATAGCAGACGAAGAGCACGTCGTCGTTGCGCTCGAACATGCCGGACAGGCAGCCGAACCCGATGTCGACCGTGCCGCCGTCGCCGGCCTGCCCGACGACCCGGATGTCCTCGTGCCCCTTGGCACGCAGCGCGGCGGCGACTCCTGCCGCCACGGCGGGACCGTTGCCGAACAACGAGTGCAGCCACGGCAGCTGCCACGACGACTCCGGGTAGGGCGTCGAGAACACCTCGAGGCAGCCTGTGGAGTTAGCTGCGACCACCTTTCCGTCCGTAGCGCGCATCGCGGCATCGAGGACGTAGCGGGCGCCGAGCGCCTCGCCGCAGCCCTGGCACGCCCGGTGCCCGGAGGTCAGTGTGTTCGAGCGACCCATCCGCGCCTGTACCGAGCGCTGGTCCGGATCGAGCAGCCGGTTCCCGGCGACGAACGTGCCCGCCTGGTAGAGCTTGATCTCCTGGTATGCCATCGCGATCGCTCCTACTCGTACGCCCCGGACGCGACCGTGCCGACGTCACGCAGCATGTGTTCGGCGTGCGGGCCCGGCCGCTTCCCGTGGCGGGACCGTTCGAGCTCGCGCTGGACGAGGGCGAAGTCCAGGTCCAGGAAGTGCAGGCGCTTCGGGTCGACCCGGTCCGCGAGGACGTCGTCGAGCAGGCCCCGAAGGGACGCGCGCGTGATCGGTCGGCCGCCGAGCCCGGCCACGACGTCGTACACCTCGACGGGGTGGCCGCCCAGCGCGTCCCGCGTGTTCTGGCCGACGATGCCACCGGCTCCGACCGCGAACGCCTTCTCCACGACCACGACCCGCTGGGCGCGGCTCAGGACCTCGCGCACCTCCGCGTTCGGCCACGGTCGGAAGCACTTGATGCCGAGCGCGCCCACCGGCACGCCCTCCTCCCGCAGGCCGTCGACGACCTCGTCGACCGTGCCGAGCACGGAGCCGAGGGCCACGACCACCGTCTCCGCGTCCTCCAAGCGGTAGGACTGGACGAGCCCGCCTGAACTGCGGCCGAACGCCTGACGAAAGTCGTCCGCGATCACAGGGATCTCGTCGAGTGCCTCCATCTGCTTGGCGTGCATCAGGTACTTCACCTCCGCGAACGCCTCTGGCCCGACCATCGCGCCGATCGTCACCGGGTCCTCGGGGTCGAGCAGCTGCCGCGGCTCGAAGCTCGGCAGGAACCCGTCCACCTGCTCCGGCGTAGGCAGGTCCACCTGCTCGAACGCGTGCGTGAGGACGAAGCCATCCATGCACACCATCACCGGCACCGACAGGGACTCGGCGAGGCGGTAGGCCTGGATGTGGAGGTCGACGGCCTCCTGGTTCGACTCGGCATACAGCTGGATCCACCCGGAGTCGCGCATGGACATCGCGTCGGAGTGGTCGTTCCAGATGTTGATCGGCGAGCCGATAGCGCGGTTGGCGACCGTCATCACGATCGGCAGGCCGAGGCCGGAGGCGTTGAACAGCGCCTCGGCCATGAACAGCAGGCCCTGGCTCGAGGTGGCGGTGTAGGTGCGGGCCCCGGCGGCTGACGCACCGATACAGGCCGACATCGCACCGAACTCGGACTCCACCATCATGTACTCACAGCGGCCGAGCTCGCCGGCGCGCACCATGTCCGACAGCCCCTCGACGATGTGCGTCTGCGGAGAGATCGGGTACGCCGCGATGACCTCGGGGCGGCACAGGCCGACCGCCTTGGCGACAGCCTGCGAGCCCTCGATCTGGCTAAGCATCGTCCGACCTCCTGAGGGTTGCGCTGACGTGGGCGTGGGCCGCTTCTGCAGCGCGCACGTTGCCTTCGCCGACCTCGCCGGGAAAGCGGGCACGGATCGCCCCGGCGACGGCTTCCAGCGAGATCTGCCCGGTGAGTGCGGCGAACGCGCCCAGAAGGGCGGCGTTGGGAAGCGGCCGACCCAAGTGCTCCTTTGCGAGGTCGGTGGCCGGGACGGTGACCACGCGGTCCTGCTTCAGCGTGCCGACGAGCTCACCGAGCCCCAGGGCGGCGAAGTCGTGGGAGGTGTTCACGAGCAGGTAGCCGTCGGGCCGCAGGCCCTCGAAGAGGTTCACCTGGTGCAGCAGGGTCGGGTCCTGCACGATCAGCGCGTCGGGCTCGGTGATCGGCTCGCGCAGCCGGATCGCCTTGTCGTCGATCCGGCAGAACGACACCACGGGCGCACCCGTGCGCTCGGAGCCGAAGGTCGGGAACGCCTGGGCGTGCCGGCCTTCGTTGAACGCGGCGACCGAGAGCAGCTCGGCGGCGGTGACGGCACCCTGGCCGCCTCGTCCGTGAATGCGTACTGCGAACATCGCGCCTCCTCACCGCGACGCTAGGTCCCCCCGGACAGGGGGATAAGGGCCCTAGGACCCGAACCATCGGGACCATTTCGGGTGTACGGTTCCGCGCACGGCCGGCCGACTCCCGTGGCTAGCATCGAACCGTGGCCGGACCTACGCGCGTCGCCCTCGCCCTGGGCAGTGGCGGGGCCCGTGGCTACGCCCATATCGGGGTGATCCAGGCGCTCGAGGAGCGTGGCTACGAGATCGTCAGCGTCGCCGGCACGTCGATGGGCGCCCTCGTGGGCGGCCTGCATGCGGCGGGTCAGCTCGAGGCGTACACCGCCTGGGTGACCGGGCTGACCCAGCGCGACGTCCTGCGCCTGCTCGACCTCTCCATCAAGGCGCCGGGCGCGATCCGCGCGGACAAGATCCTTGCGCGGGTCAGCGAGCTGCTCGGGGGCGCGGTGATCGAGGAGCTCCCGATACCGTTCACAGCGGTCGCCACGGACCTTCTCGCCCGCAAGGAGGTGTGGTTCCAGCGGGGACCCGCCGACGCCGCCATCCGGGCCTCCATCGCGCTGCCGAGCGTCATCACGCCTGTGATGCTCAACGGCCGGCTCCTGGTCGACGGCGGTCTGATGAACCCGATCCCGATCGCGCCGACCACTGCATCCGGGGCCGACGCAGTCGTGGCGGTGTCGCTGGCCGGGGACGTGGACGGTCCGACCGAGCGGGCCCTTGCCCAGGAGTCGGCCGAGCCCCGGCCGGTCGAGGAGTGGCTCGACCGGTTCCGCCGTACGACGGCCAGCGTCCTCGACCGGGACCTGGTCCGTCTCCTCGCCGCCCGGCTCATGCCTGGCCGCGGGGCCACACCGACAAATGAGGCCCAGGAGCTCCTCGAGGAGGAGGTCTTCGGCACCCTCCCGCCGGGCCTGCGGACCTTCGACGTGATGGAGCTGTCCCTCGAGGCGATGCAGAGCCTGGTGACGAGGTACCGGCTCGCCGGCTACGCCCCTGACCTGCTGGTCAGCATTCCGAAGAACGCCTGCCGGACCCTGGACTTCCACAAGGCTGGTGAGATGATCGAGCTCGGCCGCGAGCTCACGGGCAAGGCGCTGGACCAGGGAACTCTCACGAGGAACGGCTAGATGGACGCGGCCACCGCGGACACCCTCCTGCTGGTGGTCATCGTGGTCGCCCGGTTCGTCGTCCCGCTGTTCATCCCCGCCTACCCGCTGCCTGCGGTCGTGCTGTGCCTCCTCCTGGACGGGGCCGACCGGGAGATCCTGGTGACCTTCACGGACCTCGACCTCTCCGGCTACCAGGGCACCGACAAGGCGCTCGACATCTTCTACCTCACCGTCGCGATGTTGGCGGTGCTCCGGAACTGGACGCACGCGGCCGCGGCCCGGACCGCCCGGTTCCTCTACTACCTCCGGTTGCTCGGCGTCGCGGCGTTCGAGCTCACCGGATGGCGGCCGTTCCTGCTGCTGCTCCCGAACGCCTTCGAGTACTTCTTCATCTTCTACGAGGCGGTCAGGAGCCGGTGGTCACCGGACCGGCTGAGCGCGCGGTTCTTCCTGGTCGCGGCCGGCGTGATCTGGGTCGGGGTCAAGCTCCCGCAGGAGTACTGGCTCCACGTGCTGCGGATCGACATCACCGAGCTGCTCAAGGATGCCGTCTTCGGTGTTCCCCTGTGGGCTCCGTGGGCCGAGGCCGTCGCGGCGCGCCCCGGCGCGCTGGTCGCCCTCCTGGCCGCCACGGTGGCGGTAGCCCTGGCCGTCTGGGCGGCCGCACGTGCCTTCGTGCCTGAGCCCGAGCACAGGACCGTGCTGGCGGCCGGACCGTTCCCGGAGAGCATCGACGAGGCCCGCGAGAGGTCGAGGTTCCTGGCGGCACACTGGCGCGTCGTCGACCTACACCTCGTCGAGAAGATCGTCCTGGTCGCCCTCGTGACCGTTGTCTTCGCCCAGGTGATGCCGCGGCTCGATGCCACCCCGGTGCAGCTGACCCTCGGCGTCGCCGTCATCGTCACCTTCAACTCGTTCCTGACCCTGCGCCAGGCCAGGCGCGGTCGCACGATCGGTTCGGTGTTCTGGGCGTTCGCACTGCTGGGCGCGACCAACGTTGCCTTCGGGCTGCTCGCCGACCTGCTCCTGCGGCGTTTCGAGGGAGGACTCCACCTCGCGACGACGCTGTTCTTCCTCCTCCTGCTCACCCTCGTCGTGACGCTCTACGACCGTTGGCGGCCGGTCTACGACGTCCGCTTCGCTGCCGGAGAGGAGACCCGCTGAACCGTTGCCCCGCCAGCCGCTCCGTCAGGCGACTGCTCCGCCGACCGGGATGGTGCACGCCTCCCCCGGGTCGAGCAGCACCGCCTCGCAGTCCGGCGCGACCCTCGCCAGGGCCTCTGCGAACTCCTCTCCTGGCCGCTCCAGCCACCCCCGGGCCACACGCGCCACCAGCGGCGGGTGCAGCGTGCCCCAGTGCACCGGGACCGCCCACCGGGCCCCGGACCTGGCGCAGGCGACTGCCGCCTGGGCGGGCGTCATGTGCCCCTCGGAGAGACGCGGCCCCCAGCCCCAGACCGGCACGAGGGCGACGTCGAGAGACCCTCCGGCCAGCTCGGGCAGCGCGGACATCGCGGAATGCAGGCTCGTGTCGCCCGCCACCCACAGGGTCGCGGAGGGGCCGCGCACCAGGTGGCCGTGGGCGTCGTTGGGCCGGTGCGGCATGGGCCGGTGGCGGTGTACCGCGTCCACGAGCCGGACCTCGACCTCTCCCACTCCGACACCGGTCCACGACTCGTCGATCGCGACGGCTGCCGGTAGTCCGCGCCTCGCCAGCCAGGCCGCGTTCTTGGCGGCGCTCATGACCGGGACCTCCGGAAGCATCCGCAGCGACCTGAGCTCGGCGTGGTCGTGATGCAGGTGCGAGATGAGCACGGCGTCGGGGTCGCGCCACTGCGCGCGCTCGGGACGCGGGGCGATCCGCCGCAGGAGGCCCGCATGGGGCCGCAGCAGCGGGTCGGTCAGGATCCGCACGCCGTCGAGGTCGATGACCACCGTGGAGTGCCCCAGCCACGCGATCCTGACGGCGGTCACGCTGATCGTCGCCGCTCGCTCACTCGACCGGCGCCAGCTCGGGTCGCTTGCACTCGCCGGGCTCGGCGTGCGGCCTGCCGCGCATCCTCGCCCACACCCACGGACCCAGGTGCGTCGCGACCCAGGCAATCTCCCGTGCGACCACGGCCGGCAGCGGCTGCCTGGGGACCTCCGGGAGCGGCGTGCGCCAGTCGTCGACGTCCACACCGAGGCTCTCGGCCAACGCCAGCGCGATGCGACGGTGCCCATCGCTGTTGGCGTGCAGCCGGTCGTCGTGCCACACCGCCGGGTCGGAGGCGAGCGACTCGGCGGCGAGGTCTGCGACCGCCGTGCCGTAGCGGTCCGCCGCCTCGCGCGTGATGTCGTTGAGTGCCTCGAGACGCCCCCGGAGAACGACGGCCAGCGGAGCGACCCTGGCCATATCCGGCATGGTGAGGGACGCGACCCGGGCCCCCGCGTCGTGCAGCGCAGCGTGCATGGCAAGCAGGTCCTCTCGCAGCGCCTCACGGTCGAAGCGCGGACGCAGAACGTCGTTGACCCCCGCGACGACCACCGCGATGTCCGGCCGAAGGGAGAGCGCCCGGTCGAGCTGGGTCGTCCTGACCTCGCGCGCGGTCATGCCCCTCACCGCGAGGTTGGCGTAGGCCAGGTCGGGATGAGCCGTCCGCAGGTGGCGCGCGAGACGGTCCGCCCATCCGACGTACCCGCCGTCGGGCCCCGGGTCCTCGAGCCCCTCCACGGTGCTGTCGCCGATGGCGACGTACCTCGTCATGCGACCAGCCTAGTGACCATGCTCAGGTGAGCCGGACGCGTTCGAGATATCGCGGGACCACCGCGTTCCAGCCGAGCTCGCTGGCCAGGCGATCTGCCAGGGCCCACGCCGCGCCCTCCTCGCCGTGGACGACGTAGGCGGTCTCGGGTGCCTCCATCGCGGAGAGCCACTGGACCATCTGGGCGGCGTCGGCGTGGGCGGAGTAGGCGTTGGTGAAGGAGACCTCCGCTCGCACGGGTACGTAGCGGCCGTGGATCTTCAGCTGCTTCTCGCCGTCGACAAGAGCGCGCCCGCGCGTCCCGGGGACCTGGAAGCCGGTGAGGACGACGCTGTTGCGCGCGTTCGGGAGCTGGTGCGCGAGGTGGTGCAGCACCCGGCCGCCGGTTGCCATGCCGGACGCGGACACGACGATGCACGGTCTGCCTGGGCGGTTGAGCTTCACCGACTCCTCGAGTCCGGGCATGAGCTTGAGGTGGCTCGGCCGGTACGCCGTGCTCGCCATCGTCACCTCGGGTCGCAGCTGGGCGTCGTGCTCCCGGATCGCCTCCTTGTAGACGTCGAGCGCGCGCAGCGCCATCGGGCTGTCGACGTAGACCGGAACTGTGGGGATCCGTCCTTCGGTCTCGAGCCGGGCCAGCGTCATCAGGAGCACGAAGGTCCGGTCAACGGCGAACGCAGGCATCAGCACGACGCCACCACGTCCGATGGTGCGCCCGATCGCGTCGGCGAGGATCTCGTCCCCGACCTCCGTGGGCTCGTGCGCCCGGTCGCCGTACGTCGACTCGACCACGACCACGTCGGCGTCCCGAGGTGGTTCCGGAGGAAGCAGCAGGGGGTGTCCCGGCCGTCCCAGGTCACCGCTCACGAGCAGACGTACCCCGGCGACCTCCAGCTGCGCATAGGCCGACCCCAGGATGTGGCCCGCGGACCGGAGGTCGAGGCCGACCTCGCCGGGAAGCGTGGTCGGTGTGTCGTGGTCGACCGGTTGAAGCAGCGCGATCGCCTTCTCGGCGTCCCCGGAGTCGAACAGCGGCAGCGCCGGGCTGTGCTTCGAGTACCCGTAGACGTTGGCGTGCGCGGCGTCCTCCTCCGCCAGGTGGGCGGCGTCACGCATCACGATCGCGGCGAGCTTCGCCGTCTCCGGCGTGCAGAACGCGGGACCGCCGAAGCCGTTGCGGACCAGGACGGGAAGGTACCCGCAGTGGTCGAGGTGCGCGTGGGTCAGCACGACCGCGTCGACCTTGGCCGGGTCGACGCTCAGCTCCTCCCAGTTCCGGCGCCGCCACACCCGCTCGCCCTGGAAGAGGCCGCAGTCGACCATGACCCGGGCACCCCCGCTGTCGACGAGGAACTTGCTACCGGTCACCGTTCGCGCGGCACCCAGGAAGGTCAGGGACGCAGGGGCAGAGGGGTTCGGGACGCTGGACATGGCGCACCTCCTGATGCCATGACACTCTCCGCGAACCGGAGCAGCCAGGGCCCAAGGTCACCCGCCGTTGTGGCGCAGGTCAGGCCGCGTTGGACCGCCGTGGAGCCAGGATGCGGCCTCAGCGGAGCCAGTTCATGGGGTTCACGGTGCGCCCGTTGCGGAACACCATGAAGTGCAGGTGGCAGCCTGTGGAGTAGCCGGTGGTGCCGACGTAGCCGATCACGTCGCCTCGGCGTACGCGTTGGCCGACGTGGGTGGAGTAACGGCTGAGGTGGTTGTACGTCGTGGTGATCGAGGCCCCACGCAGGTAGCCATGGCTGATGATCACGCGGTTGCCGTAGCCGACGTTGTAGTAGCGGCCGATCACCCGTCCGCCGGTGGCTGCGCGCACGGGTCGGCCGCAGGAGGCGCCGAAGTCGGTGCCGTCGTGCAGGCGCCACCGGTGGTAGACCGGGTGCAGCCGCATGCCGTACGGCGAGGTGATGTAGGAGTTCACCGGCATCATCATCGGACCAGTGTTCGAACGAGAGGCCTTCTTGGCCTTGGCGATCGCCGCCCTCGAGCTCTTCTTGCGCAGCTCGGCCTCGCGCTTTCGGATGAGCCGGGTGATCTTGTCGCGCTCCTTGCGCAGCTGGTGCAGCCTGCGTTGGTCGGCCTGCTTCGCGCGGGCCGCCTCGCGACGGGCCTCGGTGCGCTCGTCGAGGAGCTGCGCGACACGGGACGAGGCAACCGCCGCCCGGGTCTCGAGGGTGCGCGTGCGTTCCAGCGTCCGGGCGGCTGCGCGGCGTCGCTGTGCGACGTCGGCGCGCGCCTCGGAGACCCGCTGCTCCTGCAGCTCGAGCAGCAGTCGGGAGGCCTCGAGCCGCTCGAGGGTCGCCGACTCCCGGTCCATCACGTTGCGAACGACGTTGAGCTGGTTGCTCAGCTCGGCGGGGTCGCGCGAGGTCAGCACCATGGTCAGCCCCATGAGCTCCGGAGAGCCCCCCTGGTAAGTCTCCGCTGCGATGCTGCGGAGCACCGCCTCCTGGGACCGGTGGCTCCGGCGTCCTCGCTCCAGCGCGCTCTGGGCCCGCTCGAGCCTCGCCGTGGCGGCGTCGAGCTCGGACTGCATCTGCGCGTCGACGATCTCTGCCGCAGCCAGCTCGGCGCGTCTTGCCTCGAGCTCGCGTTCGGCGGACTCGAGCCGCTTCTCCGCCTTCTGCACCCGGGCGCTCGCCCGGACGAGCTCCTTGGACGAGTGGCGAAGCTCCTGCTGCGCGTGCTCGATCTCGCGGTGCACGCGGCGCTTCTTGTCACCGAGCTCGTTGGCCGGGGCAGTCGCCACGGTGGTCAGGCTGAGGGCGGCACTCAAGGCCACCAGCACGGCGACGATCCTGCGCCGGCGGGACGGGTCGAATGCGCGGAAGGCGGCGAGCACCGGTCTGCCTCTTGCTCCAAGTGGGTCGTGGGACGCGTCGACGGTAAGCCAGGAAAGGTGCAAATCGTGGGAGCCGCGCGGGAGCAGGTCAGCACACATGGGTCATTGACCGGCGCAAGGGCCCGGAGCATCGTCTGAAGGCGGGGGTCGAGGACTCGGGAGGGTTCATGACAACGGAGCAGATCTACGAGCACGTCTCCTTCGACCGGCCCGACGAGGTCCGTCAGGGTGACAACTGGCGCCTCGAGCTGGTGAACCTCGCCGGAGAGGTCCAGGTCGGCAGGATCACCCTCCAGCCCGGCTGGAAGTGGTCGAACGACGTAAAGCCCGTTGCCGGCACCGACCTGTGCATGGCGCCGCACCAGCAGTACCAGCTCTCTGGCCGCATCCACCTGGTCATGGCCGACGGAACCGAGGAGGACTTCGGCCCAGGTGACGTCGCGTCCGTCCCGCCTGGTCACGACGCGTGGGTGGTCGGGGACGAGCCGGTCGTCGCCATCGACTGGCAGGGCGCCTCGGTCTGGGCCCGGGGCCACTAGGGGGCCGACTGCTCCGGCGGCAGCATCTCGGCGCGCACACCCAGCAGCCTGACCGGACGCGACCGGTCGAACCGGTTCACGAGCTCGATCGCCGCGCCCTCGATCGCCCGAGGGTCGAGGGTCGGCTCTTCGAGGGTCCGGCTCCGGGTGTGCGTGTCGAAAGGCGCGAACCGCACCTTCACCGCCACACGGGCCGCGGGCCTCCGCTCGCGCGCAATGTCCCCGGTGACCTGGCGCGCCAGCCTCCGCACCTCCCCCTCGACGCGGGTCCAGTCCGTGAGGTCCTGCTGGAAGGTCGCCTCGCGGCTGTGCGACCGGGCCACCCACGGGGTGCCCTCGACCCGGGATGGGTCGACGCCCCTTGCCAGGCGGCGGTACCACGGCCCCATCGTCGGACCGAGCTCCGACGCGAGCCACCGGGCGTCGGCCTTGGCCAGCTCCCCGACCGTCGCGATGCCCAGCCCGGCTAGGCGCTTGGAAGTCTTCTTGCCGATGCCCCACAGCGCGTCGGTGGGTCTGTCGGCCATCACGTCGTACCAGTTCTCCTCCGTCAACCGGAACGTGCCCTGGGGCTTCCCGAACTCGGTCGCGATCTTCGCCCGCAGCTTGTTGTCGGCGATGCCGACCGAGCAGTGCAGCCTCGTGGCGTCGAGCACGGCTCGTTGCACCCGTGCGGCGAAGGCCTCCGGGTCGTCGGTCTCGACTCCGAGGAACGCCTCGTCCCAGCCGAGCACCTCCACGACCGCGTCGAAGGACCGCAGCGTCTCCATCACGCGCGCCGAGGCGGCCTCGTATAGCGGGGCGTCCACGGGCAGGAACACCGCGTCCGGGCACTTGCGCGCCGCGACGCGCAGCGGCATGGCCGACCCCACCCCGAACTTCCGGGCTTCGTAGGAGGCGGTGGAGACCACCCCGCGCTCGCTGGGGTCACCACGGCCGCCGACGACGACCGGCCTGCCGGCCAGCTCAGGCCGGCGCAGGACCTCGACCGCCGCGATGAACTGGTCGAGGTCGACGTGCAGCACCCAGGGACGGGCCATGACGCCATTGTGTCCGTCCCACTGCCGGTACGGTCGAGAGTGCAGCGAGATCCCGGCCGCGCTGCAGTCACGGTGAGGGGAGACGCATGGTCTGGTTGTCGTTGCTCGTTCGCTGGGTCCTGCTTGCCGCAGCGGTCGCGCTGACCGCGTGGGTGATGCCGGACGTCTCCCTCGAAGGCGGTGCGCTCGCGGCACTCTGGACGGCCCTGCTCATCGCGCTGGCCAATGTCGCGGTGGAGGTGCTGTTGCGGTTCCTGCCCAAGCCCGGCTCGTTCTTCCTCCTTGCCGCGCTGACTCTGGGGGTCAACGGCCTCATGGTCTGGCTCGTCTCCTCCGTCACCAGCTACCTCAGCGTGGACGGCTTCCTGGCAGCCGTCGGTGCGGCCCTGCTGATCTCGATCTTCTCGATGGTCCTCGCGGCGGCCGCCGCACGGATCCTGCCCGACACCGAGTCCCGCTCCGGCGCCACGCCCGGGTAGGACAAGACCGCGCAGATCATCCGCAGGGGACGATGCCGCCCGCCCCGAGGACGACCACACTCGGGAATACGGGGGATCCCGCTCTGAAGAAAGGGACTGCGATGAGTTTCTGGGATGTCGTCTGGTTTATCGTCATCACCTTCGCCTTCGTGGCCTACCTCATGGTGATGTTCGCGATCATCGGTGACCTCTTCCGCGACCACGAGACCTCAGGTTGGGCGAAGGCAGGATGGATCCTCGGGCTCATCTTCCTGCCCTTCCTCACAGCGCTCGTCTACGTGATCGCGCGCGGTCAGGGCATGACCGAGCGTCAGGCCCGCGGTTACGAGGAGGCCAGGAAGCAGCAGGAGGCCTACATCAAGGAGGTCGCCGGCACTGCGACCCCGGCGGACGAAATCGCCAAGGCCAAGGCCATGTACGACGCGGGCACCATCACCCGCGAGGAGTTCGACGCCCTCAAGTCGAAGTCGCTCGGACTGACTCCGGTCAAGCACTGACCGCGCCAGGCCGGCGGGCGCGCGGCCGTGGCACCGGGCCGCGCCCCTCCCTCCGTGTGGGTCGGGCAGGATGTCGTCCATGACGGCACCCCGCCCGGTCCATGTCTTCGACCAGGACGCGCTCGGCGACGCGGACGCAACCGAGGTCGCGGAGCTGATCCGGCAGAAGGAGGTCAGCGCCACCGAGGTGTGCCAGGCGGCGGTGACTCGGGCGCAGCGCGCGCAGCCGCTGATCGAGGCGGTCGAGTGCACCGACTACGACCGCGCCGTGGCCTCAGCCGACGGGCTCACCTCCGGCGTGTTCGCCGGGGTGCCGACGTTCGTGAAGGACAACGTCGACGTGGCGGGCCTGCCGACCAACCACGGCACGCAGTCGTTCGTCGCCGAGCCCGCCAGGAAGGACAGCCCGTTCGTCGGGCAGCTGGAGGCCCTGGGGCTGAACGTCCTGGGGAAGAGCCGGCTCCCGGAGTTCGGCTTCAGCGCGTCGACCGAGTACGTGCACCGCGGACCGGTCCGCAACCCGTGGAACCCGGCCTACTCCGCCGGGGCGTCCTCAGGTGGCTCGGCGGCACTCGTGGCGGCAGGGGTCGTACCCATCGCGCACGCCAACGACGGCGGAGGCTCGATCCGCATCCCCGCGGCAGCCTGCGGCCTGGTGGGGCTCAAGCCCACGCGTGGCAGGCTCGTGGCGGACCCGGCGGAGACGCAGCTGCCGGTGCGTATCGTGACCCAGGGCGTCCTCACGAGGTCGGTGCGCGACACCGCGAGCTTCTACGCGGGTGCGGAGGCGTACTGGCGCAACCCCCGTCTCACGCCGGTCCGCTCGGTCGAGGGGCCGGGCCGTACGCGGCTGCGGATCGGGGTGCTGCTCGACTCCCCCAACGGCGTGTCCACCGACGACGAGACCAGAGCGTGCGTGCAGTCGACGGCCGACCTGCTGAGCAGGCTCGGCCACCACGTGGAGGAGACGACGAGCCCGGTCGGGGCGCGGTTCGCCGACGACTTCAGCCTCTACTGGGCGCTGCTGGGCCTACTGGTCACGACCACGGGCAGGCGGGTGATCGACCCGGGGTTCGACGCGACGAGGACCGACGACCTCACCCGAGGGTTGGCTCGCATGTGCAGGCGGCGCCTGGCCGGGACACCCGGCATGCTCTACCGCCTCCGCCGAGTCACGCACGAGTACCGCAAGGTCTTCACCCGCCTCGACGTCGTCCTGTCACCGGTCCTGACCCACACCACTCCCGCGATCGGCCACCTGTCGCCGACGCTGCCGTTCGAGGAGCTCTTCCCGCGCCTCCAGGCCTACGTCGGCTTCACCCCGCTCAACAACGCCTCCGGCGGGCCGGCGATCTCCCTGCCGCTCGGGGCGACCGCGAACGGGCTGCCCATCGGCTGCCAGCTCGCGGCCGACCTCGGTGACGAGCGCACCTTGCTGGAGCTGGCCTTCGAGCTGGAGGCGGCCAGGCCTTGGTCGCGTATCCAGGATGCGCGGGCCGGCTGAGTCAGGACAGCGCCGCCGGACGGCTCGACGAGGCAGCGCTCGGCTTGCGTTTCGGCTTCGGTGCGCGCTTGGCCCTCGGCGTCGCGAAGACCGCGGGTGCCGCTAGCGCGAGCACCTCGTCGAACCCGGAGACGAGGCAGTCGTGGAAGACCTCGAAGTCGGGGATGGCACCGATGTCCACGTTGATGCCGAGGGCGCACGTGTCGACGTAGGTCATCAACGTGACGTTCACGCCGGCGCCGATCGTCGGGCCGAAGGGGTACTGCATCCGCACGGCCGCGCCCCCGAGGAAGACCGGCATCGGGAGGCCCGGCACGTCACTGGCGAGGAAGTCGACGTGACGAAGGATCGCCGCGATGTACCACCGGGGCAGCAGGTTGAGGCCGCCGGCGATCATCTGCGTGTACGGGAGGGAGCGCTCGGCACGGACTGCGGCCGCCCGGAGATGGATCTGCCTGATCCGTTCGGCGGGGTCCACCACCCCCGCGGGCAGGTCGAAGCGCATGAGGGTGAGCCGGTTGCCGCCGATCTCGTCACCGTCGGCGCGGATGCTGACCGGCATCGTGACGTGGAGGTCGCCGACGTCGATCCCGTGGTGGCTGTGGTACCGACGTAGCGCACCGGTCACGCCGGCGAGGAAGGCGTCGTTGAGCGTGCCTCCGGCGAGGTGCGCCGCCTCCCTGAGCGCGGGCATCGGCACCTCGTGCACTCCGAGCCGACGCACGAGCCGCCGGCGCTTCATGATCGGGGAGGCGGTCTCGTTGATCGGGCGGACGGTCCGGTACACCGAGGCGGCGGTCTCGGCCACGGCCCTGGCACTCTCCCACGGCCGTCGTACCCCGGCGACGACGGCGGACGGTGCCACCCACGCGGCGCGGCGGGCCACAGTGCCGGCGAGCGCCGCGTCGTAGCGAAGTGCGTACCGGAGGTTGTCCAGCGGGGCCGCCTTCCCGGCTTCCGGTTCGGGTGGCAGCGGACCCCGGTCCTCCGGCTCCTCGCTGGTGTCGAACAGGTGCATCGCGATCTGCACGCCGCCGATGCCGTCCGCGAGGGAGTGATGAAGCTTGCAGACCACCGCCGCGCCGCCGTCCGCGAGCCCCTCGACGAGGGTCGTCTCCCAGAGCGGACGGGCCCGGTCGAACTCCGCCATCTCAGCACGCCTGGCCATCTCGAGAACTGTGTCGAAGGTGCCCGGGTTCGGAGCGATGACGCGGCGGAGGTGGTAACCGATGTCGAAGTCGGGGTCGTACTCCCAACGTGGCGGTGCCGGGGGCAGTGTCTCGACCACGCGCTGCCTGAACATCGGGATGAGCCGCGAGATCCGTTCGAACCGGTCGACCACGGCGTCCCAGTCCGGCGAGCGGTCGAGCACGATGATGGTGACGATCGTCGAGCGCAGGCTCGGGTCGTGCTCCATCGCCCAGGCGAACGCGTCGCTGTTGCGCATGAAGTCGGCCATCGACGACCCCTCACTCCCGGCCTGTCCCCCACGCTAGGATCGCGGGCGTTGCACCGCAGGAGGCGAAGGTCCTCTCGCGGGTCACCAGGCGGGACGGAGGCTGCTCACCCTCCTGAGCCCGGCACGAGGATCCCTCGGCCGCGGAGACGCCCGGCGTCGAGGTCGTCCATCGCGTCGTTCACCGCGTCGAGAGGGTAGGTCTGGGTGAGCATCTCGACCCTGCCGTCGGCGGCCAGGGCCATGAGCTCGACCAGGTCGTTGTAGCTCCCGACGAGGTTCCCGATCACGTTGCGCTCGGTCGAGATCACGTCGATTGCCGGGATCTCCACCGTGCCGCCGTAGCCGATCACGAAGTCGCTGCCGGCGCGCCGGGTCATGTTCCAGCTGTCGTGCTCGGCGCCCTGCTCCCCCACGAAGTCCAGCACGACCTCGGCCCCCTTGCCGTCGGTCAGCTCGAGCACACGGTCGACGTGTGAGCCGTCAACGACCACCGTCTCGTCCGCACCCCAGCCCCGTGTGAGCGCGAGCGCCTCCTCGTTCCGGTCGAGCACGACGATCCGCGTCGGGCTCATCGCCCGCAGGCACTGGATGCCGATGTGGCCCAGCCCGCCCGCGCCCATCACGACGCACGTGCTTCCCGGGTACAGCAGCGGCGCCGCCTTCCTCACCGCGTGGTACGCCGTGAGTCCCGCATCGGCCAGCGCCGCGACCGAGGCGGGCTCCACACCCGGAGCGAGCTTGACCACCGACCTCGCGGAGGTCTTGATCAGCTCCGCCATGCCTCCGTCGGTGTCGATGCCGGGGAAGACGCTCGCCTCGCAGTGCACGTCGTCACCGGCCCGGCAGGCGCGGCAGAAACCGCAGGTCACCAGCGGGTGCAGGATGACCGCGTCGCCGGGCTGCAGGTGCTCCACCGCGGATCCGACCGCGTGGACCCAGCCGGCGTTCTCGTGGCCGAGGGTGTACGGCAGCGTCACGTTGCTCTTGGCGGCCCACTGCCCCTCCACGATGTGCAGGTCGGTTCGGCACAGCCCCGCGCCGCCGACCCGGACCACCACGTCAAAGGGATGGGTCGCCTCCGGCTCCGGAACGTCTTCCACCACCGGGCGCTTGTCGTACTCATGGAGCCGAACCGCCTTCATCACGCCTCCCGTACCGCTGGACGACATCTGGGTCTGCCTGGTTCGGACTGTACCCACGTCCGGTGACCCTTGCGTGGACAAAGGACGAAGTCCGCCGGACACTCGGAGCAACCGCACCCGCGGCTCAGGCGGTCACGTCCTCGAGGAGGGGAAGACCATGGCTACACGGACCCCGGCAGAAGTCTTCGCGCACCACGGGCAGGCACTCGGCGCGGAGGATCTCGAGGACATCGTCGCGGACTACACCGACGACGCGATCCTCGTGGTGCAGAAGCAGGTGTACCGCGGCAAGGACGGCGCCCGCGAGGTGTTCACCCAGCTCCTGAAAGACGTCCCGCAGGCGGAGTGGCAACTAGACACAACGTTCGCCGACGACGTGCTCTACCTGGAGTGGAAGGCCACGGGTGGCGGTCGCAAGGTCGAGGACGGGATTGACACGTTCATCTTCGACAACGGCATGATCCGGGTGCAGACAGTCGTCTACACCGTCCAGTCCGCCTGAGCTCGGGAGGCTCTCCCCTCGAGTCCTGACGACCGCCGGCTCACCCGCAGGCCCGGTCGAGCAGCTCGTTGGCCTTCACCTGGACGTGACGAGGTGGTGGCAGGGGCACCGTCGCAGTCTCCCGCCCGATGCGCAACGTGAGCCGGAACGCGAAAGGCGCGGTCGCCTGGCTGCGAGCGTGCTCGTCACAACGGCCGCCGGGCAGGATGCGCAAGGGCGCCTCGCCGGATCGAACGCCGCGCGGGAGCGTCGAGGGCCCGGGCAGGGCGAGCTCGAACAGCACGCTCCCCTTGGCTGCGGTGAGGCGGATCGGCTCGTCGCCCTGACGCCGCTCCAGCCGTAGGTGGCCCAGGACCGACGAGTCCCGGCCGGTGCCTTCGGCAGCCCACTCCTCGGCGTACTCGAGGTCCACACTCTCGCGGACCAGCTGTTCCTGGCAGGCCAGCATCCTCACCCGGCGCAGGAGGTCGACGCCCGAGTCCTCGAGCCCTTCTCGAAGCATCGCCTCGCCGACCTCGACCACTCCCACGACCTCCGGAGAGCTGTCGCCGCACTCGGGTCTGGGCAGCCGGACCGGGAAGTCCAGGGTCTGGCCGGGCCCGACCACGCTGTCCTTGGGTCGGACGAACTCGCCGCCGTAGCCCGACCAGTCGAGCCCGACGCCGGTGACCGCGAGATCCGTAGCACCCGTGTTGGTCAGGCGCAACAGGCCCTCGTTGGTGCCCACCTGGATGGGCAGCTGGGTGAAGGTCACGGTGACCTCCTGTCCAGCCTCCTCCGAGGTCGGGGTGCCGGGGCGGTCGGTGCCGGTGCCGGTCGAGCAGGCGGCGGAGAGGGCGAATACGACGGCCGCGGGCAAGAGCGCCCGTGACGCAAGGCGGCCTATCGCGGCTCTCACAGGAGCTCGGACAATGGGACAGCGGCGTCGGCCAGACGGTCCGGGTCGACGTCCTCCCCGACGAGTCCGCGGATCGGGTCGATCGCGTCCCAGTCGTTTGCGTGCATTCCCGCGAGCACGCGGTGCCCACTGAGCCAGAACGCGGTGAACAGCCGGCTGCCTGTGGTCTCGCCGCGGATGATCACGCGGTCGTAGTCCCCCGGTGCCACCTGTCCGACGTACTCCATGCCCAGGTCGTACTGGTCGGTGAAGAAGTACGGCGCTCTGTCGTAGGCGACCTTGTCGCCGGCCAGGTTGCGGCCGGCGACGATGCCCTGGTTGATGGCGTTGTCCCAGTGCTCGACCCGCAGCGGGCGCGCGAGGCCAGGTCGCTCCACGGCCGCCACGTCACCGGCGGCGTAGACATGAGGGTCCGAGGTTCGCAGGTACTCGTCGACGAGGATCCCGTCACCGGTCCGCAGGCCGGCCTCCTCCGCGAGGGAGGCGTTCGGGACCACCCCGATCCCGACGACGACGAGGTCTGCGTCGACCGTCGAGGCGTCGCTGAGATGGACGACGGCGCGCCCGTCCCACTCCTGGACCGCGGTGACCGTGGTGGAGACTCTCAGGTCGACGTCGTAGTCCCGGTGGAGTGAGGCGAAGATATCCGCGACATCAGGGCCGAGGACTGCCAGGAGCGGCAGCTCGGCGCTCTCGACGACGGTGACCTGGGCGTCCGCTGCCCGGGCCGCTGCCGCGACCTCCAGCCCGATCCACCCGCCGCCGACGACGACGAGCCGGAGGCCGGGTCTGAGCTCGGACTTGATGCGGTTGCTGTCCTCGATCGTCCGGAGGTAGGCGACCGGCGCGCCGCTCTCGTCTGCCATGGGCAGGTGCCGGGGTGAGGCTCCTGTGGCGATGAGCAGCCTGTCGTAGGGCTGCGACCCGGTGCCGGCCGTGACCTGGCGTCCGGACAGGTCGAGGCCGGTGACCCGGGTCCCCGGTCTCAGGTCCACGTCGTGCCGGGTGTACCAGTCGGCGTCGTGCACGAAGACCCCTGCGAGCTCCGTGGACCCGGTCAGGTACTCCTTCGACAAGGGCGGCCGTTCGTAGGGACGATGCGGCTCCTCCCCGAACACGACCAGATCTCCGTCGTACCCGCCCTGGCGGAGGGCCTCCACGGCTTTCGCGGCCGCAAGTCCGGCACCGACGATCACGATGGGAGCACTCATCGGGGTCTCCTTCGACTAGATCCAGTTGCGGCGCTTGAAGAGGACGTAGAGGGTCATCGCCAAGGTCGCAATCACCACCGTGCTGGCAACGAAGCCCGAGAACCTGCCGATACCGGGGTAGGCGACGTTCATGCCGAACCACCCGGTCACGGCCGTCGGAACGGCGATGATCGCCGCCCACCCCGTGAGCTTCTTCATGACCACGTTCAGCCGCGCGTCCTGGAGAGCGATGTTCGTCTCGAACACCGTCGTCACCAGGTCACGCAGCGACTCGGTCCACTCCGACGCGCGGAGGACGTGGTCGTAGAGGTCGGCGTACCAGCCGTCGAGCTCGCCGGCGTGTCCGTTGCTGTCCGCCCGGTGCCGCATCACCGTGTTGACGACCTCACGCATAGGAAGGACGACGCGGCGCAGCTCCACGAGCTCCTTGCGCAGCCGGTAGGTGCGCTGTTGCAGCTCACGGACGTTGGCCCTCTCGTCGAAGAGCTGGTCCTCGAGGGACTCGATGGCGTCGTCCATCAGCTGGATGGTGTCGAAGTGACTGTCCACGACGACGTCGAGCAGACCGTGGAGAAGCGCACCTGCTCCGAGCTCGACCAGGTCTGGGAAGTCCTGCCAACGCTCCACCACCTCGGCCATGTCGAAGCTGCCGGTGCGACGCACGGTCACCACTCCGTTGGGAAGGACGAACGACGAGACGCGGCACGTCTCGAGCCGCGACTCCAGCGCCGGGCGCCCGGAACCATCGGCCACCTCGAGCCGGGTGGCGTACACGGTCACGAACGTGTGCGAGGCGTGGCGCGTCGCCTTGGGGCGCTCAGCGTGGGCGATGGAGTCCTCGACCGCATGGGGGTCGAGCGACAGCTCCTCGGCGAGCTTGTCGAGCAGCTCGGGACTCGGATCGCACAAGTCGACCCAGACCAGGGAGCCTGCTTCGTGCAGGTGATCGGACACCTCGTCGAGGACGAAGTCCTCGACGACGTCGCCTCCCTTGCGCCACAGCATCGTACGGACACCGTGGGCGGCCTGGCTGCTCACGCCTTCAGTCTGCCCCACGCGGCGCCGGGAGGGTCTGGGAACGCGAACAGGACCGGCGCCCGCGACGGACGCCGGTCCTGCTCAGTGGACGTTCAGACCCCTACGACGGGTGGCTGCCGTTCGTCGACGGGTGGCTGCCGTTCGTCGACGGGCCACCGAGGCCATGGAGCTCCACGGGGTTCTCGACGGCGTGCACGACGTCCCGCCTCTCGGCGAAGTGGCAGGCCGAGGGGTGTGCGGAACCGTCCCGGGTGACCAGCAGCGGGACGTCGGTGGCGCACACGTCCTGAGCCTTCCAGCACCGGGTGCGGAACCGGCAGCCCGACGGCGGGTCCGCCGGACTCGGCACGTCGCCCTCGAGGACGATGTGGTCCCGGTTCCCACGCAGCCGCGGGTCCGGCACCGGCACGGCCGAGAGGAGCGCCTGGGTGTACGGGTGGGTCGGGTGGTCGTAGATCTCCGACTCGTTGCCCACCTCGACGGCCTTCCCGAGGTACATCACCATCACCCGGTCGGAGATGTGACGTACGACGGAGAGGTCGTGGGCGATGAAGACGTACGACAGGCCGAACTCGTCCTGCAGCCGCTCGAAGAGGTTCACGACCTGGGCCTGGACCGACACGTCTAGCGCCGACACGGGCTCGTCACAGACGAGGATCTTCGGCCGCAGCGCGAGCGCGCGGGCGATGCCGATGCGCTGGCGCTGGCCGCCGGAGAACTGGTGCGGGTAGCGGTTGATGTGGTCGGGGTTCAGACCGACCACGTCGAGCAGGTCCTGCACCGCCTGGCGGCGGTCCTTCCTGCCCAGCACCTCGGTGTGGATCTCGAACGGCTCACCGACGATGTCACCCACCGTCATCCGCGGGTCGAGCGAGGAGTACGGGTCCTGGAGGACGATCTGGATGTTGCGGCGCATCCGCCTCATCGCACGGGGGCTCAGGCCGGCCATCTCCTCGCCGAGGAGCTTGATCGACCCGTCCGTCGGGCGCTCGAGGCCCATCAGCAGGCGCCCCAGCGTGGACTTGCCGCAACCGGACTCACCCACGACACCGAGGGTCTCGCCCTTCTTGAGCTCGAACGAAACCCCGTCGACCGCCTTGACATGGCCGACCGTGCGCTTGAACACGATGCCCTGCGTAAGCGGGAAGTACTTCTTGACGTCGCGGACCTCGAGGACCACGTCGTCGTTGGTGCCCTGGCTCAACTGCTCTCTCTCGGTTACGTCGATGCTCATGACTTCACGACCTCCTCCCAGTAGTGACAGGCACTACGACGGTTGCCGGGCAGCTTGTAGAGCGGAGGCTCGTCGGTCTTGCAGCGGTCCTGGGCGAACGCGCACCGCGGGTGGAACGCGCATCCCGACGGCGGGTTCACCAGGGCCGGCGGAAGACCCTTGATGACGGTGAGCTCCTGCCCCTTCTGGTCGATCCGCGGGATCGACTCCAGCAGCGCCTTGGTGTAGGGGTGGGCGGGCTGCTCGTAGATCTCGTACACGTCGGCCTGCTCGACCGCGTGCCCGGCGTACATGACGCAGATCTTGTCGGCCACGTCGGCCACGACGCCCATGTCGTGGGTGATCAGGATGAGTCCGAGCTGCATCTCACGCTGCAGGTCAGACAGGAGCGTCATCACCTGCGCCTGGACCGTCACGTCGAGCGCTGTCGTGGGCTCGTCGGCGATGATCACGTCAGGCTCCAGCGCAAGCGCCATCGCGATCATCACGCGCTGGCGCATACCGCCGGAGAACTGGTGCGGGTAGTCGTTCACCCGCGCCTTCGCCGCCGGGATGCCGACCAGCTCGAGCAGCTCGACCGCCTTTGCCCTGGCCTCCTTGCGGCTGGCGCCGGTGTGCTTGCGGTACAGCTCGCCGAGCTGCCAGCCGACGGTGAAGACCGGGTTCAGCGACGACAGCGCGTCCTGGAAGATCATCGCGATCTTGTTGGCGCGGATGTGCCGACGGGTCTTCTCGTCGAGCTGGAGCAGGTCGACGCCGCGGTAGCGCACCTGCCCGCCGGTCACCTTCGCCGGTGGCGTGTCGAGGATCCCCATGATCGCCTGAGCCGTGACGGACTTGCCGCAGCCGGACTCGCCGAGGATGCCGAGGGTCTCGCCCTCCCCCAGCTTGAAGCTCACGTCGTTGACGGCGTGGGCCACTCCGTCGCGGGTGTGGAACTCGACCTGCAGGTTCTCGACCTCGAGCAGCGGTGCGGAGCTGTCGAAGCTGAGCCCGCTCAGCGGAGACTTCTTCGTCCGCGGAGCCGCCTCGTTCGACTGGGTGGTGTCGGTAAGGGTGTTGCTCATCTCATGAGCTCCTC
>DASSMS010000199.1:0-16341 GCA_035688575.1 Nocardioidaceae bacterium
CTCCGACGACCTACGGCCCCGCGTGGAGCTCGCCTCCGGAGAGGCGGTGGGGCAAGGAGGCACCTTCGGAGAGCGCTTCCGCGTCGTGGAGGCTGCTGCCGACGGGAACGAGATCGTGATGGACCTCGAGCCGACCGCCGAGGACCTGCCTCTGCTCAGCGACCTCACCGACGGCCCCCTCCTCTTCGCCTCCTGCTGAGACCTCCCGCTCACGCCCGCGTGGTCGCCCGCGCCGTTCCGCTCGCGCCGCCTGGTCGCCCGCCTGCCGCCGCCGTACCGCTCGCGCCCGCCTGGTCGCCCGCGCCGTTCAGTTCGAAACCAAGGTTCAGCGGGCTCAAAACCTGGGTTTGGAACTGAACGCCGCGGAACAAGCGACCGAACCACCGCGTCGTGGCGAGCCGTGCCGCATCGGCCAGATAGGTGGGTCTTGCGCGGGCGAACGACGGCCGTGCGGGATGTGGTCAGCCAGCGAGCCCATGGAGCCGTGCGCGGTAGGCGAGTCTCTCGTCGAGGGTCATCGCATCCTCCGGTGACTGCTCGAACCATCCCGGTGGCGGGGCGAGGGTCCATCTCCGCCGGCTCGGAGGAAGGAACCTGGCACGCGAGCGGGTCGCTCTCATGCGGTCCACGACGAGCGCACGGTCGGGCAGGTCGAGGGCGGTCACCTTGAAGTACTCCAGGCCCGCCCTGCGACAGCGGTCCTCCCGACCCACGTCACGGGCCTGGCGGGAGGCGCGTCGATGCTCGGCGCCGTCGTACTCCCCGAACATCCCGGCCTCCGCGTCGAAGAGGTCGGCGTACCCGAGCAGCTTCCCGTCGAGGGTGAAGACGGGGCGGTTGACCAGCGGTCGGGGAAGCCCGGCGTCGAGGATCCAGACGAGTCGCGTTCGGGTCTCGGCGGGCGAACGGCTGTCCTCGTCGGCCAGATCGAGCGCCTGTCGGACCACGGGCACGCCTCGCCAGCCGGCGTGTGCGTCGGCGTACGCCCGCATCCGGCTGATCGACACCAGCTCGGCGGCCGCCATCATGTCCATCGCGACCACGGCTTCACGTACGTCGTCCGCGAGACGCATCTCGTCGAACAGCGCTCGCAGGACGTTCGTGCAGGGAATGCCGAGGCGGCCGACGACCTCCTCGGGGTCTAGACGGTCCTGGAGGAAGTCGACCCCCTCCACCTTGCGGCGGCTCTGCCCGGGCCCGACAGCCAGCTGAACGGGCCTCTCGGAGCGGCCGTCCGGGGTGAGGCCGTCCAGGAAGTTGGCCGACGCCAGCCGGCAGGCGGCCCACCCGGTCACCGCACCGCCAGCAGGCAGGCGCATGGACTCCTCGAGGATGCGCTGCTCCGGAACGCAGCGGTCCGCGGATGCCGGGACGTAGAACCCGTGGCTGCTGCGTCGCCAGCGAGGCCCGACCGCCTGGCCGGGCGTGGGGCCGCGACGGCCGGTCGGGTCGATGCGAACCGGGCGATGAAGCACGTCGGGCGGGCCGCAGACCGGGTTCCACCGGTGCTCACGAGCGGGCATGGGGCGAGCATGGCGGCGGGGACACTCGGCGTGCGAGTCGTCATCCACAGCCCGTGAGTGGCGGCGCGGCAGAGGTGAGCGCGGAGCAGCCGCCTGCGGTGCGACGGCGGGAGCGCGGTTCAGTTCCAGAACGTGGTTTCCGGGGTGCGGGACGAGTGGTTTGGAACTGAATGGCGGTACGACGGGCAGGGTGGCGGGCGGTACGACGGGCAGGGTGACTGGCGCGGGACCCCGACCAGGCTGGGTCCAACCGACCGGAGGCTCGAGAAGGTCAGCGGGAGCGGCGGCGCCTGCTCTGGATGAGGACCTCCTGCATGTCGCGCAACGGCGCCCCCTCGGCGTCGAAGGCATGCCGCTCCCACTCGCCCGAGGGCTGAAGCTCCCAGGTGGAGGTGTTCGGGTCGAAGGCGAGGTCGAGCAACCGGCCGACCTCCTCGACCTGGGCCTCGCCGGGGAGCTGCACGAGGGCCTCGACGCGCCGGTCGAGGTTGCGGTGCATGAGGTCGGCCGACCCGATCCAGGCGTCGGGCGAGCCGGCGTTCTCGAACCAGAAGATCCGGCTGTGCTCGAGGAAGCGTCCGAGGACCGAGCGGACCCGGATGTTCTCGGAGAGCCCGGGGACGCCGGGCCGGAGGGCGCAGATGCCCCGGGTGAGGAGGTCGACGGGCACGCCGGCCAGCGAGGCGAGGTACAGCTCGTCGATCAGCACCTCGTCGACGACGGAGTTCGCCTTGATCCGGATCCGCGCCGGCAGGCCCGCCTTGTGGTTGGCGACCTCGGCGCGGATCCGCTCGATCAGTCCGGAGCGCACCGACTCGGGCGCGACGAGGAGTCGCTGGTACTCGGTGTGGCGCGAGAACCCGGAGAGGTTGTTGAACAGGTGCGCGACGTCCTCGCCGATCTCGGCGTCCGCGGTGAGGAGCCCGAAGTCCTCGTACTGCCGGGCCGTCTTCGGGTTGTAGTTGCCGGTCCCGATGTGGGTGTAGCGGCGGATCCCCTCGGGCTCCTCGCGTACGGCGAGCGAGAGCTTGCAGTGGGTCTTGAGCCCGACGAGCCCGTACACCACGTGGCAGCCGGCCTGCTCGAGCTTGCGCGCCCACTTGATGTTGGCCTGCTCGTCGAAGCGGGCCTTGATCTCGACGATCACGAGGACCTGCTTGCCGAGCTCGGCGGCGTCGATGAGGGCGTCGATGATCGGGGAGTCGCCGGAGGTGCGGTAGAGGGTCTGCTTGATCGCGAGGACGTTCGGGTCGTCGGCGGCCTGCTCGATGAACCGCTGGACCGAGGTGGAGAACGAGTCGTACGGGTGGTGCAGGAGGACGTCCCGCCGCTGCAGGGCGCCGAAGACGTCCACGGGTGAGGCCGTCTCGACCTCGGCGAGGTCGTTGTGGGTCGACGGGACGAACGCGGGGTACTTCAGCTCGGCGCGGTTCAGGTCCGCGATCACCCCGAGCCCTCGGAGGTCCAGCGGCCCGGGGAGGCGGAACACCTCGGCCCGAGAGACTCCCAGCTCGGAGATGAGCAGCTCGAGGATGTGCCCGTCCATGGACTCCTCGACCTCGAGGCGCACCGGAGGCCCGAAGCGACGGCGGAGGAGCTCCTTCTCCAGCGCGGCGAGGAGGTTCTCGGCGTCGTCCTCCTCCACCTCGAGGTCCTCGTTGCGGGTCACCCGGAAGGTGTGTACGGCGATCACCTGCATGCCGGGGAACAGCGACTTCAGGTGCTCGGCGATGACGTCCTCGAGGGGGACGAACCTCTGCTCGGCCACGGCGACGAACCGCGAGAAGATCGGCGGGACCTTCACGCGGGCGAAGTGCTCCTTGCCGGTGGCGGGGTTGCGCACGAGCACGGCCAGGTTCAGCGACAGCCCGGAGATGTAGGGGAAGGGGTGCGCCGGGTCCACGGCCAGCGGCGTGAGCACCGGGAAGAGCCGCTCCTTGAACTGCTTCTTGAGCTGCTTCTGCTCCTCGCGGGAGAGGTCGGCCCAGCGCAGGAGCTCGATGTCCTCCTTCGCCAGCGCCGGGACGATCTCGTCGCGGAACAGCGCGGCCTGCCGCTCCATGAGGGCGCCCGTCGTACTCCAGATCTGCTCGAGGACGTCCCGTGGCATGAGGCCGGACGCGGCGCGGACGGCGACGCCGGCGGCGATGCGCCGCTTCAGGCCGGCCACCCGGACCATGAAGAACTCATCGAGGTTCGAGGAGAAGATCTCCAGGTAGCGCACGCGCTCGAGGAGCGGCAGCGTGTCGTCCTCGGCCAGCTCGAGCACCCGTGTGTTGAAGTGCAACCACGAGAGCTCGCGGTCCAGGAACCTGTCTTCGACAAGGGTCGGCAACGAGATCTCGGGCGCGCTCATATGGTCATCGTGGCACCGGCTGTGAAACGGCGGTAGCCGAAGCCGGAATCGCCCTAGGTCGGGGGTATCTTGCGCGCATGGCCCACGCAATGATCGACACGGTCGAGCCCGCAGTCTTCCGAGCCCTCATGGGCCTGCCCGCTCCGGTGATGAGGGCCCTGGCCGGCCGGCCGGTCGTCGTCGACGGGCAGGTGCTCGACCTCGAGACCCAGTGGATGCTCCGGCTCCAGAAGATCCTGCGTGAGCCCGCGGCCGAGACGCTGCCGATGGCCGAGGCGCGCACGGCGATCCTGCGCCAGTCCAAGCTCGTCGGCGGCAACCAGCCGATCGGCCTCGTGCGCGACCTGAGGATCCCCGGCGCCGAGGAGGAGATCCCGGCACGGCTGTACGTGCCCCGCAGCCAGGTCGCCAGCCCCAAGCCGTCACCGCTGCTGTTCTTCGTGCACGGCGGCGGGATGATGTACGGCGACCTCGACTCCCACGACGCCGTCTGCCGCTTCCTCGCGGAGGGCGCCAACGTCCGGGTGGTCTCCATCGACTACCGGCTCGCGCCCGAGCACCGGTTCCCTGCCGCGGTCGACGACTGCTGGGCGTCGTTCCAGTGGGTGAACGAGTACGCCGAGCAGCTCGGCGTGGACCCCGAGCGGATCGCCGTGGGGGGTGACTCGGCCGGGGGATACCTCAGTGCGGTCACGGCGATCCGCGCCGCGGAGACGGGCCTGCCGGTGAGGTACCAGCTGCTGATCTACCCGGTCACGAACATGGCC
The DNA here is from genome assembly GCA_035688575.1 of Nocardioidaceae bacterium. GTDB lineage: Bacteria > Actinomycetota > Actinomycetes > Propionibacteriales > Nocardioidaceae > Nocardioides_C. Next base: position 4,647 of record DASSMS010000199.1, read on the forward strand.
GAGAAGAGCGACAGCCGGAGGATCTTCGGTGAGGGGTTCTTCCTGACCACGCAGTTCCTGGATCTCGCCGAGGCGTCGTACCTCCGCGGTGACGGTGACCGGATGGATCCGGAGGTCTCGGTGTACTTCCACGAGAAGTTCCCGCCGAACCTGGCGCCCGCCTTCGTCGCCACGGCCGGGTTCGACCCGCTCCGGGACGAAGGGGAGGCCTACGCGCAGCTGCTCGCCGAGCACGGCCTCGAGGTCGAGATGAAGAGGTACGCCGGCTTCATCCACGGCTTCGCGAACATCGTCGGCGTCGGACGCACGAACCGGGCCGCTATGGCCGAGATGGCGATCAAGCTGAAGCGCGCCCTCGCCTAGTAGTCCAGGGCCCGCGGCTCGGCCAGAGGGCCCGCGGCTTCTGCCGGAGGGCCCGCGCCTCGGCCAGAGCGGCCGCGGTCGGTCGGAGGAGGTCCGCGACGCCGGTCAGGACCGCGCCCCACGACGTGCATACATCACGTCTGTGTCCTCGTCGGCGTGGGTGAAACCGAGGCCTGCGTACACCGCCACGGCAGGCTCGTTGTCGGCCTCGACGTAGAGGATGACCTCGCCGAGCCCGCGGTCGCGCAGGTGGTGGAGGCCGGTCAGGGTGAGCACCTTGCCGAGCCCTCGGCCCTGGGCTGCGGGGGAGACCCCCACGACGTACACCTCACCGACCGGCGGGTCCTCGTCCTGGTGCACCTTCGTCCAGTGGAAGCCGAGCAGCGACGGGCTGTCGACGATCTCGTTCGCCTCGTTGCGGGGGGCGTCCTCGGGCTCGGCGACGAAGAAGCCGGCCGGGTCGAACCATGGCTCGGCCATCCGCTGGTCGAGGTCCGCCCGGGTCATCGCCCCCTGCTCCGGGTGCCCCGCGAAGGCCTCGGCGTTCAGCGCGAGGAACGCGTCCTCGTCCTCGCCAGGCCGGAAGGGGCGTACGACGATCCCGCCCGCCGGGACGATCTCGGGGAGGGGGTGGTCCTCGGACAGCGGGCGGCGCATGACCCACAGGTCACGGATCCGCGCGAACCCGAGGGCCTCGGCCAGGTGTGCAGCGGCGGGATGGTTCCCGTGGGACCAGGCCGTGACCTCGGCGTCCGCGAACGACTCGAGCACCGCCTCGGCCAGCGCCCTCCCCGCACCCCCGCGGCGAGCGGCCGGGTCGACGACGAGGTTCACCTCGACCGACTGGTCGGTCGCGAGGCCTTCGGGCTCCGCGTCGGCCAGCGCGAAGCCGACCACGGAGTCCCGGTCGTCGCGGGCGACCCACAACGCCTTGCCGCTCAGGCCGTCGTGGCGCAGCGACAGGAGAGTGGCCTCGTTGAGGGGGCTGCGGCCGTCTTTCCTTGCGGCAGCACTTGTCACCCGACCGAGTGACTCCGCTACTGTCTCCTCAGCAGAGGCAACCGATCCGGTTCCCGGCGCGTCGTACTGGTCAGAGCTAACCCGCGAGATCAGAATCACGTGGCCACTCTAGGAACAAACGCATGAACCCGCGCACTGCGGGCACGTTGCGTCCGTGCACCTGTCGAGGCTTTGGGAGTTTCCGTCATGAACGAAGCGTGGATGCTCACGTTCGCGTTAACCGTCCCGTTCCTGTGCCTTGGTCTACTGATGTGGCTTGCGCGACTGGAGGAGACGCTCGGCGACGGGCTGGAGACTCCGATGGCCACCCGGGAGCCCGCTCCCGCTGCCGACCTTGCACCGGCAACGACCGAGGCGGCCACCGCGCCGATCGCCGCCGCCTGACCCACCCCGGGCTCAGCCCGACGCCAGAGGCCGGTCCAGCCAGACGCCGGCCGAGCCGGTCGAACCCAGTCGGGGAGCTAGTCGGAGACCGCCGACTGCTCCTCCGCCGACTCGGCATCCTCGCTCGCGCTCCGGTCCACCGGAGGCAGCACGAAGCGGTAGCCCACGTTGCGGACGGTCCCGATCAGCGACTCGTTCTCCGTGCCGAGCTTGGCCCGCAGCCGCCGCACGTGGACGTCGACGGTCCGGGTGCCCCCGAAGTAGTCGTAGCCCCAGACCTCCTGCAGCAGCTGCTGCCGCGTGAAGACCCGGCCGGGGTGCTGGGCCAGGAACTTCAGCAGCTCGAACTCCTTGAACGTCAGGTCCAGCGGCCGTCCACCAAGCTTCGCGGTGTACGTCGCGTCGTCGACCGTGACCTCGCCGGACCGGATGACGTGCGCCTCCGGGTCCTCGTTCTCCTTCTGGGCGGCGAGCCGGCCGATCGCCAGGCGCAGCCGCGCCTCGAGCTCCGCGGGGCCGGCCGTCGAGAGCAGCACGTCGTCCATGCCCCAGTCGACCGCGACCACCGAGAGGCCGCCCTCCGTCACGATCAGGAGCACCGGCTGGTCCGACCCCGTCGTACGGATCAGGCGACAGAGGTCGCGGGCGTGGGCGAGGTCCTTGCGGCCGTCGATGAGCACGACGTCGGAGTCGGGCGCCTCGAGCAGCGCGCTCCCCACCGCGGGAAGGATCTTCACGTGGTGGGGAAGCAGGGCGAGGGCCGGAAGGACTTCGGCGGACGGCTGCAGGGCGCTCGTCAGGAGGAGCAGGGTGCTCAAGGGCACCTCCTCGATTGAGGGGGAGTCTCCGACTCGCCGTTGAGCCGCGCATCGTCACCCGACCATCGCCGGCGACGGGTCCGTTGGACAGCGCGTGCCGGGCTTGGTCCGATGAGGCAGGATACCGGACATGGTCGACTCTTCTTCTGAGTCCGCCCCTGTCGCGGGGGGAGTCCTCGTGCGCTACTGGGCCGGCGCCCGGGCGGCAGCGGGGGTGTCCGAGGAGTCGGTTCCGGGGCCCTTGACCCTGTCGCAGCTTCTCGACGAGCTGGTCGCGCGGCACGCCGACAGGCCTCGTCTCAAGGACGTGCTGTCGGTGTGCTCGGTCCTCGTCGGCGACCGGCCGGTCGGTACGTCGGACCCGGCGACCGTCGTACTCCGGCCCGGCGACACCGTCGAGCTGCTCCCGCCCTTCGCCGGGGGCTGAAGGCCGCCCGAGGCTGCTTCCGAGGCGGCTTCATCGACGGCCCCCGGCAGGGGCCTGGGACCGCCGGCCGGACGGTGACTAGTTCCTCGGATCGTAAAAAATAGTTATTTCGGGCTATATGGCCGTAACCTCTCTCCTCGCGCGCCGTTGAGGGTCTGCCGGCGTCCAACCGCGCGCGCCGACGACACCGCTTTGGTCCCAGCGCGGGACCGGGGAAAACGAGGGGAATGCGATGCAGATCAGGCACAAGGTGGTGCGCGTAGCCGCAGCCGCGACGGTCACGGTCTTCCTGGCGGCAGGGGCGATGAGCCCGTCGTTCGCCGTCACCACGTCGACCGAGGACTCCACGGCCTCGGAGGAGACGACGACCGAGCAGCAGAGCACGGACGACGCCACGAAGTCCAAGGGCAAGAAGGACGCGAACACCGGGCCTGACCACAGCGAGGGCACCGCCTCGACCGAGGGCGAGTACAACGAGCCGCAGCCCGAGAGCACCGCCGACGAGAACGACGGCGGTGCGAACGCGGGGGACTGTGAGGACGGCCCGGAGCACAACTACTGCTCGACCCGTGACGGCTCCGATTCGGAGAACGGCATGGGCGACGGCGAGGCCAAGGGCAAGCCGTGCGCCGGCTGCGTCGGCAAGGCCGACAACAAGAACCCCAAGGGCCAGTACCCCGACGGCAGCGACCACAACGCCGGCTACGAGTGCGACCGCAACCAGGGCATCGGCCAGTCCAACCCGGCCCACACCGGCTGCACCGGGGAGACCGAGTCCGGCGAGTTCGAGGTGACCTGCCCCGAGGGCGCCGAGATGAACGACGAGGGCGAGTGCGTCGTGCCCACGGAGGAGACCTGCCCGGAGGGTGCGGAGATGGTCGACGGTGAGTGCGTCGTCCCCACGACCGACGAGGGCTGCCCGCAGGGTGCGGAGATGAACGACGAGGGTGAGTGCGTGGTCCCCACGGAGGAGACCTGCCCCGAGGGCGCGACCATGAACGACGAGGGCGAGTGCGTGGTCCCCGCCATCGTGACGCCGGTGACGGCCGACGAGGTCGCCGGTGTCGAGGCGGAGGCCCCGCCGGCTGACGCCGAGCTCGAGTCGCCGGCCGCGAACCGCGCCCCTGCCACGGTGGCCCCGGCCTCCGGCATCCTGCCGGCCACGGGTGCGGGCCAGTACGGCCTCATCCTGGCTGCCGGTGCCGCCCTCCTGGCGGCGGGTGGCTTCCTGATCGCTCGCAAGCGGTCCCAGGCCGGAAGCTGACCTCCCTGCGGCTCCCGTCCCGAAGGACGAACCCCCGCTGGACCTCGGGTCCGGCGGGGGTTTTCCGTTGTGCGCAATGGCGCGGGTCGGGTCGCCGCTCGGGCGAGTGCCGGTGCGGACGACCATCACGCCGTCGCATGGCGAGACGGATCGCCCACGACCCGACGCCGCACGTGACGGTGCGTCGCATGGCGAGACGGGCCGCCCACGACCCGAGCCCGCACGACACGAGGTGGTTCAATCCCGTCTGTGAGTGATGGAGCGTGGGTCCTGGTCGTCGTACTCGCGGCCGCGACCGCCTTCGGGCTGTGGCGCGCTGTGCGCGACGGGCGCTTCCGGGGCACGCATCAGGTCCGCGGCGCCGTCACGGGCGATGTGACTGAGGAGCGGCCGGTGAGCGTCCTCCACGGCGCCGACATCGAGCACGACCTCGGCGAGCGGGCGACGTTGCTGCAGTTCTCCTCGGCGTTCTGCGCGCCGTGCCGGGCGACCCGGCGGGTGCTGACGGAGGTGGCCGCCGTCGTACCCGGTGTCGTCCACGTCGAGGTCGACGCCGAGCATCACCTCGAGCTGGTCCGCCGCCTGGGTGTCACGCGTACGCCGACCACCCTGATCCTCGACGCCCACGGCCGTGAGGTCTCGCGCGCCAGCGGCGCCCCGACCCGCGACGAGGTCCTGGCGACGCTCGCGAGCAGCCTGTCCTGACGAGCTACGGCGTCGTGACCTTGTCGGTCCGCGTTCCTGCGGCGGGTGCCTGCGCGGTCGGGGCATCCGCTCGGTAGTACCCGCCGTAGTAGCCGGCGTCGGACTCGCGACGCGGGACCCGGTTGAACACGATGCCGAGGGTCCGTCCGCTGACGGCCTCGATGTGGTTGAGGGCTCCCTCGAGGTCGGTGTCGAGCGTCTTCCCGGTGGAGATCACCACGAACGCGCCGTCGGTCACGGCCGTCAGGACGGCGGCGTCCGTGACGGGCAGCAGCGGAGGTGCGTCGACGATGACGATGCCGTCCTCGGCGAGCTGCCGGAGCAGCGCGCGCATCGTCTGGGAGCCGAGGAGCTCGCTGGGGTTCGGCGGCGTGGCGCCGGCGGCGAGGATCGACAGGTTCGCGTGCCGCGCAGGCTGCTGGGTCACGTCGGCGACGTCGACGCGGCCGGTGAGTACGTCGGTCAGCCCGGCGCCCTCGACGAGCCCGAACGACTGAGCCACGCTCGACCGGCGGAGGTCGCCGTCGACCAGGGTCACCCTCTCGCCGGAGGCGGCGATCGCCGCTGCCAGGTTGGCCGCCACGGTCGACTTGCCGTCGCCCTGCTGCGGGCTGGTCACCACGATCACGCGGGGTGGGTTGTCGACGTCCATGAAGCGCAGGTTCGTGCGCAGCTTGCGGAAGGCCTCCGCCGACCCGGTTCGCTGCTTGGTGTCGCTCTCCTCGAACACCGCGATGGGCGCGCGCGTGCCCGGGTCGTGCTGCAAGCCCGGGTCGCCGGGGATCGCGCCGACGACGGTGACGCCGAAGCGCTGCTCGACGGCTGCGGCGGAGCGGATCCGACGGTCGAGCTGGTTGCGGACGACCGCGTAGCCGAGGCCGAGGAGGAGGCCGAGCACGAGCCCGAGGAGGACGTTGCGGTCGGTCTGCGGCGAGACCGGCGCCGTCGGCAGCTCGGCCGACTCGACGGGCACGACCTGCAGGGTCCCGGCGCGGTCGCGCCCGCGCGGGTCCTCGATCTGGTCGACCTGGTCGGCGAGGGCCGCGATCCAGGCATCGGCGAGCTGCTGCGCCTCGAGGGGCGTGCCCGCCCGCGCGGTGACCTTGATCAGCACGGTGTCGATGGGCTGCTCGACCTCGATGTTCCCGATGAGGGAGGAGGGAGCGGCGTCGAGCTCGAGGTCGTCGATGACGGCCTGTGCGGTGGCCCGGCTCTTCGCGATGTCGACGTACGACTTGGCGCGGGACTTGGCGAGGCTGTCGCTGACCGAGGCGAGGGCGGGGTTGTCGTTGAGGCCGGAGCTCACGAAGCCGTTGGCGTTCGCGGCGTACACCTTCGGCTGGGTGAGGCTGAAAGCCAGCGCCGCGGTGGCGGTGGCGAGCGTCAGCAGCAGCACGCCGAGCCAGTGTGCACGGAGGATGCGCAGGTAGTCGGTGAGTTCCATGGTCCTAAGCCCCCTGAGATGGCTCCGACCGCCCGATGCCGGCGAAGCCCGACTTGCGGCCTGGTTCGCCGCCTACAGTTCTTCCTATGCGCCAGGACATTTCGGGCGGATCGCACACCGTCCACCTCACGGCGCTCGGCGTACCCGTCGTCGTTCGCGCATCGGGGAGCCGATCATCAGAGCTCGCCCAGGCGCTCGAGGTGGCCTGGGAGTGGTGTCTGACCGATTCCCCCGCCGGACATTCTGACCCAGACGGGGTCGTGATCGAGGCGTTTCTGGACAAAGACGACGAAGCGGTGTGTACGGCGCGCGCCGCCGGCGTCGTGGCCGGCACCTGCCTGGAAGAGCTGATGCACTGGCTGACCCCGCTCGTCACGACCCGGGCGATCACGATGCGGGCGAGCTCGCTGTTGATGATGCATGCCTGCGTGCTGTCCGACCCCGTGTCGGGCGCGGCGGTGGTGCTGGCCGGGCCCTCGGGAGCAGGCAAGACGACGCTTGCCCGGACACTCGGCCGGTCGTTCGGGTACGTCACCGACGAGTGCGCTGCCATCCGCGACGACCACGGCGTGGTGCCATTCCCCAAGCCGCTCTCCCTGATCACCAGCGCGGCGTCCCGCGTGAAGGACCAGGCGGCCCCGTCGTCTTTGGGGCTCGCGGCACCGCACCACTCGCCCCGTGTCGTGTCGGTGCTGTACCTCGACCGCCGCGCCGACGCACCCTCCTCACCGACGCTCGCCCCGGTGCGGAACGTCCACGCGCTCGGGCTGCTGTGCCCTCAGGTCTCGTTCGTGGGGAGCCGTCCCCGGCCGTTGAACCGAATCGTGTCGCTGGTGGATGCCGCGGGTGGCCTGCGGCAGGTGTCGTACCGCGAGGCTGCCGACCTCGAGCCCGTCGTAGGGAAGCTCATGGCGGAGGGGTCATGAGGGTGCGCCGGGTCCCGTTCCTCGACGAGTACGCCGAGGGTGGCGAGTCGGCTGTGCTGGTCGGTGACCGGGTGTTGGTGCTGTCAGAGCTCGCGACCACGATCCTCGCCGCGATCGGCGACGAGACCGTATCGGTCGATGTCGTGGCAGCCGTCCTGGAGGAGGCTTTCGGGGCGCCGCCCGACGGCACGGACTTGCCTGGTGCGACGGCTGCCGCTGTTCAAGAACTGGTGGCTCAAGGACTGCTGGAAATCGCAGCCTCGGACCTCGAACCGGGGACGGCCCAGTAAAGGCGAGGGTCCTGGGGCCCCCAGTTTCTGCTTTTCCCGTCATGTTTTGTCCGAAATGCCCTTAGGCTCGCATTCGAGCGCATCCGGGGGGATGCGCTGAGGCACATCGGGGATGTGCCGGGGGGCACTTCCATGGGGGGCGTGCTTCTTCATACATCCGGGGTGGGGACCCCTCTTTGGAAGAAGAGGCAGTGGGATGAATTCGTTTCAGTCGATTTCGGGCGACTCCGAAAACAGCAGCGTGACTAGTCGTGGAGTCAGCCGCCGCTCGGTCATGAAGGCCGGCGCGGCCGCCGCCTGGAGCGTCCCGCTCGTGCAGGTCGTCGCCGCCGCGCCTGCGGTCGCCGTCTCGGGAGCCACACTCGACGTCTCCGCCGTGGCGGGGAGCTTCACCGGGATCGGCACCGGGTCGAACGAGCAACGGAGCACGAACATGTCGTTCTCGGTATCCACAACTGGGTGGAGGCCGCCTGCGGCAGTAACCGTGACGATTGCTTTCACCGGCGGTATCGCTGCACCCGTTACTCCGCCGAACGGATGGGCGCCTTCCGGTAATGCCTCCACCACGCGCACGTTCGTCAAGTCACTGGCTGGAGCGCAGGCCACGAATACCTGGTCGGAAACAGGACTGAGGTTCACCGGACTGAGAGACGGAAACACGAACTCGGCGATCACCGGCAGTGTTTCTGTCAACGGAACCGATGCGGTGGCCGGGCCCAAGACCGATTCATCGCCGTTGTCGCTCAACCGGGCCTAGGTCGGTCGCAACATGGCCACGCGGGGCAGTAACGGAGCGACCGGCCAGCATCTCTGCTCCGGGGAGGCCATTCCCCTCCTGCACTCTCTGGTGACGCGGGTGGCGGAGGACGCGGGAATCCGGGTGCTGTTCATCAAGGGCCCGATCCTGGCGATGCAGGGGCTCCGGCCGGAGCGGCAGTCCGTCGACGTTGACGTGCTCGTAGACCCGTCGCGCTTCGAGGAGATGCAGCAGCGACTCCGCGAGATCGGCTGGCGCATCGAGGTGCCCGGCACGGGTGCGCACGTCATGACGTTCCACTCCAAGGCCTACCGCCACGACAACTGGCCTTGCGAGATCGACGTACACGATCGCTTCCCCGGGTTCTTCGCAGACCCGCAGGACGTGTTCGAGGTGTTGTGGGCACGACGTACGACCGCCGCCATCGCGGGGCGTGAGGTCCCCTGTCCGGACATCCTCGGGAACACGGCGGTCGCCGCCCTGCACGCGCTGCGCGACCCGTCCTACGAACGCAGTCGCCGCGACCTCGCGTTCATGACCGAGGCGCTGGGCGAAGCTCTTGACCAAGGGCAGCTGCGCGAGCTCGCCGAGCTCGCGGTCGCGACGGGTGCGGCCGACACACTTCGCCCGTTCCTCGACGCGATCGGTGCTCCCAAGCTCGGAGAAGGCACGACGCCGGCCAAGGACCTGGAGGCCTGGCAGATCCGGACGAGCTCGAGCGGTGTGAAGACCGTCGCCTACCTCTACCAGCTCAGGCATGCGCGGAAGCGGCAGTGGCCACCGATGCTGTGGCACGCGCTCGTCCTTACCGAGGCTGAGGTCCGGAAGGCACAACCGGATGCCGCGCCGGGTGCGTGGGGCCTCTTCGAGGCACGGGTGCGCAGGCTCCGCCGGGGACTCGAGGACCTCCCGCGCGCGGCCAGGATCGTCTGGCGGCGGCAGCCTGCGGACGAGCCCACGAGCGAGGGCGTCGCGCGCCAACGCGCCACGACGTCCGGTGCGAACCAGAAGGCGGTGCGGGCATGAGCGACGTACTCACCAACAGCGTCTGGCGACGGTCCGGCGACATCGCCGCGGTGGAGCAGGACGACCGGATCGTCGCTCTCGACCTGAGCTCGCCGGCGGCGCCGCCCGTCGTACTCGAGGGAACGGCCGCGATGATCTGGCACCTCCTCGCCGAGGAGGACTCGGAGGTCAGGCTCGTCGGTCTCGTGGCACGTGCCTTCCGGGTGCACCCGCTTCACGTCAGGGCCGACGTCCACGCGTTCTTGCTCCATCTCAATGATCTCGGGCTCGTCACCAGATCAGGAGAGCTGCCATGACCGGACCCTTCCGGATCCTCGTCGTCAGCGTCGGAAACGACTGCCGTTCCCCGCTCGCGGAGCGGCATCTGCGTCACAAGTTCGACCTGGTCCTCGGCGATGCGGCGGACACCGTCGACATTTCGAGCGCCGGGGTCCGGGCTCTGGAGGGGGCGCCCATGGATGCCCTCGCGGAGAAGGAGCTCCAGCGGTTGGGTGGGGCGGCCGACGGGTTCGTCGCGCGCCAGCTCACCCGGGCGATGATGCGCGAGGCCGACCTGGTGCTCGCCGTGACCCGAGCACTACGCTCTCGCGCCCTCGAGGACGAGCCTGCGGCGCTCCGGCGCACCTTCACGCTGCGAGAGTTCGCCACGCTCGCGCGGTTGCTGCAGCCGGAGAGGTCCCCGGAGGAGTTCGTCTCCAAGGCGGCAGGGCACCGCTGGGCCGTGGGCTCGGAAGACTACGACCTGGCCGACCCGACCGAAGGGGCGCGGCGCAGGCACCGCGAGGTGGCCGAGCTGATCGGTGAGGCGTCGACCTCGATCACCGACCTGTGGCAGGCGATGGTCTCCGCGACCGGGAAAGCCATCTGATTCTTACATCCTGGACCCACAGTCCACCATTCAAGACGCGACTGACGGTGCCGGAACAGGTCCCCTAGTCTCTACGCATGTTCTCGACCATGCTGACCAAGCGCCGCGCAGTGGACCACTGCCTGGTGCGCTCGGCGCTGTGTCGAATGTCCTGACGGGTACGTCCTCCGTCCCGGTCCGCTTCGGACCTCGTCGCCTGAACCCCTGAACAGGCCGTCGCCCCGACGTACCCGTGCCTTCCCAGGCCGTCCTCATCCAGCATGCCCTTGCCGCATCCCCAGCATCGGCCCAGGCTTGTAGCCGGAGTGATGCGATCGCGTCGCATGCCCTACGCAGGAGATCACCCATGCCCGACCCCGGGACCAGTCCAACCCGCATCGACCCACGAGGGCCACGGTTCGCAGCCACGCTGACCACCCTCGTCCTCGCGGTCGTGCTGCTCACCGCGCCGTCGCCCACGGCGACCGCCCTGCTCGTCGTACAGGCAGCGCTGTTCGCCGCCGGTGCGCTCGGCGGGATCCAGCGCACGCCGTACGCCTGGCTCTTCAAGCGCCTCGTCCGGCCACGCCTCGGCCCGCCGGGTGAGCTCGAGGACGCGGCGCCGCCGAGGTTCGCGCAGACCGTCGGCCTCGCGTTCGCCCTGGTCGCCCTGACCGGGTTCCTCACCGGTGTCACGGTCCTCGGCCTCGTGGCCACCGGCTTCGCGCTCGCCGCGGCCTTCCTCAACGCCGCCTTCGGGTTCTGCCTCGGCTGCGAGCTCTACCTGCTCGTGCGTCAGGCGCTCCCGAACCGGCCCACGCCCAGCACGACCTACAGCTCCACCACCAACCCACAAGCCGGCTAGCGCACCCAACCCCGAAAGGAAACACCCTCATGAGCCGCAACGAAGTACTCGTCACAGCCGACTGGGTCCAAGAGCATCTCGACGACCCGAACGTCGTCCTCATCGAGGTCGACGAGGACACCACCGCCTACGACAAGGGGCACATCCGCAACGCCATCAAGCTCGACTGGAGCGTCGACCTCCAGGACCAGGTCCGCCGCGACTTCGTGAACCGCGAGCAGTTCTCCGCGCTGCTGTCGGACCGAGGGGTGAGCAACGACCACACCGTCGTGCTGTACGGCGGCAACAACAACTGGTTCGCGGCCTACGCCTACTGGTACTTCAAGCTCTACGGCCACCAGGACGTCAAGCTCCTCGACGGCGGCCGCAAGAAGTGGGAGCTCGAGAGCCGCGAGCTCGTCGAGGCCGTGCCCACCCGCGAGAAGACCACGTACACCGCGAAGGAGCAGGACCGCTCCATCCGGGCCTTCCGTGACGAGGTCGTCGAGGCGATCGGCGTCAAGAACCTCATCGACGTGCGCAGCCCCGACGAGTACGCCGGACGCCTGCTCGCGCCGGC
>DASSMS010000040.1:0-25944 GCA_035688575.1 Nocardioidaceae bacterium
GGCGGCGCAGGTACCTCAGCATCGAGGTCTCCGAGCGATGGGAGTTGAAGACCGGGTGGGTGAGGAACTCGGTCGTCCGCCGCAGGTTGTCGGGCAGCGCGTCGCCCGTGCGACCGTCCACGGCGTCGAGGTCGAGGTCGGTGGCGCCGAAGGATGCGAGAACCGCCTCGAGATGCCTCGTGGTGGTGGTCTCCGAGGTGGAGATCCCCACATGGTCCTCGTCCACGAGGCGCAAGTGGACCCCGGCCTCGCGCGCGGCGGACACGACCGCCTCCGCCCGCCCGGGGACCTGCGCCAGCACGGTGTCGAAGAGCTGCTCGTGGACGGTCTCGACGCCCGCCTCTCGCAGCGCCTGCGCCAGGACGGCGGCATACCGGTGCACCCGCCGAGCGATGGCGCGTAGCCCGTCGGGACCGGGGTCCACGGCGTACATGGAGGCCGCCACGGCGAGGAGCACCTGAGCGGTGCAGATGTTGGAGGTCGCCTTGTCGCGGCGGATGTGCTGCTCGCGCGTCTGGAGGGCGAGCCGGTAGGCCGGCCTGCCCTCGGCATCGACCGAGACCCCGACCAGGCGGCCGGGAAGGTGCCGCTCGATGCCGGCACGGACCGACATGAAGCCCGCGTGCGGACCGCCGTAGAACAGCGGCACCCCGAACCGCTGCGAGGAGCCCACAACGACGTCGGCGCCCATCGAGCCGGGTGACTCCAGCAGCGTCAGGGCGAGCAGGTCGGCCGCGACCACAGCCATCCCGCCGCGCTCGTGCACGGCCTCGATGACCGGGCGGGGATCGAGCACCCGGCCGCCGGCGCCGGGATACTGGACCAGGACACCGCTGATCTCCCCATCTGGCAGGCCGTCGGTCAGGTCCGCCACCTCGACCTCTATCCCCATGGCGGACGCGCGCGTGCGGACGACCTCGATCGTCTGTGGGAGGGCGTCGACGTCGACCACGAACCGACCCGCGGCCTTGCGGTTCGCCCGTCGGACCAGCGTCATGGCCTCGGCGGCTGCGGTGCCCTCGTCGAGCAGCGAGGCGTTGGCGGTGGGCAGGCCCGTGAGGTCGCCGACCATGGTCTGGAAGTTCAGCAGGGCCTCGAGCCGACCCTGCGAGATCTCCGGCTGGTACGGCGTGTAGGCGGTGTACCAGCTCGGGTCCTCGAGCACGTTGCGGCGTACCACGGCCGGCGTGACCGTGCCGTGGTAGCCGAGCCCGATCATGGCCTCGAGCGGGTTGTTGCGAGCGGCGGTCTCACGCGCGAGGCGTGCTGCCTCTTCCTCTCCGGCGGCGGGCGGTAGGTCGAGGCCTGCAGGAGTGCGGATGCCGTGAGGGACGGCTGCTTCCATGAGCGCGTCGAGCGAGGGGAAGCCGAGGGCCTCGAGCATCGCCCGCTGCTCATCTTCCCCGGGTCCGATGTGCCGGTCGGCGAAGCGGTTGAGTGCGTCGAGCTGGGACAGTGAGGGCTGGTCGGACACAGAGGCTCCCGGAGACTGGATCGAACAGGGTCGCCTCCCCCTCTGTCGGACCGCGGTGGAGCCGCGGACTTCCAGAGTTGCCTCGTCCGCTCGGTCCTGGCGCCTGAGAGGTTCCGGGGAGGTTTGCCCCTTCGGCGCTCCGCTACGACCCTGACCCACCGGGCCGACGGAGACTCTCCCGAGCGGTTTCGTCAGCACCCACACGCTACCAGCCGAGACGACGAACCCGGCGCCGCGAGAGCGGTGCCGGGTTCGTCGAGCAGGATGGGTCAGCCGACCTCGCGGGCACGGCGGCGGGCGGCGAGCTCGTCCGCCGCGCTGTCGTCGTCGCTGATGGCCCGCTCGCTCGGAAGCTCGGCGAGCGAACCCTCGATCTCGCGCCAGACACCGCCGATGGCGATGCCGAAGACGCCCTGGCCGCCCTGGAGGAGGTCGATGACCTCGTCGGAGCTGGTGCACTCATAGACGCTGGCACCATCACTCATGAGCGTGACACGGGTGAGGTCATCGGTGCCACGGGCACGCAGGTGGTGGACGGCGGTGCGGATCTGCTGAAGGGAGATACCCGCGTCGAGAAGGCGCTTGATGACCTTCAGCAGCAGGATGTCGCGGAAGGAGTAGAGCCGCTGGGTGCCGGAACCCGACGCGCCGCGGACGCTCGGCTCGACCAGACCGGTGCGAGCCCAGTAGTCGAGCTGACGGTAGGTGATGCCCGCTGCGTTGCAGGCGGTGGGCCCGCGGTAGCCGGCGTCCTGCGGAAGAGGCGAGACGTCGTCGTCGAACAGCAGGCCCTGCTCGCCCGCCGTCGCGGCAGCCTGCTGGGCAGCGCTGTCGTCGGCGGTCTTGGCAGCCTCGTCGCCGTTCCTCGTCACGTGAACCTCCGTCGTCCGCTCCGTTTTGCCTGCAACTCCGACAGGGAAGCCGGCGTGCCCGGGGTGGAGCACATCGGTGGAGTTACAACGAAGACACTCCCAAGGTAGGGGCGCGCAGGGGTCGGGTCAACGACAACGCACGCCCTCGACCCGGCGTGTCGCAAGTCTCGACTAGAGGTTGAGGTTCAGGGTTGGCGGCCGCCCTTGCTCACTTGCTCTCGAAGTCCTCCGGTGAGACGTGGTCGAGGAACTCCCGGAACTTCTCCACCTCGTCCTCCTGCTCCTCGGGGACCGACAGGCCGGCCTCGGCGAGGACCGCTTCGTCGCACACGATCTTGGAGCCGGTGCGCAGGGCGAGGGCGATGGAGTCTGAGGGCCGTGCGCTCACCTCGACGCCGGACTCGAGGACGAGGACGGCGTAGAAGACGCCGTCACGCATCTCGGTGATCCGCACCTCGGTGAGGTCGTTGCCGGTGGCGGTGATGAGGTCCTTCATCAGGTCGTGCGTCAACGGGCGGGGCGGGACGACGCCCTGCTGCGCGAACGCGATCGCGGTGGCCTCGACGGCCCCGATCCAGATCGGCAGGTAGCGGTCGCCGGCTACCTCGCGGAGCAGGACGATGGGCTGGTTCGAGGGCATCTCGACCCGGACACCGATGACGTCGACTTCTCGCACACCACAACACTACTCCCGAGAACAAGTCCTGAATCGGGCTACGGGCAAGGGATTTCAGCGAGAGGAGCGCAGGCCGCTCTTGACCAGGGCGGCGTGCAGCCGGACCGACAACGCGGACATCTGCGCGATGGTGTCCTCGGCGCGGGCCTTGGCCCCGGCGTCTCGGCCGCGCCGCATCGGGGACACGACCTGCTCGACCAGCCCGACCTCGCGGTCGGCGGCCGTCTTGAACGCCCGCAGGTGTCGAGGCTCCAGCCCGAAGGCCGCCAGCTCCCCTGCGGTCTTGGCGATGACCAGAGCCTCGCCGTCGAAGTGGTTCGTGCCCGGACGCGCCTTCACGAGTCCGAACGTCTCGAGCTGCTCGAGGAGGGTCTCGTCGATCTCGGCGCCGGAGAGCACCTCCGCCCGCGACAGCCGCAGCTCGGAGACGTCCGTGGTGAAGCTGTCGGCGGCCGGGTATCCGTCCCCGGCCAGGACCACGCGCGGCACCTGCGGCCCCGCACCGGTCCCGGAGGGCGGCTCGAGGCCCCGGTCGATGGCGTCGAGGTGCTCCTTGATCACCTTGAGCGGCAGGTAGTGCTCGCGCTGGCTGGTGAGCACGTATCGCAGGCGCTCGACGTCGCGGTGGGTGAACTTCCGGTAGCCGGAGGGCGTCCTCTCGGGCTCGATCAGGCCCTCTGCCTCCAGAAAGCGGATCTTGGAGATGCTGATCTCGGGGAAGTCGGTTCTGAGCAGCGAGAGCACCTCCCCGATGCTCATCCGAGACCGCGACGACGCCGCCTGTCTCACTGCGGCTTGCCCGCTCCTGCGTGGCTGGCGAAGTACACCAGGCGGTACTTGCCGATCTGGACCTCGTCACCGTTCTGGAGCTCGACCTCGTCGATCCGGTCACGGTTGACGTAGGTGCCGTTGAGGCTGCCGACGTCCGCCACACGGTAGCCGTCCGTGCCGCGGCGGAACTCGGCGTGGCGCCGGGAGACCGTCACGTCGTCGAGGAAGATCTCGCTCTCGGGGTGGCGTCCGGCGCCCACGAGGTCGGTGTCGAGGAGGAACCGGCTTCCTGCGCTCGGGCCCCGCTGCACCACGAGCAGCGCGCTGCCCGGGGGCAGTGCGTCGACGGCGGCGGCGTCGGCCTCGTTGAGGGCTGCGCGCTCCTCGGCGCCCTCCGGCTTTCCGGGAGCGCCGAAGGTGATGGTCGCGGTGGTTTCACCGGGGGTCTCGCGGTCGCCGGGCGTGGGCGCCGCGGCCTCCTCGCTCACGAGCCGCTTCCCGCACTGCGAGCAGAAGCGTGCGTCGTCAGGGTTCCGGTGTCCGCACTCGGTGCAGAACGGCATGCTCAGCCTCCCGTTGGCAGTTGAACCAACCCTCAACGGCTAGTCGAGGTTGATGGTTACTCGAACCTATCAGTCACGTAGTTGCGATCAAGGACGAATCTCCCGACTTCGGGCGAGCGTCAGGAGTCCAGTGTTCCCTGATAGGCCGCGGAGTCCATGAGCGCGTCGAGCTCACCCTGGTCGGAGCCCGCGACCTCGAACAGCCAGCCCTCGCCGTACGGGTCGGAGTTGACCAGCTCGGGCGTGCTTTCGAGGGTCTCGTTGCGGGCGACGACCTTCCCGCCCACTGGGGCGTAGACGTCGCTCACGGACTTCGTGGACTCCAGCTCGCCGACTGTGTCCCCGGCGGACACCTCCGTCCCTACCTCGGGCAGGGAGACGTAGACGATGTCACCCAGCTGGTCCTGCGCGAAGTGCGTGATGCCGATCCGGACCGAGCCTTCCGCCTCGCCGGGGCTGCGCACCCACTCGTGCTCGCTGCTGTACTTGAGGTCCTCTGGGTACACGGCACTCCTCGTCGGTAGTTCGGGCTCCGCCGGTGCGGACGGGTGCAGGCTACTCGGGTTCGGCCGGCTCGGCGTACTCCGGCTGCCAAGGCTCGGCGAGTGTCGCGACCTCGACGTTCTGGGACTGCTCGATGGCGACCTTGCCGCTGATGGGCGGGCGCTCGACGGTGGCCACGAAACCGCCGTAGATGTTCAGGGCCCGCTCCAGTGTGTGCGGTTCTCCGATGACCTCGAGGGTGTACGGCGGTGTGAGCTGGGTGCCGTCGACGACGATGCCGCCCTCGCCGTCCACCAGGGCGGTCTGGGCGACCACGCGCACGGTGTTGTTGATCTCGATGGCCTCGGCGCCGGAGTCGCGCAGCTCCTCGATGCCGTTGAGCATCTGGTCGATGCCGACCTGCTCCTCGGGGTCCTGGACGGTCACGACGATCCCCTGCCCCACCGCGGGAAGCGTCCCCGCGAGGATGCCGAGCACGGTGGCCCTGTCCCGGGCCTGCTCGAGCGCGGCCCTGCGGCTGTCGGTGTCGCTGCGCAGCGAGCTGCGGGTCTGCTCGAGCTGCTCGATCTCGTTCTCGGCACGCTGCGAGGCACCCGCCAACGAGTTGAGGAGCTGTACGAGGTCCTCCTCGCGCATGTTCTCGTAGTCGCTGTCGCGCTCCTGGGACTGCACCTGCACGACGCTCGCGAAGCCGACGACCGCAAGCAGCACGGCCGCGGTGATCTGACCCCGCGACCGGGGGCGCTTCAGGGAGGCGACGAGACGGTCGCGGCCGGGCGAGCTGCTCATGTCTTCCTCCTCATGCGTGGAAGATGTGGCGCCGGATCGCGGCGACGTTGGAGAAGATCCGGATACCGAGGACGACGATGACACCGGTGGAGAGCTGACCGCCGACACCGAGCTTGTCGCCGAGGTAGACGATGAGGGCCGCGATCAGCACGTTGCTGATGAAGGAGACGACGAAGACCTTGTCGTCGAAGATTCCGTCGAGGAACGCGCGCAGCGCCCCGAAGACCGCGTCGAGAGCCGCCACGACGGCGATCGGTAGGTAGGGCTCGAGCCAGAGCGGCACCTCCGGCTGGAGCATCAGGCCGACGAAGATCCCGACCAGCAGCCCGAGACCTGCGATCATTGGGTGTCCCCCTGGTTGGTGTGGATGAGGTTCAGGCGTCGAGAGGGTGCTGCCGGCAACGTCATGGATTCCTCGGCCGTCATCTCGAACTGCAGTCCGTAGAAGGCCTGGAGGTCCAACCAGTCCCTGCCGTGCTTGGTCTCGACGAACCGCGCGGGCATCGTATCGGGGTCACCGACCGCCAGAACCGTGTAGGGGCCGGAGAGCGACACGAAGTTCACCGTGATCGCCGACCCCGCCAGCCGGATCGCGCTGAGGTTGCTCAACCGCTGCCCGTTGATCGAGATCGCCTCCGCACCCGAGGCCCACAGCGCGTTCACGAGCTTCTGGAGGTCCTTGTCGAGGACCCTCTGCTTCTCGGTGGTCGCGTCCGGGGCGTCGTCGACGACGACCTTGACCCCGGAGCCGGTCACGGGAACTGCGCCGGTGACGACACCGAGCCGGTCGAGGCGCGCGGAGAGGGCACGCCCCTCGGTCGTGGTATCCAGGAAGAGGGACTGCAGCGACTCGTTCTCCTCGCGAAGGTTGGCGGCGCGCTCACGACGCGCCTCGACCTGGGCGCTGCGCACCTTGATCTGGGTGACGAGCGACTCCTTGCCCGCGGACTCGTCCCCGGCGTTACGCGCGGTCTGGATGGCGGCGGTCGTCACCAGGATGCCGAAGAGCCCCATCACCACGAGGGCGGCGATGCCGGGTCTGATCCTCGGCCGCTCTGCCCCGTCTCCGGCCTCGGTCCGCTCGGCGGCCTGCGCGTAGTCGCCGTCGAGCGAGTTGGCGATCACGTAGTCCAGCAACGGCATGTGGACCTGCGGTGGCAGCTCCTCCTGCGCTTTGTCGGTGCGAGTCTCAGCGGACATGGACCGTGGGCGCCCTTCGCTCCCGGTCGGCAAGAAGCTTGCGGACCTGCCACGCGTACAGAAGGCCCGCCCACCAGTACAGGCCGGTCCCCCAGATCGCGAAGGCCCAGCCGAAGACGTTGGCGAGCATGGCTACGACCCCGTCGCCGTCCCCGAGCAGGAGGAGCGGGAAGGCATAGAGGAGGTTCGCGGTGGCGGCCTTGCCGAGGAAGTGCACGGGGAGCGCGTGGTAGCCGCGAGTGCGCAGGAAGGGCACGAGGCCCCAGAGCAGCAGGTCGCGTGCCGGCAGCAGCACGGCGAGCCACCACGGGATGATGTCCCGCCAGGCCAGACCGATCACGACAGCGAGGATGTAGAGCCGGTCGGCGACCGGGTCGAGGATCTGGCCGAGCTTGGAGGTCTGGTGCAGCCGTCGGGCGAGGTAGCCGTCGAGCCAGTCGGTTATCCCCGAGAGCAGGAGGACCCCGAGCGCCCAGCCGTCCTCCTCGGGCCCCAGGACCAACCACAGGAACAACGGCACACCGGCGAGCCTGACGACGCTGATGACGTTGGGGATGGTGAGGACGCGGGTGCTCTCCCCCGCCACCGCGCCCTGCTCGCTCACGACACTCCTTGTGCTGCCCCGTCAGTCCCGACGAGACGTACCTTAGCCGCCGGCGCCTGAGGAACAGCGCGGGTGACGCACGCCTGAGCCTCCGGAGATCGGATTGACCCCTTATCATCCGAACGGGCCCTTCGGCCCGCCGTGGCGTGACCATGGCAACTGTCACCGAGCGGGCCTCGACGCAAGCATTGCAGGAGAAGTACTGAGGACCCGATCACGAGCCGCCGGCTCGCCGGAGGGTGGCCGAGATGTTAGGTGGTCCGCGGACCACGTGACCCACCGTCGCCAAGACGGAGCAACCGTCCCACCGGCGAGCCGGTCTCATTGTCGCCGTTGCTCGGACCCCACCATGAAGATCGTCAAGGAGACCCCCTTCCGGTTCCGGATCCCGCGTGAGGGCGCCATGCGTGTCCCCGGGATCGTCTTCGCCTCGCGCGCCCTTCTGCCCGAGGACCCCACGGACAAGGCACTCGAGCAGGTGGCGAACGTCGCCACCCTTCCGGGCATCGTCGTCGCGTCCTTCGCCATGCCGGACGTGCACTGGGGCTACGGCTTCCCCATCGGCGGTGTGGCGGCGACCGACGTCGACTCGGGTGGAGTCGTCTCCCCAGGCGGAGTGGGCTTCGACATCTCCTGCGGGGTCCGCCTGCTCGTTGCTCGCGGTCTCGACCAGGCGGGTCTGGGTTCCTGGATGGACGCGGTCATGGACGGCCTCGACCGTGCGATCCCTCGGGGCATGGGCAGGGGTGGTGTGTGGCGGCTACCCGACCGTGCGACGATGCACCGGCTTCTCGAAGGCGGTGCCCGCTTCGCGGTGGAGCAGGGGCACGGCGTGGACCGTGACCTCGAGAGATGTGAGGACCGCGGGGCGATCCCGGGCGCGGACGCGATCGCGGTGAGCGACCGGGCGCTCGAGCGGGGGCTGGGCCAGGTGGGCAGCCTGGGATCGGGCAACCACTTCCTGGAGGTCCAGGTCGTCGACCGGGTCTACGACGCGGACACTGCCGAGAGAATGGGCCTCGCCGCCGGCGCGGTCTGCGTGATGATCCACTGCGGATCACGTGGACTCGGCCACCAGGTGTGCACCGACCACGTCCGTGGGATGGAGCAGGCGATGGGCCGGCACGGCATCTCGGTGCCCGACCGCCAGCTCGCCTGCGCCCCGGTCGCGTCCCGCGAGGGACAGGCCTACCTCGCCGCGATGGCGGCGTCCGCGAACTTCGGTCGCGCCAACCGCCAGCTTCTGTCGGAGGCGGTACGCCGTGTGTTCCGGACCGAGCTGGAGACACCGCTCGACCTCGTGTACGACGTCTCCCACAACCTCGCCAAGCTCGAGACCCATCACGTCGACGGCCAGCCGCGTCGCCTGTGCGTGCATCGGAAGGGTGCGACCAGGTCGTTGCCGCCCCACCATCCCGATCTGCCGCCAGACCTCGCTGCCGTGGGACAGCCCGTGCTCATCCCAGGGACGATGGGAACCGCGTCGTACGTCCTGGCAGGCGTCCCCGACAACCCGGCCTTCTCCTCCACCGCCCACGGAGCCGGCCGCGTGCAGAGTCGGCACCAGGCGGCACGCAACACCAGCGGCAAGGCCCTGCGCAACCAGCTCGAGGGGCGTGGCATCCACGTCCGCGGCACGTCGTGGCGCGGCCTCGCCGAGGAGAAGCCCGAGGCTTACAAGGACATCGACCTCGTGGCCGAGACCAGCGAGCAGGCAGCCCTGGCACGCAGGGTCGCGCGGCTCGTGCCCGTGGGCGTCGTGAAGGGCTGAGGGCCTCTGCCGCCGCCGGGGACCTTTGCCCCTGTTCCGAGGCGAGCGCACCGGGTGAGGCTGGAAGGGCCGGTAGCCCAGGAGGAAGGACATGCCGACGACATGGAACCGCGTGCTGGTCGCGTTGCGTCACGGGCATCGAGGAACGACGTCCGGGCACGACGGTCAGGCGTCGCGCGGCCGTCCCTGGCGTGTGGAGGGCTGGTCACCCGAGGACACCTCCGGCGCTGAGGACCAGGGGGCTCCGGGACGTCGACGGACGTTCCCTCCCTGGCTCATGTGGGCGCTCGTGATCGGCCTGCTGTTCAACTGGGCGCTGAGCTCCACCATGCTCGGCACACCACCGCAAGCGGACGTCTCGTACAGCTTCTTCTACGCGCAGGTGGAGGCCGGCAACGTCTCCGAGGTCACCGCCGTGGAGGACGAGATCTCCGGCTCGTTCAAGTCCTCGGTGAGCTACCCGCCCGATGACGAGAGCTCCACGGCGATCACCGAGTTCCGCACGCAACGACCCGCGTTCGCCCAGGACGAGCTGGTGCAGGTCCTCATCGACCAGGGGGTGGAGGTGAACGCCGAACCGGAGGAGACGGCGTCGCTGTGGCAGCAGGTGCTGCTCGGCTTCGGGCCCGTGCTGCTCTTCATCGGCCTGTTCATCTGGTTCCTGCGGCGTAGTGCCGCGGGCATGTCGGGCGGTGGTCTCGGCAACCTCGGCCGGTCCCGGGCGAAGCTCTACCGTCCGGACAGCGGGCCGCGCACCACCTTCGCCGACGTAGCGGGGATCGACGAGGTCAAGGCGGAGGTGATGGAGGTCGTCGATTTCCTGAGGAACCCGCAGCGCTACCGCAAGCTGGGCGCGTCCATTCCCAAGGGCGTACTGCTCACCGGTGCGCCCGGCACCGGTAAGACACTCCTCGCGCGAGCCGTCGCGGGTGAGGCGAACGTGCCCTTCTTCCACCTGTCCGCCTCGGAGTTCATCGAGATGATCGTCGGCGTCGGGGCGAGCCGGGTCCGCGACCTCTTCGACCACGCCAAGAGGGCAGCCCCGTCGATCATCTTCATCGACGAGCTCGACGCCATCGGCAGGGCTCGTGGCGCCGGGGTGACCGTGAGCGGCCACGACGAGCGCGAGCAGACCCTGAATCAGATCCTCACCGAGATGGACGGGTTCACCGGGAACGAGGGCGTGGTGGTCCTGGCGGCGACGAACCGCCCGGAGATCCTCGACCCGGCGCTCCTTCGGGCTGGCCGGTTCGACCGCCGGGTCGTGGTGAACGCCCCTGACCTGACGGGACGCACGCAGATCCTCGGTGTGCACACCCGCGCGATGCCGCTCGCAGCGGACGTGGACCTGAACGTCGTGGCCTCCTCCACGCCGGGGATGGTCGGGGCGGACCTGAAGACGCTCGTCAACGAGGCCGCCCTGCTCGCGGCGAGCCGACGGCACGACAAGGTCTCGATGGGCGACTTCACCGACGCGCTGGAGAAGGTGGTGCTCGGCACCGCGAGGCACATCATGATGTCGCCAGAGGAGAAGGAGCGGACGGCTTTCCACGAGGCCGGGCATGCGCTGCTCGGGATGCTCACACCTGGTGCCGACAGGGTCCGCAAGGTCTCGATCATCCCGCGCGGGGAGTCGCTCGGCGCCACGTTCCAGTCCCCGGAGACCGAGCGGCACGGGTACACGTCGACGTACCTGCGCGGCCGTATCATCGGCGCGCTCGGGGGACGGGCCGCGGAGGAGATCGTCTACGGCGACTTCACCACGGGGGCGGAGTCCGACCTCGACGCACTGACCCGCATCGCCCGTCAGATGGTGGGCCGCTGGGGCATGTCTGACCAGGTGGGACCCATCGCCGTGCTTCCCCCGGCAGGACAGGAGCAGTCGATCTTCGACAGCGGCGGTCCGTCAGCTGCCACGCGTGAGCTCGTCGACGAAGAGGCCCGCCGCATCGTCGAGGACTGCTACGTGGAGGCGCTCGACACGCTGCGCGAGCACCAGGACAGTCTCGACCGGCTGGCGCACCGCCTGCTCGAGGCCGAGACGCTCAACGAGCAGGAGGCCAGAGACGCCGCCGGCCTGCCCGAGTCGACGGCTACGAAGCCCTAGGCGGTCAGTCCGCGCGCAGCGTGCTCCCACAGCGCGGGCAGTGGGCCCGCGAGCAGACGTCGAGGTCCTGGCCGCACCGGCACTTCCCGGCCGTGGCGGGTCGGCGGACAGCGCCCTGAGAGCGCTTCCCGCGTCCAGTGCTGCCGGTCTTCTTGCTGATCACCGTCTGTCTCCCCATATGTCAGCTGGTTCACCCAAGGTCACCATCTGGGACGGACGAACACGCGCAGACTGTCGGCGTTTCTGGGACCGACTTCGAGAACCACCCGTTCGGGCCATGCGGACACCACCCGAACGCCCGCCGCCGGACGGTGGTTGCGGCCCGACGAGCTGAGCGACGCCGTCAGACGACCCGAAGACGTCATTGCTGGTGCCGAGCCCCGCGGGTGAGTCTGGTGCTCCAGGGACCCGGGAGCAGAGGTACTGCCATGGCAGAACACGGCGACATCGGCCACGAGAGCATCCAGACCCTCTTGGAGCTGCAGCACCGGTGGCACGCGGCGCTCTCGGACAGGGTCGAGGAGTACGTCGAGGCCGCATCCTCGGGCGAGAAGCAGGAGGCGGTCAGGGCCGCCTACCGGAACACTGCCTCGGAGCACCGGGCGTTGCGGGTCGTGCTCGACGAGTTCGCCCACCACCCCGCGCTCGCGCTCCCGAGGCGGTGGGAGCACATCATGCTGGCCGACGCGGCCGGCGTCCGCGGTCCGTTCAGCCGGAACCGGGACGCGGCCGCGGCGGGGGCGATGCTCGTCTCCGACCTGCGCGAGGCACCCTCGAGACGGTGATCCTCCGCTGGGTCAGTCCCGCTTTCGAGCGGTGACAAGCAGGTACTCCCAGTCCATCACCGTGGTTCCCGTGCCGATGTCGTGGCGCCGGGCGAGCTCGGCCAGGTCGCGGTCGAGGGCGGCGACCTTCTCGGGATCGTCAGCGATGTACCTGTAGGCGGCGACGGTCGGCCCGTAGTTGGCCTTGAAGTAGTCCCTGAAGTCCTCAGGGGTGGCGAACCTGTCGACCCTCACGGTTCGCCGGCTCGCCTCGACCGCTGTGACACGGTCCCCCAAGAGCTCGCGGACGTGCTCCTCGCTGCCCCACAACGGGGGCGGCTGCACGCCCGGGGGTGGAGGCGCCGCGTACGGCTTCATCACCTTGAACATCTCGCCGATGAAGCCCTCCGGCGTCCAGCTGAGAAGGCCGATCGTCCCTCCAGGTCTGCAGACCCGGACCAGCTCGTCGGCGGCGCTCTGGTGGTGCGGAGCGAACATGACGCCGACGCACGACAGGACCGTGTCGAACTCCCCCTCGACGTACGGCAGGGCCTCGGCGTCTGCCTCCTCCCATCGGAGATCGGCGCCATGCCTGCTTGCCAGCTCCCGGCCGGTCCGCAGGAGCTCCGGGGTCAGGTCGGAGGCCACGACGCTCGCCCCTGCCAGTGCTGCCGGGATGGCGGCGTTGCCGGAGCCGGCGGCCACGTCCAGCACCCGCTGACCTGGCCTGACATCAGCAGCCTGCACCAGTGCGGCGCCGAGCTCCGGGATGATCTGAGCGGCCACCGTCGGGTAGTCCCCCAGCGCCCACATGCTGCGGTGCTTTTCCTTCAAGGCCCGGTCAACGACCGGGTCGATCTGCACGGTCATCTCGTGCTCCCTCCATCTGGGTCCAGTGGCGGCCTGTGGCCGCTCTCGTCTATGCACATCGACGTTAGGAACAAAAGAGGGCGCCACCTAGTACGAGATCTGTACTCCCTCGCCCGGCTGGATCTAACCTCAGGAGATGGGGTCGCGGTACCACCAGTTCTGTCCCGTCGCCAAGGCGATGGAGCTCCTCGACGAGCGCTGGACGCTGCTCGTCGTACGCGAGCTGGTGAGCGGGAGCCAGCACTTCAACGAGCTGCGCCGCGGCCTGCCGCGCATGTCCCCGACGCTGCTCTCACGGCGTCTGCAACAGCTCACCCGCGCGGGCGTGATCGAGCGGCGTACCGAGGGCAACGAGGTGCGCTACGTGCTGACGCAGGCGGGCCAGGAGCTCCGGCCCGTGGTCGAGGCCCTTGGTGCGTGGGGTGTCCGCTGGATCGGGGAGATCGGCGACGAAGACCTCGACCCCAAGCTGCTCCTGTGGGACATGCACCGCCACATCGACCAGGAGGCCGTCCCAGACGGGCGCACGGTCGTCCGCTTCCGGTTCCCCGACCTGCCCTCCGACCTCCGCGACTGGTGGCTCGTGATCACTCGGGGGGAGGCAGACGTCTGCGACGCGGACCCCGGCTACGACGTGGCCGTGACGGTGACCGGCGGTCTGCGCAGCATGGTCGAGATCTGGCGGGGCGACGTCAGCTGGTCGCAGGCCTTGCGGGCACGTTCCGTCGAGGTGCAGGGCCCCGAGGCGATGCGGCGCGCCGTACCCGGGTGGTTCACGCTGTCCGGGTTCGCAGCGGTGCCCAGGCCCGCCTGACGTCGCCGACGCTCAGCGGTCGGTGAGCACCTTGCCCAGCTGCTCTGTCATCCACTCCAGGTCCTCGTGGTCGGCAACCAGCGGCGGCGCCAGCCGGATGGACGAGCCGTGGGTGTCCTTGACCAGGACGCCCTTGGCGAGCATCCGCTCACACAGCTCGCGCCCGCTCATCAACGACGGCTCGACGTCGATGCCGGCCCACAGGCCTCGCGTGCGCACCTCGACGACACCTTGGCCGACCAGCTTGCGGAGGCCTGCCTCGAAGGGCCCGGCAAGCTCGCGTGCACGTTCCTGCATCTCCCCCGTCTCGAGCATCTTGACCACGGCATGGCCGACGGCAGCTGCGAGCGGGTTGCCCCCGAAGGTGGAGCCGTGGTTGCCCGGGTGGAGCACACCGAGGATCTCGTGCGAGGACACCACGGCCGAGACCGGCACGATCCCTCCACCGAGCGCCTTGCCGAGGACGTAGACGTCGGGCACCACGCCCTCGATGTCGCACGCGAAGGTCGTCCCGGTGCGTCCGAGCCCGGACTGGATCTCGTCGGCGATGAAGAGGACGTCCAGCTCGGTGCAGATCTCACGGACCGCCGACAGGTAGCCGTCGGGCGGGACGATGACCCCGGCCTCCCCCTGCACGGGCTCGATCAGGACGGCGACGGTCTCCCCGTCGATCGCATCCCGTAGCGCGTCCGCGTCGCTGTAGGGAACGACCCTGAACCCGGGCGTGAACGGACCGAAGCCCTCACGAGCGAGCGGGTCGGTCGAGAAGCTCACGATCGTCGTGGTGCGGCCGTGGAAGTTGTTGGCGGCGACGACGATGTTGGCGTGGTTGGCCTGGACCCCCTTCAGGTCGTAGCCCCACTTCCGCGCGACCTTGATGGAGGTCTCCACTGCCTCCGCGCCGGTGTTCATCGGCAGCACCATCTCCATCCCCGCCAGCGCCGCCAGGTCCCGGCAGAAGGGACCGAGCTGGTCGTTGTGGAACGCCCGGCTGGTGAGGGTGAGCCTGTCGAGCTGGTCCCGGGCGGCCTGCAGGAGTGCCGGGTGCCGGTGTCCGAAGTTGAGGGCTGAGTAGCCGGCGAGACAGTCGAGGTAGCGACGCCCGTCGACGTCGGTCACCCACGCGCCTTCGGCCTGGGCGACGACCACCGGCAGCGGGTAGTAGTTGTGCGCGATGAACCGGTCGGCGAGATGCAGGTGCTCCTCGGTCTGCGGCGCGGGCGAGTGCGGCCTGTGGCTGGGGTTCGACATGGCATCCCTCCGTGAGCGAGTCGCAGCGCCTCCATGCTCTCGCATGACGGTGCACCATTGACGGTTTCCGGCATCCCACGTGTCGGACAGGCCCCACGTCGGGTCAGACGGGTTGGGACAGGGCGGTGACGACTCTCCCAACGGCCTCGAGACTGCGTGCGACGTCCTCGTCGGTGGTCGACCAGTTGCTCACCGAGATCCGCAGCACGCTCCGGTCGTGCCAGGTCGAGCCGCTCATCCATGCGGTGCCGTCCTCGAGCACCCGGCGTACGACCTCCTGCGTCCGTGCGTCGTCACCGAACGAGACGCACACCTGTGTGAACACAACATCGTTGAGCACGGTAGTCCCGGGGATGCTCCGGAGGCCCTCTGCGAAAGCGGCGGCATGCCGACAGAGGCGGTCCACGAGGTCGCTCACACCTGACCGGCCAAGTGAGCGCAGCACCGCCCAGACCGTGAAGGCGCGACCCCTGCGGGAGATCTCGGGCACCTTGTCGAGGGGCTCACCCTTCTCGTCGTGGATCAGGTACGCGCCGTGCATCCCCATCGCCGCACGGAGCGCCGCCACGTCACGCACGATGGCGATCCCGCAGTCGTAGGGCACGTTCAGGGTCTTGTGCGCGTCAGTGCTCCAGGAGTCCGCATCCTCGAGTCCGGCGACGAGGTGCCGGTACGACGGCGAGGCGGCCGCCCACAGGCCGAAGGCTCCGTCGACGTGTACCCAAGCGCCATGGGCGTGTGCCGCCGCGATCGCCTCTCGAAATGGGTCGAACCCACCGGAGTGCACGTTGCCGGCCTGGAGCACGACGATGGTCGGCTCGTCACTCCCATCCTCGAGCGCCGATCGCAGCGCGTCCGGACGCAGCCGTCCCTGCTCGTCTGCGGTGACCGGCTCGGGAGCCCCCAGACCCAGGTACCTGAGCGCGAGGTCCACGGTGTCGTGGCGCTCTGCACCGACGAGCACCCTGACCCGGGGACCGCCGTTGAGACCCTGCTGGGCCACGTCCCAGCCCGCTCGCCGGAGCACTGCGTCCCGGCCGGCGGCAAGACACGTGAAGTTGGCCATGGTGCCGCCCGTCACGAACCCGACGGCGCTCTCCAAGGGCAGGCCGAGGAGATCGAGGACCCAGGCACTGGCGACGTCTTCGACGGCGCTGTGCGCGGGAGTGAGACGACGCAGGCCGCTGTTCTGGTCCCAGGCGCTGACCAGCCAATCCGTTGCGAGGGCGGCCGGATGGGTCCCGCCGATGACGAACCCGAAGAACCGTCCTGAAGGTATCGCGGTGAGCCCGGGGTCGCAGGCCTCGGCGAGCAGGTCGACCACCTCGGCCGGATCAGTCGGGCCCTCTGGCAGCGTCGTCCCGAGCGTCTGCGTCACCTGCTCGACCGAGGCCTGGGGCGGCACCGGTCTGTCCTCCAATGAGGACAGCCACTCCAGTGCACGGCGGTGGGCCCGGTCGAGTGCGGCGCTCTGCTCATCCATGAGCCCGAGTCTTCAGCGACTCGAACCGTTCTGCCAGACACTTCGGAGTCATCGCAGGCGGCCGCGCCCCGCCTCGCTGGGTGCACCGAGCACGGTTGGGCTTGTGAGAGCTGCCGAGTCGTGCCCCCTATTTCAGCTCGGAGGCAAGGCGCCGTCGCTCCATCTTGGCCACCCACGAGGCCCCGCCCGGCCAAGAGCTGACCAACTTCCGGGCAGACGAGCTTCGCATCGCAGCAGTCCTTCCAACATTGTTGACGAAGGCATGCAAGGAGATGCGGACCCCGAGGGCGACGGCACGCGGCCTCCGCGCGACGACGATGACGTCGGCCTCGCGAACCTGCCGCGGACGGAACGCCTTCTTGTATCCGTGATCTCCCTGCCCCAGGTCCAGCACGCGTATGTCGTCATCGCGCGCCAAGTCCTCGATCATCCGATGCATCGTGTACCGCCCGACGCGGTCCTTCGCGTACTCGACGTCATACCCGGTCGTTCCGCTGCCGAATGTTCCCGCGTAGAGCCAGCCGGTCCAGTAGGCGACCGGGACGTGGTTGACGTAGAGAATCCACACTCGGAGCCAGCCACGGCGGAGCCCTAGCTCGGTCAAGGCTTTCGTGACCTCACACGTCCGGTGGCCGACCCCCATGTCGCGCTGGTACGTCTTCTCGGCGATCGCCTCGAGGTCTCGCAGCAGGTCGCCGGTCTGTTCCGGATCCGTGAACCTTCTCAGCTCGAGGGCGGGACCGTACTTCTGACGCAGTTGCCGGTCCTGCCTGCGCATCGTCGATCTGGCACTCTTCGAGTGCGCTGAGAGATGGTCGTCCAGGCTGGCCGGCGGATCGGCTGTCCAGTGGCGCTCGAGGACCTGGCCGCGCACGCGCCACGGCCCCGCCCAGCGTCGTGCAACGGCGCACTGGAGTCCGTCCCAGTCGAGCCTCCGCATGACCAGAGCGTCGGCGTCTCCCGAGCGCAGCGGCCTGCCGAGCTCCTCGAAGAGCAGTTCGAACTCTGCCGGCGTCTCGGCGCCGACAATGCCGCCGAGTGTGACCACGACCGTCCGCACCGTTGGTTGGGAGACGGTGCGGGCCCCGATCTTCAGGTCAACCGGGCGGTTCTCCACCCGTGCGATGCCGAACATGTCTGGGCGGCCCGGACGACTGACGCGCACCACATGCGGCCGAATCACGGAGGTGCTGTAGCGGACCACCGTGAGGAAGTAGTCGATATCTGACTCGAAATGGCTCACGCCAGCGGCCTGCCAGGCGTCCCGCATCGACTCGACGCCCGCAACCGAGTCCGCCACCTGCACGAGGGTTTGCGACTGCCGCACTCTTACCACGCCCGTCTTTGCCATTTCTCCCCCGCAGTGAATGCCTAGACGTTCGTCATCACTTTCCCCCGAGGGGATGTCGCGCGTGGCCGAACGACGATTCACGAAGATGGTGTCGGATGACCCGGCTTGCTCGAAATGTCACCATGTCGGTTCGTTGCCATCGGAGGCACTTACCTGCCTCAGGTGGGACGAGCACGTCGAGCTGGAACGGCGGGAGATCGGCGCAGCGCGCTCGTGCCCCCGGGACGGGCCACCGCGCGCAAATTGCAACCGGGAGAACGGTGCGGCTTCAGCAGCTAACTGACCGTGGCCGAGGCGGCCAAGGCCCGTCCGTCCGTCCTCCGGATCGTCACGCTGAACGTGGTGTCGGCCGTTCGTTGACCCGGGGCCGACCCGTCGGGTCGGGGAGAATCGGGGCGCAGCCTCGTGAGTCGGCTTGAGGGCCTAGGCCCAGATGTATCCCTCTGCGATGGCGCCATCGCCCACCTGGCCACGGTCACCATGCGGCCTCCGCCTTCGAACTCGCCGACGACACAGGTCCACCCCCGGATCCGGACGCGATCGGATGAGCCGTGATCTGGGGCGGTGTGCCGCCCATGGGCTCGACATAGGCCTCCATGGCATCGATGTGCGCTTCAACTCCGCGAGTGGGGTCCTGGCCCTTCCAGTCCACCAGCACGTCGTCGGTGTGGTGGTGCGCGAAGACGCCGTTCCAGTCGGCGCTGTTCCAGCCCTCGAAGTCGAGGTCATCCATGCCCTGAGGTTGGTTGCGACCCGATCTTGTGCCATGTGTCTTTTCTTTCAGAGACGCGCGAGCGCTCTTGGGTGAGGGGTGGTGAGCGGGTTGTACTCGCCCCGAAACAACCTGGCCATTTACCCGATGGGTCTACTGTCCAGATGCCATGCCATCTGCGCCCGACAACTCTGAGCACGGGACAGCGGGCTGACGCATTCGAAGGGCACGCCAAGTCGTTCCGGAGCGACCTCGACGCCGGCGAAGCTGCGTGAGACAGAACGGCTGGCCGTCGAGGTTGTTCCGTGCCGGGGGTCCAGGGCGGGAGCCCCTTGGTACCACTCCCGCTCGCGTTGGGACGGTCCGAGGACGGCGCGGCAGCGCAGCCGCAGGGCCGTTGCGCCGCGCAGCGGCGCCCTTGATCCTCGAATAGTCCAATTCGGCAACGTGTGGCTCTCCGGCCCTTTGGCTCTCGAGCCTTTCCTGAGTCAACTGATGGTGCTTGACGCGAAGTTGGACGGCGGCCACTTGTACGTTCACTGTCCGCGGCATGTCAGTGCGTTCGCAGGCATGCCGACACCTAGCGTCGCATCGACGAGTCGCTCGCGGAGCTGGCCGAGGTGGAGCGGCGTTGCCGGGAGGACGTGTCCCGCCTCGGCTAGCGTCCGGTCCCGGCGAGGTCCACGGCCCGCAGGATCCCGAGCATGGCGGCGAACGCGCCGCCTACGACGAGCAGCACCCCGCCGAGCAGCGCCGTCACGGTCACCGGTGTGCTCGTCGAGTCGTGCCCGAGCAGCGCGAGCAGCACCGACACCGCCGTACCGGCGCCGACTCCGACCAGGGCGATCCTTCCGGTGCGACCCGGCGGCCGCCAGCGGTCCTCGCCGGGCACCGCCTGGTCCCTGCCGCGTAACACCGCCCAGACCGCGACCACGGACCAGAAGCCGACCACGCAGAACGCCGCGAGCGCGTCGGCTGCGCGGTGCCACCCGGCCGACATGGTCGCGACCGCGACGAGCGCGCCGACGGCTGCCCCGATGACGGCGGCGAACCGGCGAAGCGCGACCGGGGCCACGAGGACGAGCGCCGCGGCCGCGCTGAACGCGGCGGTGGCATGCCCGGACGGCAGGCTGTTCAGCGTCTCCGGGGCGGCCTCGCGCAGGCCGAGGTCGGGACGGGAGAACAGGTAGTTCTTGAGCAGCCAGGTGCTTACGTTGGCCGCGGCCAGCAGACCGATCGAGACGACGGCCGCGCGACCGGCCAGCCGGAGCAGCGCGATCACCACGACGACCGCCGTCGCCACCGCGAGCGAGCCCACCGACACCACGTCGAGGACGGCGTGCACGCTGTCGGAGACGGCCGACCGGGTGCTCAGCGCGCCGCGCAGCGCCGCGTCGCTGACCACCCGGCCCGAAACGGTGCGCACGGTCAGCACGTAGACGACGGCGAGCGCGACCAGGTAGGCGGCACCGAGCCCGCCGAGCACCAGTCGGGGGCGGATTCGGTCGGGCACGGTGGGCAGCAGCTGCGTGGTCACGGAACCCGTGTACCCCCCGGGGGCCGGGCCATCACCTACCGTCTCACGACACGCGTGGTTGGCTCCGCCACATGCGCTACGCCATCACCGGCGTGGCCGGCGCGCTGCGCGACCGCCCGCCGTCAGGGCCAACGTCGAGAGCACCCGCAACGTCCTCGACGCCGCACGGCGCAACCGGGCGCCCAAGGTCGTCTCACCAGCACGCTCGCGGTGAACTCCGACACCGCGGAGCAGGCGGTCGACGCGACCTACCGGGTCACCGGCGCGCACCGGTCCGCGTACGACCGCACAACGGCCGAGGCCCACGACGTCGCTCTGGCCTTCCCGACGCAGGGCCTGCCGAGCGGATGGCTGAAACCCCCGCTGCAAACCTCGATGCAAGCTGGACCCGGGCCCTGCGCCGGACAGGGCACGACGCCGGGGGTGCTTCGCGCCGCCGGCTACCGCTCAGGTGCGCGTCGCGCGGATCGCGACATGAGAGTGAAGCGTCAGGGAGCCGGTGGCATCGGTCTGGCGGTCGGGAGCGGTGGCATGCGCTCGTCCGCCAAGGGAGACTCCACGAGCGTCTTCCGGCGCCAGGCTTGGAGGAGATCGAGTAGTTCGTCAGCCGGCACGCGGTCGACATAGTCACTGTCAACAGGGTCGTAGTCGTAGCGCGCCCCAACCATGCCGTGGTTGATTTCCAGGTAAGTGGTATTGCCCGACGCAATCGGCTCGTCACCCGGGTTCTCGAGGCGGTCGCGCAGGTGAATTACGGCGCGGTCAAGCCAGTACGTCGACGGGCCGTCCTGGGGGGCACCGCAGGGCGGTCGTGTCCCGAGGCTGTCGCGAAGAGCATCCGCCATGATCGGCAGGTCGTCGTGAATTACGACATCGACCCAGCCCTCGTCAGTAACGATGAACTCGAAGTCCATGCCACTCTCCTCACGGTCGAAGCCACCTTGGAGCGGGGCTCCAGCGCGGGCGCCCATCGCAATTATGCCGACGAGAGCGCCCAGCTCTCGGCAGTCACCGTCTTCCCTCAACGCAAGCAGATGCGGACGTCCGGGATGTTGGCGTAGTCCGCGATGGAGCTCGGCGCGAGCCACGGTAGGTGCGCGGGTGGGGCTGAACAGGGCAGAACTCACCACCCAGCGTGGGCAAAGGCGGTCAGAACCCTGAGACGTTGAGGATGCCCGCCGGGGAAGTCGTCGGGGTCACCAGCGATCGGACCGGGCTCGGCGGCGTCGAGGATCTGCTGACGGATCTGCTGCGGCGAGGCGTTGGGGTCGCGGGCGGCGATGAGTGCTGCGGCACCAGCCACGAACGGCGCCGAGGAACTCGTCCCATCCGCGATGGTGTACCGCCCGCCGGGAAGCGTCGAGACCACACACCCCGGGGACGGAGATGTCGATGGGGCTGCCGAAGCTGGAGGAGGTGGTGAAGTGGTCGTCGCGCTCCGTGTCCAGGCAAGCATCGGGCGTCTCCGCAAGGCCTCCTGGCTGCCCGTCGAAGTCCGCGAACGCGGACACCGCGAGAACCTCGTCATAGGCCGCGGGCGTGAAGCGGTCTGTCTTCGCCGCCTCGTTCCCGGCAGCGGCCACCAGGGTGACACCGCGTTCGTAGGCGGTGCAGATGAGCTGATGGATCAGGTCGTGGTTAGCCCGTCCGGGCCCGGCGTTGGGTTGGCTGGAGCGGGGCTCGCACCGTCCGATGGAGCCTCTGCCGGCCAGGCTCATGTTGGCGACCTCGATCAGGTCCGCCTTCAGCACACGCACTCGCCGCGCGGTGTTCCTGACCTGACCACGAGGAGCACGTGGGCCGGGGCGATGAGGCGTCTTGAACGACGTACGCGTGCATCGCCCCGCACTGCAAGCCCCCCGCTCCCCGGATGTGGCTAACCGACGCTGTGCGCGGGTTCCCTGACGGGCTCGGTGCGATGGGTCCAGAGTGCGTACCCGATCGTGATCCAGGCGATTCCGACCAGTATCGGAAGCACCAGGGTGGCGAGGAATCCCGTCTCGGTGAACATCAACAGTGCCACCTGCACGATGACGAGCCCTCCTGCTGCCAGTAGTGGACCTCCGAAGTTCCATTCCCCAGCCCTCGAGGCGACCGCACCGAGAAGGAGCAAGCCGACGAGGAGCAGGAGTCCACCTGCGTAGAAGATGGCCCAGCCGGTATCGTCCGAGACGCTCGAGGGCAGGTTCTTGCTGACGATGATCACCACCACTCCGGCACCGGCAACGACTCCGACCAGCCCGGCGTCACCGTAGCGGCGGGCGATCCTGCCCAACCCGACCAGCGAGCACAAGCCGGCCAGGCTCAGCACCAGGTGAGGGCCGGTCATCGAGATGCCGAGGCGGTCAGCGTTCAGGGAGGTGGCTCCTCCCACCGCCCACAGGATCCCAGCCAACATGGTCACCGGTCCGCTCACTCGGCCAAGAAAGTCCCCGGTTGTCTGCATGTCCAGCCCTCCCTTCATGTCGGTGACTTGAGCAAGGTCAAGCGGAAGTCTCCGACGCCTCCGTGATCCTGCTCTGCCATCAGGCTCGACCGTCGGGGGAAGTGCCGGACAGTGGCGGACGGCCTGTCCTGCAGGGGTACCAGCACAAGGTCAGGTCCGCTTCCAGGTAGGTCGATCGCGCGCCGACCTAGGTGAGAACCGCGGCGAGGCAGGTCCTTCGTCCCACCCGAGGTTGCGGGTCAGCTCCCTGATGACCTTCGGAGCGGCGCGAGCACCTGGGAGGGCCGGGGAGACAAGGCGTCTGCAGAAGGGGTTCGCGGAGTCCTACACCGGGACGTCGGCGTTAACCCGGGTGCCCCCTCCTGGACGGCTGGTGAGCTGCAGCGTTCCGCTGACGACCTCCACCGATTCGCATGCCGACCACTCCGAGCTTGTCGCCTGCAGGGACCTACTACGGCGGTGCTACCCCGGAACCACCTGTTGAGAGGGCAAGTTGCAGAGCTTCTCCGCGGCGGCCCGACGTTGCTCGGCCACCTGGGCCCGTGCGGCTTCAAGCTCCGCTTCTCGAGCGGACAACTGGGCTTGGCTGGCCTCCAACCGGGCGAGGCTGGCCGACTCTTTGTCCGGAGTTCGTGGCCAGCGCCGGGGGGTTCCCGATCCGATGGCCAGCGGCGGCTACTAGGACTCCGGCTCCGCAGGCGCGGCGGAGCGGAACCGGAAGGATGACCGCCGCCTCGACACCGTCGCGTCGACCAGGCCCGCGGTGGTGAGCCGCATCGACAGTGTGTCCGGGTCGACGAGCTGCAGAACGTCGCCGAGGTGCGCAAGCGCGAACAGCGGCCCCCACCGGCTGTCACTGCCGGCGAAGGTGCCGCCGGGCGCCAGCACGCGCCGGGCCTCGGCGAAGAGCCGGTCCTGCAAGGTTGCGGTCGGCACGTGGTGCAGCACCGTGAAGCACACCACCACGTCGAACGTGCCGGCCGGGAACGGCAGCGCCGTTCCGTCACCGTGAATCACATCGACGTCCGGCAACCGCTTGGCCAACGCGGTCGCATCTGCCGCGTCGTACTCCACCGCTGTCAGCGACCCGACCCGGCTACGCAGCCAGTCGGTGCTCTGCCCGGGACCGCTGCCCAGTTCCAGTACACGCGCACCGGGCAGGGGCACGCCGTCCGTGGCCCACGGCAGGAGACCGGCCAAGTGCCGCTGCCAGAGCCGGGAGCGGCAGTAGTAACGGTGAATGAGGTTCACGCCGGAGCCTCCCTAGGAGATGAGGCCCGATCGAAGCCTCGCCACACCTGCCCACGTGTCGCGTCAACCGACCCGTCCTCCCCAGACGCTGGGGAGAAGTCGTCGATAGGCACCGGTCCAAACTAGCGACAGTTCCGGTCGACGTCCGCCGCAGCCCCTGCGTATTCATGACAGCCCAGTCGACGGCCTGCTCGCGTCCGCTGCCGAGCCGATGTGGCGTCGGAGGAGCGGGCGGTGGGTGAGCCTGTGCCCTCATGGGTCGCCACGGTCCCGCGCCACATACCCTTTCTGTCCCTCGCGGCCAGCACCAGCCCGCTACGACGGGCAACGACGTGCGAATCGGCCCAGACCCGACTGCGCTGCACCACGCCATACTGCGCCAGTCAGGCAGGACCATCGTCCCTAGCGGCCAGGGCCGATCGGCGCTGGAGTGGAACGACAACGCCGCAGCACCGGCCCAGAACGCCATCGATGCCAGAGGCGATGTGGTAGCGCGCGGAGCCGCTGGACCGGATGCGACGGCCCAACCATCTGTTGTCTCTCTCGGCTGGAGAATGCCATGAAGCGTGTGGTCGTGGAGCACTACGGCGGACCAGAGGTCTTGAGACTGGTGGACGAGGAGGACCCCCGACCGGGTCCGGGTGAGGTTCGCGTCCGGGTTCTGGCTGCGGGCGTGTCGTTCACCGACGCGCAGATACGCGCGGGTACGTACTTGGGAGGTCCGAAGCCGCCCTTCACGCCCGGCTACGAACTTGTTGGCATCGTCGACGAGCTCGGCTCGGGCTGCACGAGGCTGAAGGAGGGAGATCGAGTCGGCGCTCTGACGGTGTGGGGCGCCGACGCCGAGCGCGTCTGCGTGCCGGAGAAGTACGCGGTCGAGGTCCCTGACGATCTCGACCCGGCCGAAGTGGTAAGCCTGATATTCCCGTACATGACCGCCTACCAGATGCTGCACCGTACGGCGCGAGTCAGCAGCGGCGAGACGGTACTCGTACACGGCGCTGCCGGCAGAGTCGGAACTGCGGCCCTCGAGCTGGGAGCCGTGGCCGGGCTTCGACTCTTCGGCACCTGCGCGAGCGGTGACAAGGCGGCAGTCGAACGGCTCGGGGCGGTGGCGATCGACTACAAGAATGACGACTTCCTGGCTCGGGTGCGGGAGCTGACCGGCGGTCAAGGCGCCGATGTCGTGCTGGACGGCATCGGTGGCCGGGTGGCGCTGCG
Organism: Nocardioidaceae bacterium; assembly: GCA_035688575.1. Classification (GTDB taxonomy): domain Bacteria; phylum Actinomycetota; class Actinomycetes; order Propionibacteriales; family Nocardioidaceae; genus Nocardioides_C. The sequence continues at coordinate 25,032 of DASSMS010000040.1, forward strand.
CTCCTTCCGCGCTCTGCGGTCCGGGGATCCCGTGAAAGGAGATCCCGGCGGCCGGCTCATCACCATGGGCAACTACAACACATTGAGCCAGGGGCACAAGAGTTGGCGAGGATGGCTCGAGTGGTGGCCGGCGACGGCGCTCACCGTTCTCTGGGGGACCCTTTCGCCTCGCAGAAAGGTCTTGGGATACCGCGTTCAGAAACTGCGGATCGGTCACCAGGGCTGGTTTGCCGAGGACTTCCAGACGCTGCTCAAGCTGCTTCGCGAGGACAAGATCCATCCTGTCGTGGCGGAGCGCCTGCCCCTGTGCGAGGCTCGTCGTGCGCACGAGCTCCTCGACAGCTCAGCGTCGAAGGGCAAGCTCGTCCTGGTGCCGTAGGCGTGGCGCCGCGGACCCTATGACGACCGACGGGATAGCCCGCGCGAGATGCCGCCGTTTGTGACGGAACTGCACCGACATCACCGGTCGCGGGTCTGGCCGCCCGGCACGTTGGCGGACCCTGAGATGTCGGAGCACTACTCTGCGAGGCACCCAAGCGCAGCGTCCGGATATCCCGGAACTAACTGGCTGCGTCCGTATTGGAGGCCGCGTGGCAGGCAGCGCGGTTAACGGATCAGCCGAGAGTCGGACGTTGACTGCCGTCACGCCGCGCCCCGTGGCGGGCCCAGGCCGCTCTCTTACGCACCGACGATGAAAGGAGTGGCGCGGACCAGTGGATGGGCCGGACTGGTGGGCGCTTGCCGTAGTCACCTTGACCGTCCTTCCACTGCCAGTCATCCCGCAACAAGACGGCGCCCAAATGGCTCAGGACGAGGTCGACCGCGCCAACCGCGAGGTCCTCGACGACGCCTTCGACTGGCTCCGACTCAATCGCGAGTAACGCCAGACGAGACCCCGTCCAGCCCTCATGGG
>DASSMS010000159.1:0-30749 GCA_035688575.1 Nocardioidaceae bacterium
GGTGAGCCCCTCGCGCAGCGTCACGGCGCTCTGCACCATGTTCGCGGGGTCGATGAGGATGTCGAGCGCGGACTCGGCCGACATCTGCTGTCGCATCTCGTAGAAGCCGACCTGGATACCGGTGGACGCGGGGTTCGCCCTGGCCGCGCTGGTGAAGGCCTCGACGCTCTTGACGACGTCGTTCTCCACCAGGGTGGCGCCGATGTCACCGGCGCTCTCACCCTCCTGGACCTCGATCAGCACCGACCCGCTGCCGGTGCCCTTGTAGTCGGGAGCGGGCTCGAAGCGCTCGCGAAGGGCCGAGAGGCCCTTGTCGTAGGCGAAGTAGCCACCGCCGAGGAGCACGGCCAGCGCGAGGAGCACCGCCAGGCCACCGCCGCCTCGGCGGCGACGGCGCCTGCTGCGGTGCCCCTTGGGCTCCGTCTGCTCGTCTTTGAGGTCCAGTCCGAGATGGGTCACGTGTTTCCTAAGTCGAGGGTCTCCCCTGGCGCAGCCCCCGCGCTGCGTTCGGTGTCGAGCGCATTCTGCAGGATCACCACGGCCGCTGCCTGGTCGACCACGGCGCGTCGTTTCTGTCCCTTCTTGCCCTGTCCCCGCAGCACCGCCTCGGCGGTCACCGTGGACAGACGTTCATCACACAGGCGCACCGGCACCGGGTCAAGGCTCCCCGCGAGCGCCCGGGCGAACTCGCGGACCTTGGCTGCAGCCGGCCCCTCCCCACCCGACAACGAGCGCGGCAGACCGACCACCACCTCGATGGCGGCGTGGTCGAGGACGATCTCGCGGATCCGAGCGACGTCGCCCGGTCCGCGACGTACGGTCTCGACCGGTGTCGCAAGCATTCCCGAGGGGTCGGAGCGTGAAACACCGATCCGCACGTCACCGACGTCGACGCCGACGCGTACGCCGTGTCTCATCTGCGGCCACCCGCGCGCTGATCCGGCACGTCAGGACTGCCCCGCGCCGGTCACCGTGCGACCGACCGCGTGCTCCACGTCGCGCAGGGCCTGGTCGATGTTCGCGACGTCGGCGCCGCCGCCCTGGGCGACGTCGTCCTTACCGCCGCCGCTGCCGCCGAGGGCGGTAGCGGCGACCTTGACCAAGGCGTTCGCGGACACACCCCACGACCGCGCCTCGTCGTTCACGGCCACCACCACCGCAGGCTTGCCACCGGTCGACCCGATGATCGTCACCACGCTCGGGGCCGACGCGGGCATCCGGCCACGGATGTCGAGGGCGAGCTTGCGAACGTCACCGGCGTTCGCGCCGTCCACGCGGTGCCCCACGAAGCGCACGCCGTAGACGTCCGTGGGGTTGGCCGCGAGCTCACCGGCCGCGGCCAGCAGCTGTGCCATGCGGACCTTCTCGATCTCCTTCTCCGCGTTGCGGAGCTTCTCGACCAGGTCGTTGACCCGCTCGGGCAGCTGCTCGGGGCGGACCTTGAGCGCCTCCGAGAGCTGGGCGACGAGGACGTGCTCGCGGGCGAGGAACCTGTAGGCGTCGCTGCCGACGAGCGCCTCGACCCGGCGTACCCCCGAACCGATGGAGGACTCGCCCAGCAGCTTGATCACACCGAGCTGGCCCGACCGGCCGGCGTGCGTCCCGCCGCAGAGCTCACGGGCCCAGTCGCCGACCGAGATCACGCGCACCTCGTCGCCGTACTTCTCGCCGAACAGGGCCATCGCACCGGACTTGCGAGCCTCGTCCTGGCTCATCACCTCGGCGTGCACCGCGAGGTCGGCGAGGACGAGGTCGTTCACCCGGGCCTCGACGTCGGCCATCGCCGAGGCTGGCACCGCACCGCTGGCGGAGAAGTCGAAGCGGAAGCGGCCTGGGGAGTTCTCCGACCCGGCCTGGGTCGCAGTGTCGCCGAGTGCCTCACGGAACGCTTTGTGCACCATGTGTGTCGCGGTGTGCGAGCGGCTGATCGACCGGCGCCGCTCGATGTCCACGAGCGCCTGGGCCTCGAGGCCGAGCCCGATCTCACCGCTGAGCACCTTGGCCTGGTGGACGATGAGGCCGGTGATCGGCGACTGGACGTCGCGCACCTGGAGCACCGCCCCGTTGGCGAGCTCGATGACCCCCTGGTCGGCGAGCTGGCCGCCGCCCTCGGCGTAGAACGGGGTCCGGTCGAGGACCAGCTCGATCTCGTCGCCCTCACGCGCCGACGGCACCACACCAGCGGCGGTGACGATGCCCCTGATGGTCGCCTCGGAGACGACCTCGTTGTAGCCGGTGAACTCGACCGGCGCACCGATGCTGTCGGCGACCTCACGGTAGGCGCCTGCGTCGGTGTGCTTGCCCTTCTTCGCCTTCGCGTCGGCCTTTGCCCGCTCACGCTGCTCGGTCATGAGTCGACGGAAACCCTCCTCGTCGACCGAGAGCCCCTGCTCGGCCGCCATCTCGAGGGTGAGGTCGATCGGGAAGCCGTAGGTGTCGTGCAGGGCGAACGCCTTGCTGCCCGACAGCTTCGTCTGGCCGGTCCTCTTCGCGTCGGACGCGGCCATGTCGAAGATGTTCGTGCCGGCCTTGAGGGTGGCGCGGAACGCCTCCTCCTCGGCAAACGCGATGGTCGAGATCCGCTCCCAGCCGGTCTCGATCTCGGGGTAGGAGAGCTTCATCCGGTCACGGCTCACGGGCAGGAGCTCGGGCAGCACCCTGTCCTCGACGCCGAGCAGCCGCATGGAGCGCACGGCACGGCGCAGCAGCCTGCGCAGGACGTAGCCGCGCGCCTCGTTGCCGGGTGTCACGCCGTCGGAGATGAGCATCATCGCGCTGCGGACGTGGTCGGCGACGACCCGGAAACGAACGTCGTCGCCGTGCTCGGCACCGTAGCGCCGCCCGGAGAGCTCGGCAGCGGTCTCGATGACCGGGAAGACCTCGTCGATCTCGTACAGGTTGTGCTTGCCCTGGAGCAGGTAGGCGACGCGTTCGAGCCCCATGCCGGTGTCGATGTTCTTGCTCGGCAGGTCCCCGCGGATGTCGAAGTCCTCCTTGCTGCGCACCGCGCTCAGGTCGGACTGCATGAACACGAGGTTCCAGATCTCGAGGAAGCGGTCCTCGTCGACCACCGGACCGCCCTCCGGACCGAACTCCGGACCGCGGTCGATGTAGATCTCGCTGCATGGGCCACCGGGGCCCGGCACGCCCATGTGCCAGTAGTTGTCCTTCAGCCCTCGGCGCTGGATGCGCTCCGTCGGCAGCCCCGCGATCTTGCGCCACAGGTCGGCCGACTCGTCGTCGTCCTCGTAGACGGTGACCCACACCTTGTCGGGGTGGAAGCCGTAGCAGCCCTCGTCGCGAGAGCCGGTGACGAGCTCCCAGGCGTGCTCGATGGCCCCTTCCTTGAAGTAGTCCCCGAACGAGAAGTTGCCGTTCATCTGGAAGAACGTGCCGTGGCGGGTGGTCTTGCCGACCTCCTCGATGTCGAGGGTCCGCACGCATTTCTGCACGCTCACGGCCCGCTTGTACGGAGGCGTCTCCTGGCCCAGGAAGTAGGGCTTGAACGGCACCATGCCGGCGTTGACGAACAGCAGGTTCGGGTCGTCGAGCAACAGCGAGGCTGAGGGGACCACCTGGTGACCGCGCTCCTGGAAGTGCGCGATAAACCGTCGGCGGATCTCCGCGGTGTCCATCAGGTGTTGCCCTTTCTCGTCAGCTGCAGTGGCGCCGTCGGTGCGGCTTCGATCTGAGTGGTTCCATCGAGCCCTAGACCGAGCCGCTCCCGCAACTCGGTTTCGCGGGCGGCCGCCTCGGTGCGGACCTCCTCGCTGAAGAGCTGCGCGCCGAGCGAGAGGCCGGCGAGCCGGTCGCGCACACCGTCAGGGGTGAAGGCCTCGGCCGCGCGGCGGGCCTTGGTGATCGCGTAGGCACTCGTCGCCGCGCCGGCGACGAACCAGAGGGTGCGCCTCATGAGACGTCTCCAGTCGGGTCGGGGGTCATGCAGCCTCCTCCGCGCCCGCGGTGCGCGCCTGGGCAACCCGGGTGCGGCGGGCGGCACGCCTGCGCTCCTTGCGGGCGCGCTTCACCTCGCGGCGCATGGCGAAGGCTATGCGGTTCCGGCTCTCGGCGGAGAGCGCCCGGCGCACGCCGAAGCCGAGGGCGGCGACCTTGACCAGCGGCTCCCCGAGCGTCACCGAGAGGACTGCCCGGTCGTCGACGGGGGGCATATCGGCGGACGCCGTCGCCGGCTCCCCGGCGGAGGTGATCACGTACTCGACCTGCGGGGCAACGAGGGCAGCGGCCCCACGCGACGTCACGAGCTCCGTGGAGAGCTCGTCGAGCTGGGCGCGAAGCGCCTCCACATCGGCCCTGGCGGCGGCGAGCGCGTCCCGCTCACGGGCCTCGCGGCGGCCACCGACCAGCAGTGCGAGCGCGACACCCACGAGCACGAGAAGCAGGGCTGCCACTCCGCCGAGGGCTGCCCACAGTGCCGGATTCATAGACATTGACCCTACCTTGCAGCCGTCGAGCCGCTGCCGCGCACCATGGCCCGGATCCGCTCCCAGCGTTCCTTCAGGCCACCCTCCGCGCCGAGGCAGGTCGGCTGGTAGTAGACCGCATCGGAGACGACGTCGGGTGCGTACTGCTGCTCGGCGATCCCGTAGGGCTCGTCGTGAGCGTAGCGGTAGCCCTTCCCGTGCCCGAGCTTCTTGGACCCTCCGTAGTGAGCGTCGCGCAGGTGCGCCGGGACGGGGCCGATCCGTCCGGCCCGGACGTCGGCGCTCGCCGCGTCGATCGCCTTGATGACGGCGTTCGACTTCGGCGCGAGTGCGAGCGCGATCGTCGCCTGGGCGAGGTTGAGCCGCGCCTCGGGCATACCGATCAGCTGCACTGCCTGCGCCGCAGCCACCGCGGTGGTCAGAGCCGACGGGTCGGCCAGACCGACGTCCTCGCTGGCGAGGATCACCAGCCGGCGTGCGATGAACCGGGGATCCTCGCCCGCCTCGACCATCCGTGCGAGGTAGTGCAGTGCGGCATCGGCGTCCGAGCCGCGCACGGACTTGATGAACGCGCTGATCACGTCGTAGTGCTGGTCGCCCTGCCGGTCGTAGCGCACCGCCGCCCGGTCGACCGCGGTCTCCGTCGTTGCCACGTCCACGACGTCCGCACCCTTCGCCACCGCGGCGCCGGCCGCGGCCTCGAGGTAGGTGAGCGCGCGCCGCGCGTCGCCGCCGGCCAGCCGGACCAGGTGGTCGGCCGCGTCCGGGCTGAGCTCGACTGCATCCGCCAACCCACGCTCGTCGGAGAGCGCGAGCGAGAGAACGTCGCGGATGTCGTCGTCGGTCAGCGGCTCCAGAGTGAGCAGGAGCGACCGCGACAAGAGCGGGGAGATCACCGAGAAGAAGGGGTTCTCCGTCGTGGCGGCGACGAGGGTCACCCACCGGTTCTCGACGCCCGGGAGCAGTGCGTCCTGCTGCGCCTTGGTGAACCGGTGGACCTCGTCGACGAACAGCACCGTCTCCCGGCCACCTCGCACCAGCTCCCGCCTGGCCGTGTCGATCGCCGCGCGCACCTCCTTCACCCCAGCGGCGACGGCGGACACCTCGACGAAGCGCCGGTTCGTCTGACCGGACACGATCGCGGCGATGGTGGTCTTCCCGGTGCCCGGCGGGCCCCACAGCAGGAGCGACATCGGCTGGTCGCCCTCGATCAGCCGCCGCAGCGGCGAGCCGGCAGCGAGCAGGTGCTGCTGCCCGACCAGCTCGTCGAGGGTGCGCGGGCGCATCCGGACAGCCAGCGGCGCGCTCGAATGAGCGTTGCCCGCCAGCGTCCCGCCGGAGTCGGTCCGTCCTGCCTCCTCGGAGGCGTCGGCGTAGTCGAAGAGTCCGTCCACGCCGGACACCCTAACCGCGGGCTACCCCGTCGCCGTCCCGCCCGCGTCGTCGGCCACCCGCCCGGTCGTCGTACCGGCAGTCTCGTCCGCGAAGTGGCAGGCGACCTTGTGCCCCTCACCGAGCTGCAGCAGCGGTGGTTCCTGCGTGGCGCAGATCTCGCGCGCCATCCAGCACCGGGTCCGGAACCGGCATCCGGAGGGCGGGTCGAGCGGGCTGGGCACGTCGCCCTGGAGCCGGATCCGCTCCCGACGCCCGCCGACCGCCGCCTGTCTCACGTCCGGGACCGCCGAGAGGAGAGCCTGGGTGTACGGATGCCGGGGCCGGTCGTAAAGGGTCTCCCGGTCGGCCACCTCGACGATCTTGCCGAGGTACATCACCGCGACCTCCGGGCAGAAGTGGCGCACCACCGCGAGGTCGTGGGCGATGAAGAGGAACGCGACCCCCAGCTCCTTCTGCAGGTCGCTGAGGAGGTTGACGACCTGAGCCTGGATGGACACGTCGAGGGCCGAGACCGGCTCGTCGGCGACGATCAGCCTGGGCCGGAGGGCCAGAGCCCGGGCGATCCCGATCCGCTGCCGCTGCCCGCCGGAGAACTCACTCGGGTAGCGGTTGTAGTGCTCGGGGTTCAGGCCGACCAGCTCGAGCAGCTCGCGCACCCGGTGCAGCACCTGCTCGTCCGGAACGACCTTGTGGACGCGCAGCGGCGTGCCCACGATCGTGCCGACCGTGTGTCGCGGGTTCAGGGAGCTGTAGGGGTCCTGGAAGATCATCTGGATCTCCCGCCGGAGCGGCAGCATCTGCTTCCGGCCCAGGTGCCCGATCTCCCGGCCGTCGAACCTCATGGAGCCCGACGTCGGGTCGAGCAGGCGCGTCAGCAGCCGGCCAGTCGTGGACTTCCCACACCCGGACTCGCCGACGAGGCCGAGCGACCGACCGGCCTCGACCGAGAAGGAGACCCCGTCGACGGCCCTCACCTGTCCGACGGCGCGACGGAGCGGCCCGGACGCCCGCACCGGGAAGTACTTCCGCAGGTCGGTGACCTCGAGCAGCGGCGGCCCGGTCACGCGGTCCCCGTCTCGAGGATCACGTCTGAGTCGGGCAGGTGGCAGCGCTTCGTGTGCCCGTGGCCCCGGCGCCCGGGCGCCAGCGCGGGGAGCACACTCCGGCAGAGGTCCCCGGGGACCTTGTCCACGTGGGGGCACCGTGGGTGGAACGGGCAGCCCGGGGGTGGGCCCAGCAGGCTCGGCGGGTTGCCCGGGATGGGCACGAGCCGGCGGTCGGGGTCCCCGGAGACGTCGGGCGTGCTCGAGAGGAGTCCCCAGGTGTAGGGCATCTCGGGGTGGGTGAGCACCTCCCGGGTCGGCCCTTTCTCGACCGCACGCCCGGCGTACATCACCAGCACCTCGTCGGCGACCTCGGCGACGACCCCGAGGTCGTGGGTGATGATGACGACGGCGGAGCCGAAGTCCCGCTGGAGCTCCTGGAGCAGGTCGAGGATCTGGGCCTGGACGGTCACGTCGAGCGCGGTGGTCGGCTCGTCGGCGACCAGGAGCTTGGGGTCGTTCACCAGGGCCATGGCGATCATGGCGCGCTGGCGCATGCCGCCGGAGAACTGGTGCGGATAGTCGTCGGCCCGGCTGCGGGCCTGTGGGATGCCCACCCGGTCGAGCATCTCGACGGCCTTGGCCCGGGCGGCCGACCTCGAGCAGCCGTGGTGGACCCGGTAGGCCTCGCCGATCTGTCTCCCGACCGGGTGGAAGGGGTGCAGCGCACTCAGCGGGTCCTGGAAGATCATCGCGACCTCGTTCCCCCTCACCTGGCGGAGCGTCGACTCCGTGGCGCCGACGATCTCCCTGCCGCCGACACGGATGGAGCCGGTGACGCGGCTGCGCTGCTCGTCGTGGAGTCCGAGAACCGCCATCGCGGACACGCTCTTGCCGGAGCCGGACTCACCCACGACGCCGAGCGTCTCCCCCATGCGCACCGTGTAGCTGAGGTTGCTGACGGCCTGGACGAGGCCGTCGTGGGTCGGGAACCGGACAGAGAGGTCCTCCACGACCAGGAAGTCCTGCCCCGAGACGTCGAGGATGCTGGCGGAGCGGTGACCGGGTAGGGGGTTCGTCATGACACCCTCACGCGGGGGTCCAGGAAGCCGTAGACGACGTCCACGACGAGGTTGGCGACCACGATCAGGACAGCGCTCACGAGGACCGTCGCCAAGATCACCGGGAAGTCCTGCGGCGCCTTGACTGCGTCCAAGGCCCACGAGCCGATGCCGTCGATGTCGAAGATCTGCTCGGTGAACACCGTGCCGGCGAGCAGCGTGGCGAAGTCGAGGCCGAAGATCGTCACGATGGGCACGATCGCGGCCCGCAGGCCGTGGTGGAACAACACCCGGCTCGAGCGCACGCCCTTGGCGGTGGCCGTGCGGATGTAGTCCTCCCCCAGGGTGTCGACCATCGAGCCGCGTGTGAAACGGGCGTACTGCGTCGAGCCCGTGACCCCGAGCACCAACCAGGGCAGGAGCAGCCCGGCGGCCCACGCGGACGGACTCTCGGAGAGCGGCGTGTAGCCGGTCGCGGGGAAGAGGTCCCACTGCAGCGTGAGGAGGATCCACGCGAGCAGCGCGAAGAGGTAGTAGGGGATCGAGGAGACGACCAGGCTGCCACCCACGAGGAGCCGGTCCGTGGCCGTGCCGCGTCGGTGTGCGGCGAGTACGCCGAGGGTCACCCCGAGGACGACGTAGATGGCGGCACCGCCGAGGGCGACCGACAGCGTCGCGGGGTACTTCTCCATGAGCTCCTTGCGGACCTCGCCGCGGGTGCCGTAGGAGATGCCGAGGCAGGGGGCCTCGCACGTGTACTCGCTGCCCATGGTGATCGTCCGGTCCCGGAAGAGGCCACCGACGAAGGCGCCGTACTGGGTGACGACGCTCTCGTCGAGGCCCATCTGCTGCTCGATCAGCTCCAGCCGCTCCTCGGTGCACCTCCCCTGCGCCTCGCAGACCGGCCCTGCCGGGTTGCTCGGGCCCAGGAAGAACAGCGCGAAGACGAACATCGACGTGAGCACCACGACGAGGAAGGACGACAGCAGCCGCCGGACGATGAAACCTGCCATGAGGCCGCTACCCACTCCACCTCACTGGTCGACCCAGATGCCCTTCCAGGTCGGCATGCCGGCGGCGCTGTCCACCTCGAAGCCCTCGATCTTCGAGCCGTGCGCCATCGCGACTCCGCCGTAGCCGAGAACGAACAGCGGGAAGTACTCGGTGGCGATGAACTCGTCGAGCTCGTTCCACGCGGCCGGTTGCTCCTCGATGGGGAGCATCGAGATCTCCTCGATCCTCTGGTCCACCTCGGGCTCGCTGAAGACGGCGTAGTTGGAGCCGAGGCCCTCCTCCTCCAGGTCGGTCGACTGGAAGACCGGAGGGAACCATGACCCGCCGGACGGCCAGTCGGAGAGCCAGCCGCCGCTGCGGACGTTGATGTCGTCGTTGTCCGGGTCCTCGCGGTCGGTCGAGAAGTTCGCGATAGTGGTCGCGACCGGGCTTGCCTCGAAGCCGGCCTCCTCGAGGGACTTCACGACGATGTCGGTCGCCTTGACGATGTTCGGGTCGTCGTTCTGGAAGAGCCACTTGATCTCGTAGCCGACCGCGTCCGCCTCTTCGAGGAGCTCACGCGCCTTCGCGGTGTCGGTCGACCCCGGCTCGTGGCCCGGCAGCGGGTTGTACTCGGTGCGGCCGGGCATCCCGGGCGGCAGGAGGTTGGTGCCCCAGATCCGGGTGACATCTTCGACGTACCCGGCAGCCAAGGCGGCGTCCCGGTAGGGGTAGGCCCACGCGAGGGCCTGGCGGACGCGTTTGTCGGTCACCTTTCGGTAGTCGGGCGCCCAGTACGTGGTGAGCGGCGAGCCGCCCAGCACCAGCCGGTCGGCGTGCTCGTCCTGGAAGGTGCGGAAGTTCGCGGCGAGCACGTTGTCGTAGGTCATCGTGGTCTGGGCCTCGCCCTGGTCCTTGAGCAGGATCTGGTCGATCTTCGTGCTGTCGGTCTGGAAGTCGAAGACGTACTGCTCGGGGTACTGCGTGCGCGCCGGGTCGGTGTTCGGGTCCCAGTGCGGGTTCCGGACCAGGGTCAGCGACTTCTCGGGGTTGTAGTTCTCGAACATGTACGGCCCGGTCGACCAGGGGTGCAGGCGGTACTCCTCGGGCTCGTCCTCTCCCTCGGGGATCGGCCCCATCGCCGGGAAGGAGCCCCAGTAGGGCATGTCCGGGAACGGCCGGGCCATCTTGAGGGTCAAGGTGTCCCCGTCGACCTCGACACCGGGGTAGTCCGTGCCCGACTCGTAGGGGCCCTTGTACTCGTCCCCGTCGAGGAAGTAGGCGTTGGAGTAGTTGGCACCCTCGAGGAAGGTCGCCCTGTCGAAGGAGCGCAGGATGCCGTAGCGCACGTCCTCGGCGGTCACCTCCTCGCCGTTCTCCCACTTCACGCCGTCGCGGATGGTGAACTCCCACTCCGTGTAGTCCTCGTTGGGGGTGCCGAGGTCGGTGGCGAGGTCGGGGACCAAGACCATCTCCCCTGACTCCTCGTCGTAGGCGAACTGGGTCAGCGACCTGGTCACGAGGCCGCTCAGGATCGACATCGTGCTCTGGTAGTACGCCTCGGTGGGGTCCATGCTGTTCAGTCCCGCGTAGCTGAGCACCGTGACGGTGCCGCCCTCCGTCGCGCCGTCGATCTTCACCGGCCCCTTGCGCTCGGCGTCCATCCCGGTGCCCGTGTCGGCGAGCTTCTCCGTGTCCACTCCCTTGGCACGCCCGTTCTCGTCGGCGGGCTCGCCCGAACCGCCGCACGCGGCCAGAGCGAGCATCCCTACCGCGGTCACGGCGATGACCGGTTTCCTGAACCGCATTCCTAACCCACCTTTCCTGGTTGGCTGTGCATCCCCGACGTGCAGGTCACCGGCGGGTCCTGGGGTCGAAGGCGTCCCGGATCGCGTCTCCGAGGAGGTTGAGGGCGAGGACGAGCACCATGACGGTGACTACCGGCGCCCAGAGGTAGAGCGGGTACTTCTCGAACGACTGGACCGCGTCGTTGATCGTCTGGCCGAGCGAGGGCACACCGGTCAGCCCGATACCGAGGTAGGACAGTCCCGCCTCGGCAGCAACGTAGGCCGGCAGCGACAGTGAGACCGCCACGACGATCGGCGCCACGAGGTTCGGCAGGAGCTCCTTGAAGAGGATGTGGCGCGTCGGGAGACCCAGGACGTGCGCCGCCTGCACGAACTCCCGCTCCCGGAGGGAGAGCACCTGGCCGCGGATCAGGCGGGCCAGACCCATCCAGCCGAACACCACGAGCACCGCGACCAGCGCGAGCACCTGCGCCCTGGCGAGCGCCTCGAGGTCGGTGGAGAAGCGAGACACGACGATCGGGGCCAGGGCGAGAGCGCCGAGGATGAACGGGAAGGAGAGGAAGAGGTCGATGCAGAAGGAGATGACGCGGTCGAGCCAGCCGCGAGCGAAACCCGCCACCAGGCCGACCGAGACGCCGATGAGCGTGGAGAGCACCGTGGCTGCGGTCGCCACGGCCAGCGACGTGCGCAGCCCGTAGAGCAGGCGCGCGAGGTTGTCGACGCCGGTCTGCGGCGCGAGCCCGAGGGGGTGCTCCCATGTGAAGGGGTAGTACGGCGGACCGACTGCCGGGAACCCGTCGTAGGACAGCACCTCGGTCGGCAGGGGCGCGTCAGGGTCCGTGGTCGTGGCGTAGATGCCCAGCGCCGAGGTGATCACGGGTGCAAGGACCGCGAGGACGACCAGCAGGAGGACCGTGGTCGCCGAGACCACTGCGACCTTGTCAGAACGAAGCCGCCGAAGGGCGATCCTCGTGGGTGACTTACCGGCGATGACCTGGCCGACGACGTCCCTCGAGGCGAGGCCCTCGAGGTCCGCCGTGGTGCTCATGGGTACCCGTCTTTCGTCGTGTCTCGAAGCGAGGGTCCCTCAGAAGGACCAGAAGCCGCATACAGCCCAGAGCAGGACTGTAAACCGGCGGGTCCGCCCCGGGTGACTAGACAGGTAACGGTTTGGTACCAGCCCTGGCGTCCGCTCTCCGGACAGAGCCTGGAACGGCTACCGGAAAGCGAACACCACCGCTGATGTCAGGCTCGAAGAGCCGGTGTGCTCAGTGTCGGGCGGGAGCCCGACCATCCGCATCCGCCTCCTCGGCGCGCACGGAGTCCTTCTGCTCCTGCTTCTCCGGCTTGGCGTCGACGCCTGCATCGGCGCGCTGCTGCGCGGTGATCGGAGCAGGTGCCTCGGTCAGGGGGTCGTAGCCGGCGCCGGTCTTGGGGAAGGCGATGACCTCCCGGATGGAGTCGGTCCCGGCAAGCAGTGCGACGATCCGGTCCCACCCGAAGGCGATGCCGCCGTGCGGCGGAGCGCCGTACTTGAAGGCGTCGAGCAGGAAGCCGAACTTCTCCTGGGCCTCCGCCTCCCCGATCCCCATGACCTCGAAGACACGCTTCTGGACGTCCTCGCGGTGGATACGGATGGAGCCACCGCCGATCTCGTTGCCGTTGCAGACGATGTCGTAGGCGTAGGCCAGGGCCGTGCTCGGGTCGACGTCGAAGGTGTCGACGCACTCGGGCTTGGGAGAGGTGAACGCGTGGTGAACGGCGGTCCACGCGCCGCTGCCGACCGTGACCTCGCCGGCGGCGGTCGCCTCGTCGGCGGGCTCGAACAGCGGTGCGTCCACGACCCAGACGAACTTCCACGCGGACTCGTCGATCAGCCCCACGCGGCGGCCGATCTCGAGCCGGGCGGCGCCGAGGAGTCCCCGTGAGTGCTTGCCCGGGCCTGCCGCGAAGAAGATGGCGTCACCGGGTGCGGCACCGACGTGCTCGGCGATCCCCGCGCGCTCGGTCTCGTTGAGGTTCTTCGCCACCGGGCCGCCGAGCTCGCCGTCCTGACCGACCAGCACGTAGGCCAGCCCCTTGGCACCACGCTGCTTGGCCCACTCCTGCCAGGCGTCGAGCTGCTTGCGGGGCTGGTCCGCGCCACCGGGCATGACCACCGCACCCACGTACGGCGCCTGGAACACGCGGAACGGCGTGTCCTTGAAGAACTCGGTGCACTCGACGAGCTCGAGGCCCATCCGCAGGTCGGGCTTGTCGGTGCCGAAACGACGCATGGCGTCCTCGTAGGTGATCCGCGGGATCGGCGTCTGGATCTCCACCCCGATCAGCGCCCAGACCTCCTTGAGGATCTCCTCGGACAGTGCGATCACGTCGTCCTGGTCGACGAAGCTCATCTCGATGTCGAGCTGGGTGAACTCCGGCTGCCGGTCTGCCCGGAAGTCCTCGTCGCGGTAGCAGCGCGCGATCTGGTAGTAGCGCTCCATGCCGCCGACCATCAGCAGCTGCTTGAACAGCTGCGGGCTCTGCGGGAGGGCGTACCAGCTGCCGGGCTGGAGACGGGCGGGCACGAGGAAGTCGCGAGCGCCCTCGGGCGTGGACCGCGTCAGGGTCGGCGTCTCGATCTCGACGAAGTCGCGGGCGTCGAGCACCTGACGCGCGGCGCGATTGACCTTGCTGCGCAGCCGGATCGCCGTAGCCGGTCCCTCGCGACGCAGGTCGAGGTAGCGGTGCTTGAGACGCACCTCCTCCCCCACCTGCACGTGCTCGTCGATCGGGAAGGGCAGCGGCGCGGCGCTGCTCAGCACCTCCACGTCGGTGGCGATGACCTCGATCTCCCCGGTGGGCAGGTGTGGGTTCGCATTGCCCTCCGGACGCTTCGCGACCTGGCCGGTGACCTTCAGGCAGTACTCCGAGCGCAGGTGGTGGGCCACCTCCTCGTCGCGGACGACGACCTGGACGACGCCGGAGGTCTCGCGCAGGTCGAGGAACGCGACGCCGCCGTGGTCCCGCCGTCGGGCCACCCAGCCCGCGAGGGTCACGGTCTGTCCGGCGTGCTCAGCGCGCAGGCTGCCGGCGTCATGGGTGCGGATCACGAAAGCTCCTCGGGAGTGTGCGAGACGATGGACGGGACGAGGTCGGGTGCCGGGGGCTGCCAGGAGTCGGAGTCGGCGTCGACCTGCTCGCCGCTGCGGATGTCCTTGACCTGGTCGGCTCCCTCGGCGCCGGCGAACCACACGAACGGGATGCCCCGGCGTTCGGCGTACCTGATCTGCTTGCCGAACTTCTGCGGTGCGGCCGCGACCTCGGTCGGGATGCCGCGCGCACGCAGCCGCTGGGCGATGTCGTCGGACATCGGCCGGCTCTCTTCGTCGGCGAGCGCGACGAGCACGACGGAGGGCACCTTGCGGTTCGAGCCGAGCAGGCCGCGGTGGATCAGCGGGACGAGCGCACGGGAGATGCCGAAGGAGATCCCGACTCCGGGGTAGGTGGTGCGACCGTCGGAGGCGAGGGCGTCATAGCGGCCGCCGGAGCAGATCGACCCCAGGTTCTCGAAACCCTCCATGACGGTCTCGAACACGGTGCCGGTGTAGTAGTCCAGCCCGCGGGCGACGCGCAGGTCCGCCTCCACGACGAACCGGTCGCTGACGATGGACGAGCATCCCGTGACGACCGCCGCGAGCTCGGTCAACCCCTCCTCGAGGAGGTCGTTCTCGACGCCGAGGGCACGGACCTGGTCGACGAAGCTCTCGTCCCGGCTGCGGATCGCGGCCAGGTCCAGGCAGCGCGATGCCTGGTCCTCGGTGAGGCCCGCCTCGTCGACCAGCATCTTCGCGACCACCTCGGCGGGCACCTTGTCGATCTTGTCGATGACCCGCATCACCGCCTCGATGTCCGTGGCGCCGATCCCCTGGTAGAAGCCCTGGATGAGCTTGCGGTTGTTCACCTGCAGGCGCATCGCCGGGAGCGGGAGGTCGACCAGCGCCTCGGCCATGACCCGGGCTACCTCGATGTCGTGGTGGAACGGCAGGGTGTCCTTGCCCACGACATCGATGTCGGCCTGGGTGAACTCGCGGAAGCGCCCCTCCTGTGGGCGCTCGCCGCGCCACGCCTTCTGGATCTGGTAGCGGCGGAAGGGGAACTCCAGCTTGCCGGCGTTCTCGAGCACGTAGCGCGCGAAAGGAACGGTCAGGTCGAAGTGCAGGCCCATGCCGGCGTCGGCCTGCTGCTCGTCGGCCTGCAGTCGCCGCAGGACATAGACCTCCTTTGAGGTCTCCCCCTTGCGGAGCAGCTGCTCGATCGGCTCGACGGCGCGCGTCTCGATGTTGGCGAAGCCGTGCAGCTCGAAGGTACGACGCAGACGGTCGGTCACCCGCAGCTCGACGACACGCTGCTCGGGCAGGAACTCGGGAAAACCGCTGAGCGGGGTGGGCTTGCTCATGTCAGAGTCCTCGGGTGCTGCGAAGGACGGCGGGGGCGTTGTCGGGATCGGCCAGGTCGCGCCCCGCAACGTCGAGAAGGTAGGGGTTCGTGGCCCGCTCCCGGCCGATGCTGGTCTGCTCGCCGTGGCCGGGGAGCACCACGATGTCGTCGGGCAGCGGCAGCACCTTCGAGGCGAGGGACCGCAACATCGTCGGATGGTCCCCTCCGGGAAGGTCTGTGCGACCGATGGACCCGGCGAACAGCAGGTCGCCGGAGAACATCACCTCCGCGACCTCCTCGGACTCGTACGGCGCGCGGAAGGTGACGGACCCGCGGGTGTGGCCGGGTGTGTGGTCGACGACGAAGGAGAGGCCCGCGAGCTCGAGGGTCTGGCCGTCGCCGAGCTCGGAGACCTCGTCGGGCTCCGCGAACTCGTACTTACCGCCCAGGAGCATGCCGGCCGTCTCCCGGGACATGCCGGCCATGGGGTCGGACAGCAGGTGACGGTCCTCGGGGTGGATGAACGCCGTGGCGTCGTACGTGCCGGCGACCGGAGCGACGCACCACATGTGGTCGATGTGACCGTGGGTCACGAGGACGGAGACCGGCTTGAGGCCGTGCTCCCGCACCACCTCTGCCACGCCCGCCGCGGCGTCCTTGCCCGGGTCTACGACCACGCACTCCTGCCCGGGTGCGGTGGCCACGACGTAGCAGTTGGTCCCCCACGGTCCGGCCGGGAAGCCTGCGATGAACACGGGTGAGAACTCCTGCGCTGCTCGTGGTGGGTGACCGGTGAAGCCTACCCAGGCGCGTCCGCGTGGGCGAAACCGCGTCGTGAGCCGTACCTGACCCGGGACTTTGCTGCGGAGGCGTTATCTCCTTGTAGTCGGCAAGTCGGTGTTCCCACACGCCGTCGCGACCTAGACTCACGAAGGACCTGACTACGATGCGCGTCTGGTGGCCTGCCACTGCATTGACGGCACCTGAATCCGAAGAGGTAACCCGGTGAACGACTCCCAGCCCGGCCAGTCGGCGGACCAGTGGGGCCGCGTGGCCGAGGACGGCTCGGTCTTCGTGCGCACCGCTGACGGCGAGCGGCAGGTCGGGCAGATGCCCGACGCCACGCCGGAGGAGGCGCTGGCCTTCTACACGAAGCGGTACGACGACCTCGCGTTCGAGGTGCAGCTGCTCGAGCAGCGCATCGCCGCCGGCACCCTCTCCCCCGACGAGGCCACCTCGGCGGTCGACCAGGTCCACGCCACCCTCCAGGACGCGCAGGCCGTGGGTGACCTCGCCGGGCTCGACGCCCGCCTGGACGGCCTGCGCTCGACCATCGAGAAGCAGCGCGAGCAACGCAAGGCGGAGCGGGCCAAGCGGGTCGCGGAGGCGAAGCTCCGCAAGGACAAGATCGCCGCGGAAGCCGAGTCCCTGGCCGAGGGCACGGACTGGCGCAACGGAGCCAACCGGCTCCGCGAGCTCCTCGAGGAGTGGAAGGCACTCCCCCGCATCGACAAGAGCACCGACGACTCGCTCTGGCGCCGGTTCTCGACCGCCCGGACCACCTACACCCGTCGCCGCAAGGCGCACTTCGCCGAGCTCGGCGAGAAGCGCGAGGCTGCCCGCGCGGTCAAGGAGAAGCTGGTCGTCGAGGCCGAGGCTCTCGCAGACTCCACGGAGTGGGGTCCGACCGCAGGCAAGTACCGCGAGCTCATGCGCCAGTGGAAGGCTGCCGGCCCCGCACCCAAGAACGTCGACGACCAGCTCTGGAAGCGCTTCCGCGCCGCACAGGACCAGTTCTTCGGCGCCCGGGACGCCGAGAACGTCAAGCTCGACGCGGAGTATGCCGCCAACGCCGAGGTAAAGGAGAAGCTGCTCGTCGAGGCCGAGGCGTTGCTGCCGGTCACCGACGTGCGGGCCGCCAAGGACGCGTTCCGCGACATCGCGGAGCGCTGGGACGCCGCCGGCAAGGTCCCGCGTGACCGCATCAAGGACCTCGAGGGCCGGATGCGCAAGGTCGAGCAGGCGATCCGTGGGGTCGAGGACGACGAGTGGAAGCGGTCGAACCCCGAGGCCCGGGCCCGGGCCGCCGACACGGTCGCACAGCTCGAGGCCTCGCTCGAGGAGCTCGAGGCGAAGAAGGCGAAGGCCGAGGCTTCCGGGAACGCCAAGAAGGCTGCCGAGCACTCCGCGGCCATCGAGGCCCGCCGGGCCTGGCTCGTCGAGGCCAAGAAGGCCCTCGACGACTTCACCGCCTGACTCTGCGCCTTGACGGAAGGTGTCCGCCCGTTTCCCGCGACGCCGCGTTCGACTACCTGCCCGGGCGGTGCCTTTTGCGAACATACGGGCGGCTTTGGTGAGCCAGGCCGCTCTTCACCCACAAGGAGCGTCGGGTCGGCAGCGGTGGCCGGAGCGCTGCTGAGCCGGGCAAGGATCGTCCATATGCGAGGTTTTCGCCTGCGTTCAGCGTGATTGAGCGGCAAGGATTACGCATAGGCGTGATTCTTGCCCCGGGCACGGCCTGTCAGGGCTGTAGCGCTCAGGGGCCGCGGAGCCGGGCAGGTTACGAATGCGCGCCCTGACCACGTGACGCCGGAGCCGCCGTGGCGAGACCTACTGCGTGACGCGGTAGGCGTCGAAGACCCCGTCGACCGACCGCACGGCCTTGAGGACGTGACCGAGGTGCTTGGGGTCGCCCATCTCGAACGTGAACCGCGACTTGGCCACCCGGTCGCGCGTCGTCTGGAGCGTGGCGGCCAGGATGTTGACGTGTACGTCGGACAGCACCTTCGTGATGTCCGAGAGCAGCCGCGCCCTGTCGAGTGCCTCGACCTGGATGTTCACCAGGAACATCGACTGTGCCGTGGGCGCCCACTCGACGTCGACGAGCCGCTCTGGCTGGGACTGGAGGCTCGCGGCGTTGGTGCAGTCGGCGCGGTGGACCGAGACGCCCGCGCCGCGGGTGACGAACCCCAGGATCTTGTCGCCCGGCACCGGCGTGCAGCACTTGGCAAGCTTCACCCAGACGTCGGAGATCCCCTTGACGATGACCCCGGCGTCGCCGCCCACGCTCTGCTTGGCCCGGGCCCGCTCGCTGGTGAGACGCACGCCCTCGGCGAGGTCCTCGGCGGCGCCCTCCTCCCCGCCGTACAGGTCGATGACGCGCCGCACCACTGTCTGCGCGCCGACGTTGCCCTCGCCGACCGCGGCGTAGAGGGCGGAGACGTCGGGCAGCCGCATCTCGGCCGCCACGGTGCTCAGGGAGTCGTGGGTCAGCACGCGCTTGAGCGGCTGCCCCTCCTTGCGCATGAGGCGGGCGATCTGGTCCTTGCCGTGCTCGATCGCCTCTTCGCGGCGCTCCTTGGTGAACCACTGGCGGATCTTGTTGCGGGCCCGCGGCGACTTGACGTAAGAGAGCCAGTCCCGGCTCGGCCCGGCGTTGGGCGCCTTCGAGGTGAAGACCTCGACGACGTCTCCGTTGTCGAGCGGCGACTCGAGCGGGACGAGCCGGCCGTTCACGCGGGCACCGATGGTGCGGTGGCCGACCTCGGTGTGGATCGAGTAGGCGAAGTCGACCGGGGTGGACCCTGTCGGCAGCGCGATGACATCGCCCCGAGGGGTGAAGACGTAGACCTCGGCGGCGTTGATCTCGAAGCGCAGCGACTCGAGGAACTCACCCGGGTCCTCGGTCTCCTGCTGCCAGTCGAGGAGCTGGCGTACCCACGCCATGTCGGCGTTGCTGGTGCCCTGCGTCATCAGCGACCGCTCGGTGTCGGTGCCCTTGGTCGAACGCTCCTTGTACTTCCAGTGCGCCGCGACGCCGTACTCCGCGCGGCGGTGCATCGCGAAGGTCCGGATCTGGAGCTCGACCGGCTTGCCCTCGAGGCCGATGACCGTCGTGTGGAGCGACTGGTACATGTTGAACTTCGGCATCGCGACGTAGTCCTTGAAGCGCCCCGGGACGGGGTTCCACCGCGAGTGCAGGACGCCAAGGGCGGCGTAGCAGTCGCGGTCGCTCTCGACCAGGATCCGGATGCCGACGAGGTCGTAGATGTCGGAGAACTCGCGGCCGCGCACGATCATCTTCTGGTAGATCGAGTAGTAGTGCTTGGGCCGGCCCTTGACCACGGCCTTGATCCGGGCCTCCTTGAGGTCGTTCTCGACCTGCTCGATCACCCGGGCGAGGAACTGGTCGCGCGACGGCGCCCGCTCGGCCACCAGCCGCACGATCTCGTCGTAGATCTTGGGGTGCAGGGTGGCGAACGCGAGGTCCTCGAGCTCCCACTTGAGGGTGTTCATGCCCAGCCGGTGGGCCAGCGGCGCGAAGATCTCGAGAGTCTCGCGTGCCTTGCGCTCCTGCGTGTCCTGCTTCAAGTAGCGCAGGGTGCGCATGTTGTGGAGCCGGTCGGCGAGCTTGATCACGAGCACGCGGATGTCGCGGCTCATCGCCACGATCATCTTGCGGATCGTCTCGGCCTGCGCCGAGTCGCCGTACTTGACCTTGTCCAGCTTGGTCACGCCGTCGACGAGGAGCGCGACCTCCTCCCCGAAGTCGTTGCGCAGCTCCTCGAGGGTGTACGACGTGTCCTCGACGGTGTCGTGGAGCAGTGCGGCACACAACGTGGGCTCGGTCATGCCGATGTCGGCGAGGATCGTGGCCACGGCGAGCGGGTGGGTGATGTAGGGGTCGCCGCTCTTGCGGGTCTGCGTGCCGTGCGCCTTCTCGGCCACCAGATAGGCGCGCTCGAGCAGAGCCAGGTCCGCCTTGGGGTGGTTGGTGCGCACCGCACGGAACAGCGGCTCCAGGACCGGGTTGCCCGGCTGGGACTTCGTGGCCATCCGGGCAAGGCGGGCGCGCATACGACGTCCGGAGCCGGGCCCGCCCGAGGGCTGGTTCGGCGTGCTGCGCGGGGCGTCACTCGGCGTCTGCGCGGGCTCTTCGCCCTCGACGGGGGCAGGCTGGGTCGCGGCACGACCGGCTACGCCTTCGTCGCCCACAACACACCTCCCGTCCTCGGCGCCAGTCTATGCCCGCACACCAGCCTGCGTATCCGCCTCAGATGGTGCGAATCGACGTGATCGGGACGTCACCGGCGGTCTCGCGTCCGGGGAGGAAGGAGAGCTCCATGAGTACGGCGACGCCGTGCACGACACCCCCGCATGCCTCGATGAGCTGCGCGGTGGCCGCGACCGTCCCCCCGGTGGCGAGCACGTCGTCGACCATGAGGACGCGCTCGCCGGGCCTGATCGAGTCCTGGTGGAGCTCCAGCGTGGCGTCGCCGTACTCGAGCTCGTAGCCCACGGCGTGGGTGTCGCCGGGCAGCTTTCCTGCCTTCCTGACCGGCACGAACCCGGCGCCGAGGGCCAGCGCGACCGGCGCGGCCAGGATGAACCCGCGCGCCTCCATGCCGACCACCTTGTCCACCGCGACGTTGCCGTCGGCGTCGCGGCCGGACCGGGCGAGCACCTCGATCACCGCGGAGAACCCGTCGTGGTCCGCCAGCAGCGGGGTGATGTCCTTGAACACCACGCCGGGCTTGGGGAAGTCGGGGATGTCGCGAATCAGCTCGCCGAGGTGCTTCTCGAGATACTCGTCGTGCTGCGCCGCCTCACGGGCGAGGTCACGGTCGGCGTTCGCCACGAAGGTCTCCCCCTGCCTTACGGCTGCTCGGGCGTGTCCGTGGGCCGGTCGGTCGCCGGTCCCTCGACCTGGGTCCCGGGCTCCACGACGCGTACGACGGCCTGCCGGGCCACCTTGATCTCGGTGCCGGGCGCGATGGAGAGGGTGAGCGTGTCTTCGCCGACTGAAACGACCGTGCCGAAGATACCCGAGCCGAGCATCACCTCGGCACCCACGGAGACACTGTTCTGGATCCGCGTCATCTCCTGCTGGCGCCTGCGGGCGGGACGGATCACCAGGAACCAGAAGGCAAGCACGATGAGCAGGAGCGGGATGAGGCTCCCGATGGTTTCGTTGGTCACGATGGCTCCTCAGCCGGGGGATTGCGTTTCCTCGATACGACCGTACGACGGTCGGCGGCAGAGTCTAGCCACGGAGGATCACTCGTCCCCGAACAGGTCAGGCTGACCTGAGCCAGGTGACCCGAAGGCAGCAACTGCGGGCGGGATCAGGCCGAGGTGCCCCCACGCGGCGGGCGTCGCCACCCGCCCTCGTGGGGTGCGCGCCAGCAGGCCGGTGCGCACCAGGAAGGGCTCGGCGACCTCCTCGACGGTCTCCCTCTCCTCCCCCACGGCCACCGCGAGCGTGCTGATACCGACCGGGCCTCCGCCGAAGCGACGACACAGGGCGTCGAGGACGGAGCGGTCGAGGCGGTCGAGCCCGGACTGGTCGACCTCGTACAGGTCGAGGGCGCGGTGCGCCACGTCGAGGGTGACGGTGCCGTCGGCACGAACCTGCGCGTAGTCGCGCACTCGCCGCAGCAGGCGGTTGGCGATCCGAGGGGTCCCCCGTGAGCGGGAGGCGATCTCCGCCGCGCCCTCGCCGGTGAGCTCCACGCCGAGGAGCCCCGCCGAGCGGCGCACGATCAGCTCGAGGTCGGAGGGCTCGTAGAACTCCAGGTGTGCCGTGAACCCGAACCGGTCGCGCAGCGGGCTCGGCAGCAGCCCGGCCCTGGTCGTTGCCCCGACGAGCGTGAACGGCGGGATCTCCAGCGGGATCGCGGTCGCCCCGGGGCCCTTCCCGATGACGACGTCGACGCGGAAGTCCTCCATCGCCATGTAGAGCATCTCCTCGGCGGGCCGAGACATGCGGTGGATCTCGTCGACGAAGAGGACGTCGTTCTCGTTCATCCCCGACAAGATGGCGGCGAGGTCCCCGGCGTGGGTGATCGCCGGGCCCGAGGTGAGCCGGAGCGGGCTCGACATCTCGGCCGCGATGATCATCGCCAGCGTGGTCTTGCCGAGCCCGGGAGGGCCCGCGAGCAGCACGTGGTCGGGTGGACGCTGCCTGCCACGGGCCGCCTGCAGCACCAGGGACAGCTGTTCGCGAACGCGCTCCTGCCCGATCACCTCGTCGAGCGACCGTGGGCGGAGCGCGGCCTCGACGGCACGCTCGTCACCCTCGGCCTCGGCCGCCACGAGCGAACGGCTCTCGGCGTAGGCGGTCTCGGCAGCGTCGTACTCGGCCTCGGTCATCCGTCGGCTGGCGTCTGCCATCGGATCAGGTCCTGCTCAGGGAGCGTAGGGCGGCCCGAAGCAGCCCCGCCACGTCCGGCTCGGGCGACTCCTCGGCCTGCGGCGCCACCGCCTCGACCGCCCTCTCGGCCTCCTTGGCAGACCAACCGAGGCCCACGAGTCCCGCGTGAACCTGTTCGCGCCAGACCGGTGCCGGGCTCGTCAGGGCGGGCGCGCGACCGCTCGGGGCTCCGGTGGGCGCGCCGATCCGGTCCTTGAGCTCGAGGACGATCCGTTGAGCGCCCTTCTGGCCGATGCCGGGCACCCGGGTCAGGGTCTTGATGTCCTCGGTCGTCACCGCTCGTCGCAGGTCGTCGGGCGGCAGCACGGCGAGCATCGCCTGCGCGAGCTTGGGCCCGACGCCGCTGGCGGTCAGCAGCATCTCGAACAGCGACTTCTCGTCGTCGTCGAGGAAGCCGAAGAGGGTCATCGAGTCCTCGCGCACGATCATGCTGGTCGGCAGCATCGCCTCGGTACCGGTCCGCAGCCGGGCGATCGTGTTGGGGGTGCAGTTCAGCTCGAGGCCGACGCCGCCCACCTCGACGACGGCAGAGGTCAGCGACACGTCGGCGACGGTCCCCCGGACGAATGCGATCACCGTGCTTCCTTCCCGGCAGCGGCGACGGCTGCCTCGATCCTGCTCTGGGCGCTCCCCCGCCAGATGTGGCAGATCGCGAGTGCGAGCGAGTCGGCCGCATCGGCCGGCTTGGGTGTCTGCGCGAGGCGGAGCAGACGGGTCACCATGGTCCCGATCTGGTCCTTCGAGGCCCGACCACTGCCCGTGACCGCGGCCTTGACCTCGCTGGGGGTGTGCAGCGCCACCGGGATGCCGCGCTTCGCCGCGGCCACCATCGCGATGCCGCTGGCCTGCGCGGTGCCCATGACGGTGCTCACGTTGTGCTGGCTGAAGACCCGCTCCACGGCCACCGCGTCGGGATCGTGTACGTCGAGCCAGTGCTCGACCTCCGCCTCGATGCGGCAGAGCCGTAGCGGTACGGGCATGTCGGCCGGTGTGCGCACGACACCGACGTCCACCATGTGCAGCGGCCGGCCCACCGACCCCTCGACCACGCCAAGACCGCATCGGGTCAGCCCTGGGTCGATCCCGAGCACACGCACGTGCGGGCCCCTTCCTGGTCAGATGTGTCATCCGAACACATGTTCGGACACAACGTAACCGATGGGCCGCGCGGTCGGCGTACGACACTCCGCCCGCCCAGGTGGCGCGGAGCCCAACCCTCAGGCGTCGAGCGAGGCCATCACGTCGTCGGGGACGTCGAAGTTGCCGAAGACGTTCTGCACGTCGTCGAGGTCCTCGAGCGCCTCCACGAGCCGGAACACCTTCGTCGCCCCGGTCTCGTCCACCTCGACCGTCATCGACGGCACGAACGAGGCCTCGGCGGAGTCGTAGTCGACGCCCGCGGCCTGCAGTGCGGTGCGCACGGCGACGAGGTCGGTGGCTTCGCTGATCACCTCGTAGGAGTCACCGATGTCGTTGACCTCCTCGGCGCCGGCGTCGAGGGTCGCCTCGAGGACGTCGTCCTCCGAGACCTGCTTGCCCTCCTGGTCCTTGGGGACGATCACGACACCCTTGCGGTTGAACATGTAGGAGACCGAGCCGGGGTCGGCAAGGTTGCCGCCGTTGCGCGAGATCGCGGTGCGGACCTCCATCGCCGCGCGGTTCTTGTTGTCTGTGAGGCACTCGATGAGCAGGGCGACGCCGTTGGGGCCGTAGCCCTCGTACATGATCGTCTGGTATTCGGCACCGCCGGCCTCGGCACCGGAGCCGCGCTTGACCGCGCGGTCGATGTTGTCGTTGGGAACCGAGGACTTCTTGGCCTTCTGGATCGCGTCGTACAGGGTCGGGTTGCCGGCCGGGTCTCCCCCGCCCATCCGCGCGGCGACCTCGATGTTCTTGATGAGCTTGGCGAACAGCTTGCCCCGACGGGCGTCGATGACCGCCTTCTTGTGCTTCGTGGTCGCCCATTTGGAGTGGCCAGACATGAGGTGATGCCCCTACTTCCGCTTCGCAGGTAGACCGTCCGGCCGCGACCGGACCATCTCGACGAACAGTGTGTGCATTCTGTGGTCCCCGGTGATCTCGGGGTGAAACGACGTGGCGAGCAGGTTCGCCTGTCGAACGGCGACGATCCTACCCACAGCGTCCCCGGACGCGACCCGAGCGACGACCTCCACGTCCTGGCCGATCTTCTCGACCCAGGGCGCCCGGATGAACATCGCGTGGAAGGGCTCCGCGAGCCCGGTCACGTCGAGATCCGCCTCGAACGAGTCGACCTGGCGGCCGAACGCGTTGCGTCGCACGACCACGTCGAGCCCGCCGATCGTCTCCTGCCCCGGGACACCGCCCTCGATGTGGTCCGCGAGCATGATCATCCCCGCGCAGGTGCCGTACGCCGGCAGGCCCGAGCGGATCGCAGCCCGGAGCGGCTCGAACAGCTCGAACGTGCGGGCGAGCTTGTACATCGTGGTCGACTCGCCGCCGGGGAGGACGATTCCGTCGAGTCGCTCGAGCTCGGAGGGTCGACGTACCGGCAGGGGGCGTGCTCCTGCGCGCTCCAGCATCGCAACGTGCTCGCGCACGTCGCCCTGGAGCGCGAAGACGCCGACGAGCGGCGCGTCCTTGGGTGGCTCGGTCACGGCTCAATCCTAGGCGGGCGACATCCGAGTCAGGACGAAGCGGGAGGGAGGGGACGCTGCCACCGAGCGCCGACCTCGACCCGGCCCTCGTCGAAGTGGGCGGGGAGCCCCTGTACCCCGAACGCGGCGACGACCTCGTCGAGCAGCGCGTCGCCGGGTGCGACGTTCGCAGTGCTGGCGTGCCAGACGTTGACCTCGAGCATGCCCTCGTCGATGGCGTGCCAGACGTCGGGCGGGGTGAACCACGCGATGCCGCGCGGAGGGTGCTCCCGGCGCTCGTCGAGCACCGCCTTGGCAGCCCAGTGGTCCTCACAGCCCTGGAGCACGACGATGCCTGCGGCCTCGAGTGCGTCGAAGACCGCCTGGAGCCGGTGGTAGTCGGTCACCTCAGGCCACGACTCGGCGTCGGCCCTGAGCTCGTTGCGGAACTCCTCGATCCAGGACTCCGCCAGCGACCGCGGGTCCGCGACGTCGGGCAGCTCGGAGGTGATCGCGAGAACCACCTCGTCGTGCAGCTCCTGCTCCCCGAGCAGACCCGACCGCACCGCGGAGCGCACGAACTCGCGGACGTGCTGCTCGGCCAGCGACTCCGTCACGGACCGCCTACCAGCCGCGCTCGGCGAGACGGTGCGGCTGCGGGATCTCGTCGACGTTGATGCCGACCATCGCCTCCCCCAGGCCGCGCGAGACCTTCGCGACCACGTCGGGGTCGTCGAAGAAGGTCGTGGCCTTGACGATCGCCTCTGCCCGCTGGGCGGGGTTGCCGGACTTGAAGATGCCGGAGCCCACGAAGACGCCCTCCGCGCCGAGCTGCATCATCATCGCCGCGTCCGCGGGGGTGGCGATGCCGCCGGCGGTGAAGAGCACGACCGGCAGCTTGCCCACCTCGGCGACCTCCCGGACGAGCTCGTACGGCGCCTGGAGCTCCTTGGCCGCCACGTAGAGCTCGTCCTTGGACAGGCCCTGGAGACGGCGGATCTCCGCGCGGATCGTGCGCATGTGCGTGACGGCGTTGGAGACGTCGCCGGTGCCGGCCTCGCCCTTGGAGCGGATCATCGCCGCGCCCTCGGTGATCCGGCGCAGGGCCTCCCCGAGGTTGGTCGCCCCACAGACGAACGGCACGGTGAACTGCCACTTGTCGATGTGGTTGGCGTAGTCGGCCGGGGTCAGCACCTCGGACTCGTCGATGTAGTCGACCCCCAGGCTCTGGAGGACCTGGGCCTCGACGAAGTGACCGATGCGGGCCTTGGCCATCACCGGGATGGAGACCGCCTCGATGATGCCGTCGATCATGTCGGGGTCGCTCATCCGGGAGACCCCGCCCTGGGCCCGGATGTCGGCGGGCACCCGCTCGAGCGCCATCACGGCAACGGCGCCGGCGTCCTCGGCGATCTTGGCCTGCTCGGGCGTGACCACGTCCATGATCACGCCGCCCTTGAGCATCTCGGCCATGCCTCGCTTCACGCCGGAGGTGCCGGTCGCGGGGGTCGCAGCCGTCTTGTCGTTTCGGACGTCAGTCACGTGGAACCTATCTTGGTCAGGCAGGGCATGCAGAACCCTGCCGAGAGCTGGATTGACCTCAAGCCTACGCCGCCGCGCCAGACCTGGTTCGAACCGGATCACCCGGATGCCGCGCGAGCCGGTCAGTCGGCGAGCAGTGCCTGGGGTGGCGTGTCGTCGAGGTCCACAGTGGTCGGCACCGGAGCGCGACCGGCCAGGCGCAGCCAGCGGACCCGGCGTCGTGATCTCAGCACGCGCGCCGAGGTCACGACGTCGTTGTGGAAGCGCCGCGCCAGCTCGACCTTGCGGCAGTCCGCGGTGAGCTCGGCCAGGAGCGATCCCACGTCAGGTGCGGCGCGCAGCGAGCGGACCTCGTCGACGTCGGAGAACACCGCGCGCAGCGCCTGGGAGAGGTCCGACTCGGCGGACTCCATCTCGTTCGGAGCCACGGCGCGCGCGGCATGGGCGGCATCGACGAGGAGCAGCGAGCGGGCGGGGTCGAGGGCGCCGGAGGTGGCCAGCTCGAGGGCGGCGCCCGACCGGCGAAGCAGCTGCGTGGCCAGCGAGCCGCGCGCGACCTCCAGCCGGTGATGCATCCGGTCCAGGCGCTGCGCGGTCCACGACAACCACACCGCAAGGCCCAGGAGTACGACGACCGCGGAGACGACCCACACCCACTCCATCAGCGATGGCCCTCTGTGTCCGCGCCGACCACCGTCTCGTAGACCTGCACGATCTGGCCCGCGACCGAGGCCCAGTCGTAGCGGCGAACCATCCGGACCGCAGCGTCTCGGCGCTCGTCCGTCCGCGGGCCGTCGCTCAGGAGCTCCACCGCCCGCAGCGTCAGGTCGGCGACGTCCTCGTTGCGGAAGCAGGTGCCGTAGGCCTCGTCGCCGAGCACCCTCCGGAAGGCCGGGATGTCGCTCGCCAGCACCGGCGTGCCCGCCGACATCGCCTCGATCAGCACGATCCCGAAGCTCTCGCCACCCGTGTTGGGCGCTATGTAGAGGTCGGCGGTGCGCAGGGCGGAGGCCTTGTCCCCATCCGACACGGGCCCGAGGAACAGCACGCTGTCGCCGAGGCCTGCGGGCACCCGGCGCCGGGCCGCGTCGAGGTCGCCGCCACCCACGACGAGCAGCCGAAGGCCGGGATGCTCGTGCTCGATGGCAGGGAGGGCCTCGAGGAGCAGCGGGAGGCCCTTGCGGGGCTCGTCGATCCGACCCACGAAGGCAAGAGTGGGGCCGTCCCCACGCCACCCCGCGCGGACGTCCGCGCGGGCGAAGCGGTCGACGTACACGCCGTTGGGGATCACCACCGGTTCGCCGCCGAGGTGCTGGACCAGGGTGCTGCGCGCGTACTCAGACACCGCGATCCGCGCACTGATCTTCTCCAGCGAGGGGCGCAGGATCGACGCGGAGGCGGACATGGCGCGAGATCGGACGTTGCTGGAGTGGAAGGTCGCCACGACCGGTCCGTCGGCGGCCCAGAGGGCGAGCAGCGACAGACTCGGCGTGGCGGGCTCGTGCAGGTGGAGCAGGTCGAAGCGGCCCTCTCGCAGCCAGCGGCGGACGCGCGCTGCGACCACCGGCCCGAACGAGAGCCGGGCGACCGAGCCGTTGTAGGGAACGGGGACCGAGCGACCGGCGGCGACGACATAGGAAGGCAACCCGGCGTCCCCGTCGCCCGGCGCCAGCACCGACACCTCGTGGCCGAGGCCGATCAGCGCCTCGGCGAGGTCCTTGACGTGGTTCTGCACTCCCCCGGGCACGTCGAGGGAGTACGGACAGACCAGGCCGACGCGCATCGCTCAGCGCCCGTCGCGCGCCGTGGGGCCGGCGCCCAGGTCCTCGACGAAGACCCGCTGCATCATGTGCCAGTCCACGGCGTGCATGCGCAGCGCCTCGGTGAACCGGTCGGCCACGGTCTGCATCATCCCCACGATCCCCTCCTCCCCCTCAGCATGGGGCACAGGGTCGTGGAAGGTGACCACCATCTCCGGTCCGTCGTAGTGCAGGGTCGCCGGGACGAGCGTCGCGCCGGTGCGCCGGGCCAGCTCGGCCGGCCCCCGCGGCATCCGCGCCGCCTGGTCGCACAGGAGGACCTGGACCCCGGACCTGCTCATGTCGCGGTCGGCCAGCAGGCACACCAGCCCCCCGCCCCCGAGACGTCTCAGGAGCGTGCCGAAGGTCGCGGGGTCACCAGCGGGCAGGATCTCCATGCCGAGGGTCGCGCGGTAGGCGACGAACTCGTCGTAGAGCCGCTCGGGCTCGAGCCGCTCGGCCACTGTCGTCAGCGGCATCCCGGTGGCGCAGGCCCAGGCGCCGGCCCAGTCCCAGTTGGCCATGTGCGGCAGCGCCACGACCACTCCGTCGCCCCGGGCATAGGCGTCCCGCAGAATGCTCTCGTCGACCGTCCGTGTCCGGCGTACGACGTCCTCGATGGGCCAGGAAGGCAGCCGGAACGATTCGGTCCAGTACCGCAGGTAGGAACGCACCGCCTCGTGGGTGAGACGGTCCAGCGAGGCGTCGTCGAGGTCGGGCCGCACCCGCGCGAGGTTCGAGCGCAACCGCTGGACGCCTCGGCCGTCTCGGCGGTGCACCGAGTCCGCGATGCGGGCGAACAGCCGCAGCGCGCTGCGTTCGGGGAGCAGGCGTACGAACCGCCAGCCCGTCACATACCCCAGGGCGACGGCGTTCTGCGAGGCGGCCTCGGCTGCCCGGCCCAGCCCGCGACGGTGGTCTCCCATCAGACTGCGGCTCGCGCCTGACGCCGCACGGCGAGAATCCGTTGTCCGACGGTTACGGTGCTCGCCACTGCCAGCAGCCACAGCACCGCCTCGAGGAGGACCGGCACGTCGAGCATGTCGCTGAGCCCCGCCGCGGCGAGCACCGCCACCAGCCGGTCGGCCCGGGCCGCGATCCCGCCCTTGGCCTCGTAGCCGAGCGACTCCGCGCGGGCCCTGGCGTAGGAGGTGAGCCAGCCCGTCACAAGGCAGTACAGCGTGAGCGCCGCGAGCAGCTCGGACTCCACGACGAAGGCGAAGTAGAGGACGAGACCGCCGAAGATCGCGGAGTCACCCATCCGGTCGAGGGTCGAGTCGAGGAAGGCCCCCCACGGCGACGTACGGCCCGAGATCCGCGCCATGGTCCCGTCGAGGAGGTCGGAGAACACGAACGCCGTGATCACGAGGACCCCGACGAGCAGGTCGCCCTGCGGGAAGAACCAGAGGGCGGCGACGACGACGCCGAGCGTTCCGACCACGGTGACGGCGTCCGGGCTGACGTTCCAGCGCAGCAGGAGCCGGGCGACGGGAGAGATCAGGTTCGTGAAGAAGGTGCGCAGATGTTCGAACATGGCGAGAGCAGGCTACGGCAACGCAACGGGTCCGAACGCAGCGCACCGCCGCCGGCCATCCTGGTCAGTGCCAGGCGTCCGCGAGCAGCTTCCGCGTCTCGGTCATGAGCTGTGGCAGGGTCCGGGTCCGGCCGATGATCGGCATGAAGTTCTGGTCGCCGGCCCAGCGCGGGACGACATGCTGGTGCAGGTGCGCCGCGATCCCCGCACCCGCGACGGTGCCCTGGTTCATGCCCAGGTTGAAGCCGTGCGCCCCGCTGACCGACCGGACCGTGCGCATGGCCGCCTGGGTCATGGTGGCGATCTCATGGGTCTCGTCGTCGGTGAGCTCGGTGTAGTCCGGTACGTGACGATACGGACACACCATGAGGTGGCCGGGGCTGTACGGGTACAGGTTGAGCACCGCGAAGCTCAGCTCTCCGCGGTGCACGACGAGCCCGTCCTCGTCGCCGAGGGTGGGGATCCGGCAGAAGGGGCACTGGTGGCCCGCAGCGGAGTCCGCCGGCTTGTTCTCGCCACGGATGTAGGCCATCCGGTGGGGAGTCCACAGCCGGTCGAGCTCGTCGGGCACACCCACACCCTGCTGGTGCAGCACCTCGTCGCTCATCCAGGACCTCAGACCTGGATGCGACGCTCGACCGCGTCGACCACCCGCGCGATCGCGTCCTCGACGGAGACCCCGTTGTCCTGGTCGCCGTTGCGATACCGGAACGAGACGGCACCGTCCTCGACGTCGCGGTCACCCGCGATCAGCATGAAGGGGACCTTCTGGACCTGTGCGTTGCGAATCTTCTTCTGCATCCGGTCGTCGGAGGCGTCGACCTCCACCCGCACGCCACGCTCCCGCAGCCGGGCCGCGACCTTGTCGAGGTACTCGTTGTG
>DASSMS010000160.1:0-18554 GCA_035688575.1 Nocardioidaceae bacterium
GTGCCGGTCCGGCACCAGGTGCCTACGCGTCGGCCCCGTAGGTCCCGAACTCCGGAAGCCCCGTGGTTTCGAAGACGTGTACCGACAGGCCGCCTGGTGTCATCTGATGGCTGACGAGCCGCAGGCCGGCCGGTGTGCCGCCGTCCGGGAACAGGCGTCGGCCGCGGCCCACCACGACCGGGGCGATCACGAGTCGCAACGAGTCGATCAGCCCGGCGGCCAGTAGGGACTGGGCAAGCTGGGCGCTGCCGTGGATCTGCAGTTCCCGGCCGGGCTGTCGCTTCAGTTCGGCGACCTGGGCGGGGATGTCGCCGGACAGGATCATGCTCGGGTTCCACTCGGCCTTGTTCAGGCTGTGGGAGGCCACGTACTTCGGCAGGCCGTTCAGGATGCCGGCGAAGGGGTGGTCGGTCATCTTCGGCCAGTCCCGAGCGAAGTTCTGGTAGGTACGGCGGCCGAACAGGAACGCGTCCGCCTCGCCTAGCCAGGTGCCGACCAGCCGGTCGAACTCCTCGTCCAGGTGCGGCACGAACCAGCCACCCCGCGTGAACCCGTCGCTGGTGTCCTCGTCCGGGGACCCCGGGCCTTGGGAGACACCGTCGAGCGTCAGGAACTCCTGCACAACCAACTTCATCGCGCACCACTCTAGCCAGGTGGCGGGCAGTCAACGCCAGCTCATCGCTCTGGTAATGCGCCGGCCGCCCAGTTCGAGACGGGGCAAGTCGGAAGAGACACCCGTTAGGGGGCAGGGGTACAGCCCGACGCCGAGAACTGCCCGTCGCGCGAGCGTCGCGGCCGCCTCAGCCGCGGACTCCCGAGCCCAGCCGCTGACTCAAGCCACTCGCCCGCTGTGCCCGCCGCTGGACGGCCGCACGCACCGAGGCCTCGGGGCCGACCACCCGCACCTTCTTCTTCGCCCGGGTCACCGCGGTGTAGAACAGCTCACGGGTCAACAGCCGGGAGTCCTCCGGGGGCAGCAACACGGTCACCTCGTCAGCCTGGCTGCCCTGGCTCTTGTGGATGGTGGTGGCGAACATCGTCTCCACGTCGCTCATCCGGCTGGTCGCGAAGGCGGTCAACCCGTCCGCACCGGCGATCACGGCGCGACGACCATCGGCCTCACGGACGACCACACCCACGTCGCCGTTGTAGAGGCCGAGTCCGTAGTCGTTGGCGGTGACCATCAGGGGCCTGCCGACGTACATCTCCTCGTAGAGCGGGTCCCCGGTCGCCTCCGCGAGCCAGTGCTCGACCTGCCGGTTCCAGTGGCGGACGCCGTACGGCCCCTCGCGGTGCGCGCACAGCAGCCTGTGCCTGTCGAGTGCTGCCACCGCCGCATCCGCCTGTCCGGCGTCCGCGGCCGTCCGCACGGCGCGGGCCGCCTCCAGGACCGGCGCCCTCAGCAGCGACGCGGGGTCTTCGCTCTCGACGAACTCCACCTCGGTCGAGCCCGCCCGCAGCGCCGTGAGCACGTCGTCGGCCGAACCGACACGCAGAGCAGCGGCCAAACGGCCGATCTCCTCCCCGAACCGGTGCGTCGTGGCGAGGCGTACGACCGGGCCGTCCTCCGCGTCGGCGAAGCCGGACACGAGGTCGGACAGCACCGCGCCGGCATCGACGGAGGCCAGCTGGTCCGGATCGCCAACCAGGATCAGACGCGCATCCGGTCGGACGGCCTCCACGAGCCGGGTCATCATCGTCAGCGAGACCATCGACGTCTCGTCGACCACGATCACGTCATGGGGCAGTCGGTTCGAGCGGTTGTGGCGGAAGCGGGTGCCGTTGTCGCGTCGCGACCCGAGCAGCCGGTGCAGCGTCGAGGCCTCGAGGGTGCCCAGCCGACGCCGGTCCTGGGGCGCGAGCCTGGCGGACGCCTCGGCCACCGCCTCCTGCAGCCGGGCCGCTGCCTTGCCGGTCGGCGCGGTGAGGGCGATCCGAAGGTCGTCGCCGCTGAGCGCGGCCTGCTCGGTCAGCAGTGCCAGCAGGCCGGCGACGGTGGTGGTCTTGCCGGTGCCCGGGCCGCCCGTGAGCACGGTGGTCCACTGGGTCGCGGCACGACGGGACGCCGCCCGCTGCTCGGCGAAGGTCGGCTCGCCGAACACCCGCTGCACCCCGGTGTCGAGCACGGCGAGGTCGACGGCCGGCGGAGGCTGGGCGAGCCGCCGTCGCAGATCGGCGCAGACCTCCTGCTCCTGGTGCCAGTAGCGGTCGAGGTAGAGCAGGTCGAACTCCCAGCGCAGCACGCCCTGTCCCACCAGCGGGCTCTCGGCGACCGCGCCTACCCAGGCGTCGTAAGCGGGCCAGGGCAGCTCGGGTGCGACGTCGGCGACCGTCCCGAGGTCGAGACAGACCGACCCGTGCCGCACGGCTCGGGTGGCCAAGGCCGCGGCCAGCAGCGCGCGCTCGTCGCGCTCATCGGTCAGCTCGCCGAGCCGTCGTGCCACGTGCACGTCGGCGGCGGTGAGCACCCCTGCCTCGTTGAAGTCGTGCAGGACCCCGGACGCCCCGAGCGCCAGACGGCGGTCGTAGCGGTCGGAGACCTCGAACAGCTCGGTCATGCCGCCCCGACCTTTCCGGCCGGCCCGGCGCCCGCCGGCGCGACCCCGTCGAGCAGGTTGGAGAGCGCCTCCACCAGCGCCACCGGAGGCCGCCACGAGAACACCCCGCACGGGTGACCGTCGACCACCGGCGTCTCCGGCCCGCACATCCCGCGCAGGTAGAGGTAGAGCACGCCGCCGAGATGGACGGCCGGATCGTAGCCCGGCTGGCGCCAGCGAAGGAACCGGTGCAGCACCACGGCATAAAGCAACGCCTGCAACGGGTAGTCGGAGTGCCCCATCGCCTCGTTCAGGACCTCGGGCCGGTAGTCGTCGGAGGTCAGGGGTGGACCGCCCTCACCGGGAAAGCCACCCAGCCAGTTCGTCTTGTAGTCGACCACGAGGTAGCGCGTCCCGGCAGGCGACGGGACCCGCAGCACGACGTCGACAGAGCCCGTGAGGTACCCGCGCAGATCCTGGCCCCCGAGTGCAGGCGCGGCCAGCGCGTCGGCGTACGCCAACAACGGGTCGCCCTCCGGCAGGTGGGCAAGCAGCAGCGGCGCCACGTCACTCAACGTCACGGGCGCGGTCGGGTAGTCGCGCACGTCGCCGCCGGACAGCGGCAGCTCGAACTCCATCTCGCACAGGCGGTCGCGAAGCGGGATGCGCCGCAGCGTCGTGTCTCCCGCCAACGGACCGAGCGGGCTCTCGCACACCTGCACCAGCGAGTCGGCGAGCGCTTCGGGATCGAGCGCGACCGGCCAGCGCACGAGCTGTTCGTCGATGTGGCCGAGCAGCTCTGCCCGGAAGTCGTCGGCCTCCGGGTCCGCGTGCTCGAGCACCGCATGGACCAGCGACCCGAAGGTCGCCCCGACCGGCAGCTCGCCCATCGGCGACGTCACGGCCCCGGGAGAGGGTGCAGCGTCGGCGCCCGACGAGCCAGTCTCCGTGAGCGTGCTCAGGTCGGGCTCGTCGTCCTTCGGTCGCTCCTCCGGCTCACTGCCGACCTGGGACGCCGACGGCGTGGGTTCGGCGCTCACAGAGCTCAGACCGGTGTACGACGTACGCCGCCACGTCGTGTCGATCGACCGGGAGAACGTCCGCACCGACAACACACGCTGATCGACAGGCAGCGCCACCTCGGGCAGGTCGGGCCACCGCGCCTCCTCCCAGGACGGCCCACCGAGCCTCTGCCAGATGGTGAGGATCCTGGCGACATCGGCCTCGTCGTGCAGATCCTGACTCGGAGGGACTGTCGGCCACTCAGGCTGGCGCCCGAACAGCATCCGCTGCAGCGCCGAGCAGGGCGTGTTGCGCGGCGCGGGTGCCCACCACGCCACCACCTGCGACCTGGCCCGTGTCATCGCGACGTACAGCAGCCGAAGCGACTCGCCGTCGTCCTCGAGCATCGCCCGCGCGACGTTGCCCGACCAGCGAGGGCCGCCGGCACCCACGTCGATGCAGCGCCGACCGGCGTCGTCGTCCCCCTGGGAGTGGAACAGCGGCACATCCGGCTTCTGCGGGTAGCGGTCCCACAGCGTGGGCAGGTAGACGACGGGGTACTCGAGCCCCTTGCTGCCGTGGATCGTCACCAGCTGCACCGCCGCAGCGTCGCTGTCCAGCCGCCGGGTCCGGTCGCTGGCCACCTCCACCTTGTCGTCGGCCATCTGGCTGCGCAGCCAGGTGAGCACCGCCACCAGGCCGAGCCGCTCCTCCCTGGCCACCTGGTGGAGGGACTGCCCGACGTGGCGAAGGTCGGTCAGCAGCCGCTCGCCGTCGACCCGAGAGAGCACCCGTGCGGTCAGCCCTCGGGCGGTTGCCGCCTCGAGCACCGCGGCGACGCCACGGGTCGTGAAGAGCTCGGCCCAGTCGCGCATGAGCTCTGCCACCTCGTCGGTCACCGTGTCGCCACCGGCGTCGAGCTCGGCCGCGGTGCGCCCGACGAAGCAGGTCAGCGCGGCGGACCGGACCCGGGACGACCGGTGCGGCTGCTCGAGCGCCTCCAGCAGCTGGAGCCACTCGGTCGCGGCCGGGGTCGCGAAGACGCTGCCGCTGCCGGCGACGACTGCGGGGACACCGATCTCTGCGAGCGCGCGCTGCACCTCCTGGAGGTCGTTGTTCCTGTAGGCGATCACCGCCACGTCACGGGGCTGAAGCTGCCGCGCCTCGAACGTCGCACCCGAGGTGAGGAGCTGTTTGATGTCACGGGCGACGTCGGCGTAGACGTGCGGGCGGATGTCGGGCACGGCGAGCTTGACGTTGGGCCGCTTCCCGAGAAGCGCACGGTTGACCACGCGGAGACGGAACGGCGCACCGGCACCCGCCAGCCGCGAGCCCTGGTGGGAGGCGCTGACGTCGCGAACCACGATCTGCTCGTCGCCCAGGGCTGCGCCGCGCAGCACAACCTGCAGCGAGTCGACGAGGTCCGCGTCGGAGCGCCAGTTGGTGCCGAGCGTCTTGCGGGTCGTGGCGGTGGCCGCGGCCTGAAGATAGGTCGTCACGTCGCCACCGCGGAAGGCGTAGATCGCCTGCTTCGGGTCACCGATCAGCACCATCGTCGAATGACCGGTGAAGGCCCGGTCGAGCACCTGCCACTGCACCGGGTCGGTGTCCTGGAACTCATCGACCAGCACCACCCTCCACCGCTGCCGCATCCGCTGGCGGGCCGGGGCCTCATCCGCGAGCAGCGCGTCGGCGAGCTGGGACAGGAGGTCGTCGTAGCTGAGCACGCCCAGCCTGCGCTTCCTCCGGTCGAGCTCGGCGCGCACCTCCTCGGCGAACGCACGCCTCCGACCGGGCAGGGTGTCCGGGTCAGCGTCGCGCGGCTCGAGCCGGGCCTGCGGGTCGGTGACGGCCTTCCGAGCAAGCTTCAACGCCTCGCGGTGGGTGAACGGGGGCTCGTCGTCGATGCCGGCGAACTCGCGTAGGTACAGGTCGTCGACCACGTCCTCGAGCAGGTCGTCGAGGTCCTCCACCAACGTCGCGTTGGCGTCGGTGTCACCGGCGACGCCGAGGCTGCGCAGCACCATGTGGCAGAACTGGTGTGTGGTGGCGATGGTGGCCGCGTCGAAGGAACCGAGGGCGTCGCGCAGCCGCTGCCGCCGCCTGGCCCGCTCCTCCGGCGCCACGTCGAGAAGGAGAGTGACGAGATCGCTCTGCGGCTCGTCGTCCGGGTGTGCCAGGGCGTGCTCCGCCTCGACCAGCTGGGCGCGCACGCGCTCGCGCAGCTCCTGGCTGGCGGCCCGGCCGAAGGTGACCACGAGCATCTGCTCGAGAGTGGCGACCCCCTCGGCCACGTAGCGCGTTACGAGCGCCGCGATCGTCCAGGTCTTGCCGGTGCCGGCACTGGCCTCGAGCAGGGTGGTGCCTGTCGGCAGCGGTTCGCAGATGTCGAACACCTCGGGCTCGACGGTCGCGTTGGTCTGATCGTTCACAGTCCCCCCACGCTCTCCGCGCCTTCGAGCAGCGGCTGCCACAGGCGCCAGGCGTACTGCCCGAGCCGGTGTGGCTCGTCGTTCCAGGACTCGTCCTGGCGCGGCTTGTCCAGCAGGCACTCCAGCGGGGCTGCCTGTCCAAACACCCGGACGTGCGCCAGGTCGGCGTCCTCTCCCGGGATGCCGGTCGGGGAGAACCGGTCGGTCTCCCACTCCTTCCTGGCCTTCCACACCGGGTCGACGTACGCCCCTCTGCGCTTGGTGAAGCTCGCCTCGGCGTAGGCACACGCGGTCTTGACCGGCAGCGGCAGCGGCTCACGCATCCCACGGTCGTAGATGTCGACCAGGTCGCGGAGCCAGGCCTCGGCTCGATGGTCGAGCGGTCCGGCCAGCGCCCGGGTGATCCCGGCCCGGCCACGCCCGAGCGCGTGCGCCGTCCAGCTCTCGTCGGGACGACCGACACTCAGCGCGAGCAGGTCGATCCAGGACCGGAGTCGGTGCTTGGCGGCGAGCCGGGAGTAGGTGACGGTCACGAGCCTGTTGCCGAAGATCGACGTCACCGTGCCGGTGAGCCGCCGACCGTTGCCGAGGTCGATGTCGACGTCGAGCGTCCGCGCTGTGCCCTGGCGCAGGCCGTTGGTCTGTACGACGAGGGGGCGGACCTGCTCCTCGACCTCCTTCAACGCGCGCGACCCGAGCTCGCCGGGAGGGAGGACGCCACGAAGCCGCTCGGCCCGGACGCTCGTGGCGGGGTCGGTGCCACCGAGCACGGCGGCCAGCAGCCGGTCGCCGATCTGCCACTTGTCCAGGCCCTCGAGGCTGATCGGGATCGCGTCGAGGGTCTCCTCGGCCTCCAATGGCGAGGAGACGTCGAGGCGTGAGCGGAGGAATGCACGGACCGGGTGGGCGAAGAACGACTGGAGGTCCTGCAGGGCGACGTCCACGAGGGGCCGTGCGGGAAGCGGCCCGGGCACCAGCGAGGCAACCGGCTCCCTCGCCTCGCGGGCGGCCTTCGCTCCGGCGAGGGCGGCCCGGTCGAAGCTGAACGGCTTGTCGCCGGCGAGCTCACCTGCGGCGAGGTTGCGGGCGTCGAAGGGCTGCAGCGGGTGCTTGAGCAGGACCCGGTCTCGTACCGGGCGAGCCGAGGTCACATCGAGGGCGTCGAGCAGCTCACCGAGCGGCACAGCCGGGGGTCGCACGGCACCCGTGTGCTCGTTGGCGCCGGTGTAGGTGACGACCAGCGTCTCCCTGGCCGCCAGGATCGCGTCGAGGAACAGCTGGCGGTCCTCGCTGCGGACGTCGCGCTCCCCCGTCAGCGGGTTGCGGGCGAGCACGTCGTCGCCGTCGGCGGAGCTGGTGCGCGGAAAGACCCCGTCGTCGAGGCCGACCAAGCAGACGACGCGGTGGGGGACCGACCGCATCGGGACCATCGTGCACACGGTGAGCGTGCCGGTGCGGAAGTTGGACCGGGTAGGCCGGCCTCCGAGGCGGTGGGCCAGGAGGTTTCGCAGGTCAGCAAGGAGCAGCGGGGTCGTGCCACCGCTGGTCGAGCCCGTCGAGACCCTGCCGCCCCCAGGGGTCGAGCGAGTCACGTCGGTCGATCCGGTCGCAACCTCCCCCGCGGAGTCGTGCATCCGGGCGAGCTCCCGGTCGAACTGCGCCTGCTGCCACGCGTCGCGCGGGCTCACGGTGGCGACCTGCTCCACCGCCTCCGCCAGGGCGGTCGTCCACTCCTCGATGGTCGATGCGGACTCGGCGGCCCGGACGAAGGCATGCAGCCGGTCGACGTACTCGCTGAAGCGGCCCACGAGGTCGATGTCGCCGCTGGAGACGTCGTCCACCGGCAGCGTGTCGTCGACGAAGCGGAGCTCGTCCTCCGCCATCGCCACCCCGAGCAGGATCCGCCCGAGCCCGGACCACCAGGTGTTGTCGTCGAGCTCGAGGCCGTAGGAGCCCCGGT
Organism: Nocardioidaceae bacterium; assembly: GCA_035688575.1. Lineage (GTDB taxonomy): Bacteria > Actinomycetota > Actinomycetes > Propionibacteriales > Nocardioidaceae > Nocardioides_C. Next base: position 7,932 of record DASSMS010000160.1, read on the forward strand.
GGTTCGCGTCGAGGCCCCAGCGGATGCCTGCCTGGTCGACCCACATCGCGAGCTGGGCGAGGTCGTCGTCGGTGAACCCGAACCTGCGCCGCACTGGTTCCGCCGACGCGAGGTCGAGCACCTCCGTCGCGGTGACCCTCCCTCCCGCCAGCTCGACGAGTGCGGCAGCGAGACCGAGGAGCGGGTTGGTGCTGGAAGGCGCGCGGTCGGCCAGGCGGACCCGCATCCGGTGAGCCGGGTGCCCCTCCCCTGCGCCCGCGACGTCGGCGAGCCCGAACCCTGCGTGCACGAGGGGTGCGTACGCCTCGATGTCGGGGCACATCACGAGGATGTCGCGCGGCTCCAGCGTCGGGTCGTCCTCGAGCAGACCGGCCAGGACCTCGCGGAGTACGTCGACCTGGCGGGCTGCGCCGTGGCACGCATGCACCTGCACCGACCGGTCCTCGTCCTGGAGGGTTCGCCTCTGTCGCAGGGCCGCACCCGGCTCGGCGTTGGCGCGCAGGTCGTGCTGCAGCCACCCGAGCAACGTCGAGCCTTCCTCGGCGACCGGCCCCTCGTTGCCGGTCGAGCCTGTCGGGGCCACCGACAACGTCCGCTGCAGCTCGCGTGCGTCGCGTCCGAGCGATCCGAGCAACGGGTGCCGGACGAGCTCACCGCACTTGTCGTCATCACGTGCCACCGGCCCCGACCCCACCTGACCGGCCAGCTCGGCCCACAGGGTCCCTGAGACCTGCGGCAGCCACAGGTGCACGTCGCGCAACTCCCCCAGCGCGCCGAGCAGCTCCACCTCCGTGACCGGCAGACGGGTGTGGCCGAAGAGCGAGAGGCGAGGCGGAAGGTCGAGCCCGACGCCGCCGGCGCGCAGCCGCTCCAGCGTCTCGGCATGACGGACGTCGGGAGGCGCCTCCCCCACCCGCTTCACGAGGCGACGCCACAGCTCGGCCTGCCACAGGAGGTCGTCGTCGAGCTTGTTGCCGGCGCCGTCGGTGTCCAGTCCCTCACGCCAGTCGGTGACCAGCTTGGGGCGCTGCACGGCGTACGACGCGAAGAGCCCGGCGATCCGGCGGGCAACGGAGTATCGACGGCTGCGGCGCAGCTCGCCCTCGTCGCCGTCGGCGCCGAACCCGAGGTGTGTCGAAAGTGTGGCGCACCAGGGCTCCCCCATGGCCTCGTCGATGACGTCGAGCAGGGGCCAGACCATGCGGTCGGGGTCCCAGGCGTCGTCTCGCTCCTTGCCGAGCAGCATCGCCACCAGTGAGTGCGGGCTCAGGAACCGGACCCCTGCGCACACCCCGTCACCACCGCGCGCGCCCACCCCGAGCCGGTGCGAGAGCCGCTGGGTGAGCCAGCGCTCCACTCCCCTGGCGGGAACCACGACGAGCTCCTCGGCGAACGGGTCGTCGAGCGGGGACGCGAGGAGCTCACCCAGGCCGTCCGCCAGGAGGTCGGTGCGCTCGGCGCGATGGATCCGCAAGGTCACGCCCAGCAGGATGTCACGAGCCACCGACACGACTCGTGAGGCGCAGGCTCGAGTCTTCCGCCAGTTCGTGCGCCCGATAGGCCGGAAACACCCGATGCCCGTTCCGACGGGCCCCGGACGCGCCTACCATCAACCGTGTCAGGTGATTCGGGCGGTGAGGTCGGATGACCGTTGCGGCGGATGTCCAGCACGGACGAAACGCCTTCGAGGCGCGCGCTTGGGACGATGCGTACGTCCAGCTCACCGCAGCAGATCTCGACTCCCCCCTCGAACCCGAGGACCTGGAGCGAGCAGCGACGGCGTCGTACCTGACCGGACGCGACCAGGAGTGTGACTCCTTCTGGACCCGCGCACACCAGGACTGGTTGGCCGCCGACGAAGGTGCCCGTGCTGTGCGATGCGCCTTCTGGCTGAGCTTCCTCGCGCTCCTCCGCGGGGAGGCCGCCCACAGCGCCGGGTGGCTGGCGAGGGGGCAGCGGCTGCTGGACGAGCGGCGGCTGGACTGCGTCGAAGAGGGCTACCTCCTCCTGGTGGTGGGGCTCCCGCAGCTGGCCACGGACGACAACGACACCGCCTATGCGACGTTCACCCGTGCCGCCGAGATCGGCGAGCGGTTCCACGACGCCGACCTGCTCAGCCTCGCCAGGCTCGGCCAGGGAGAGGTCCTCGTCCAGATGGGGCGGGCCGCCGAGGGCCTCCGGCTGCTAGACGAGATCATGGTGGCCGTCACCGCGGGTGAGGTGTCAGCGATCCCTGCCGGGATCACCTACTGCGCCGTGATCAGCACCTGCCAGAAGACCATGGACCTCCAGCGGGCCACGGAGTGGACCAGAGCGCTGGGCGACTGGTGTGCGGCGCAGCAGGCGCTCGTGCCGTTCCGCGGGCAGTGTCTGGTGCACCGCTCGGAGATCCTGCTGCTGCACGGTAAATGGCACGACGCGGTCGCGGACGCTCAACGCGCCTGCGACGTGTTCTCACGGCCGACCACGCTCGGCATGGCCTTCTACCAGCGAGGAGAGCTGCACCGCCTACGGGGTGAGTTCGACCAGGCCGAGGAGGCGTACCGCCAGGGCGCTGCGCGCGGCCATGAGCCCCAACCCGGACTGTCGCGGGTTTGGCTGGCGCAGAGCAAGGTCGATGCAGCCGTGGCTGCTATCCGCCGAGTGGTGGCGGAGAGCGAGGCGGCGCCCGCCAGCCGGCCACCGCGATGCAGGCTGCTCGCGGCGTACGTCGACATCATGATCGCCGCCGGGGAGATCGAGGCCGCCCGCTCCGGCGCCGAAGAGCTGGAAAGCATGGCCACGGAGCTGGACGTACCCCTGCTGCGGGGCATGTCCGGGTACGCCGCGGGAGCAGTCCTCCTCGCCGAAGCGAGGCCCGACGAGGCCGTCGAGCGGCTGCGGCACGCCTTCTCGGTGTGGCAGACGCTCGAGGCGCCGTACGAGATGGCGCGCACCCGCGTGCTGCTGGGTGTGGCCTGCCGACTGCTGGGAGACCACGACACAGGCCAGATGCACCTCGCGGCCGCGCGAGCGGTCTTCCAAGAGCTGCGGGCGACGCCGGATCTCACCCAGCTGGAGAAGCTGACGCTGAAGACAGCGCCGGGGGCCAGCGGCTTGCTGACCGCCCGAGAGACGGAGGTCCTCCGGCTCGTTGCCATGGGCAAGAGCAACCGGGCCATCGCCGCGGATCTCTTCCTCAGCGACAAGACCGTGGCCCGCCACGTCAGCAACATCCTCATGAAGCTCGGGGTGTCGTCGCGGTCGGCGGCGACGGCGTACGCCTACGAGCACGGCCTCGCCTCCTGACCACCGCACTTCGCGCCCGTGCGTAGAAGTGTGTAGATCCCGAGACACACATTCCGGCGCATGTGCCGGGCCGTCCTGCTTCCTAGCGTTGTCACCAGAGCTCGATTCCGCGGGCTCGTGGCTGGAAGGCGGAGGACGATGGCAGGCAAGCAGTACGACGTGATCGTGGTCGGGGCCCGTTGCGCCGGGTCGCCGACAGCGATGCTCCTGGCACGCATGGGTCACGAGGTCCTGGTCGTCGACAGGGCGACCTTCCCTAGCGACACCATCTCGACGCACCTGATCCACACCCCCGGTGTCTTGACACTGCAGCGCTGGGGACTGCTCGACCGGGTTGTGGCGACGGGGTGCCCGCCCGTCGACACGTACGCGTTCGACTTCGGCCCGTTCACGCTCGCCGGCTCGCCCGCGATCGCAGGCGCCCCCTCGGCGTACGCACCGCGCCGCACCGTGCTCGACAAGATCCTCGTCGATGCCGCACGTGAGGCGGGCGTCGAGGTCCGGGAGGGGTTCACCGTCGAGGACCTGGTCCTTCGGGACGGCCGGGTGACCGGTATCCGCGGGCACGGGCGGGACGGCAGGACCGTCACCGAGACCGCAGACGTGGTGGTCGGTGCGGACGGCCGCCGCTCGCTCGTGGCAGAGGTGGTCCGGCCAGCGCAGTACCACGAGCGTGAGCCCCTGCTCGCCGCCTACTACACCTACTTCAGTGGCCTTCCGATGGAGGGGAGGTTCGAGACCTATGTCCTGCCGAACAGGGGGATGGCCGCCTGGCCGACGAACGACGGCCTCACCATGGTGATCGCCGGTTGGCCCTATGCGGAGTTCCACGAGAACAAGAAGGATGTGGAGGGCAACTTCTTCGACACGGTCGCGCTGTCACCGGCTTTCGCAGAGCGCGTCGCCGCCGCCAGGCGAGAGGAGCGCTTCGCGGGCACGGCTGTGCCCGGGTACTTCCGCAAGCCGTACGGCGCCGGCTGGGCCCTCGTGGGCGACGCCGGCTACAACAAGGACTTCATCACCGCCCAGGGCATCCAGGACGCCTTCCGCGATGCGGAGCTCTGTGTCACGGCGCTCCACGAGGCGTTCTCCGGCTCACGGCCGTTCGACGCCGCGATGGGCGACTACCAGGCCCAGCGCGACGCCCACGTGCTGCCGATGTTCGAGTTCACCTGTGAGCTCGCCAGCCTCGAGCCACCCCCGCCGGAGCTGCAACAACTCCTGGGGGCCTGCCACGGCAACCAGGAGGCGATGGACGAGTTCGCGCTGCTCAACGCGGGAGCGATGTCGCCGGCGGAGTTCTTCAGCCCCGAGCATGCCGAGCGCATCCTGACCCAGGCCGCCTGAGCCGGTCCTTCGGGCAAGCCGTTACAGAACTCCCCGGTCAGGCGTCCTCGTCCGCCGCGCGACGGGCACGGGCCCGCCGCTTGCCCTCGTGCATCGCGCGCACGCGGGCCACGGGGATCTCGTGCCCCTCCTCGATCAGCACCGGGGCGACCTGTTGGGGCGCCGGCATGAGCTCCGCCCACGGGTCCGACCGGGCGAGCAGCGTGGCCGCGTTGCGGACCGTGAAATCCGCGGGCGTCACCTGGTCGAGGTGGTCCCAGGCCACCGGGAACGAAACCGGCGCCCCGGGTCGGGCCCGAGGGCTGTAGGCCGCCACCACCGTCGCCCCACCGGCCCGCGTGGAGTCGAGGAACACCTTGCCGCCGCGGTCCTCGCGGATGAACTCCGTCGTCGCCAGCGCCGGGTCCAACCGCTCCGCCCGTGCGGCGAGCGCCCGGGTCGCCGCCGCCGCGTCCTCGATCGGGGTGTCCTCGATCGGCACGAACACGTGCAGCCCCTTGGCACCGCTGGTCTTGACCGCGCCCGCCATTCCCACCTCCGCGAGGGCCTGGGCCACCAGCCGTGCCGCAGCGACCGCCGTCGGGAACGGGCTGCCGGCAGGAGGGTCTATGTCGAGCACCAGGTGGGTGGGCCGGTCCCAGCGTTCGGCGCGCACCAGGGTCGGGTGGTACTCGACGGCGCGCTGGTTGGCGAACCACAGCAACGAGCGGCGGTCCTCACAGAGCGCGTACGCCACCTCGCGCCGAGATGACTCCGCCCACAACGTCACCCGCTGCATCCACGGCGGGGCGTACTTGGGCAGGTTCTTCTGCATGAACGGCTGCTGACCGCGCAGCACGCGGATCACCGACAACGGCCGCCCGCGCAGCTCGGGAAGGATCCGGTCCCGCACCGCGTCGAGATACTCGACCAGCTCCCGCTTGGTCACCTGCGACCCGTCGAACAGCGGCTGGTCAAGGTTCGTCAGCCGCACCTCATCGCGGACCTCGTCCCCGCTCATTCTGAGGAGGACCGATCAGGGCCCGACTCCTCGTCCTGCAACGGCCAGACCTCGACCACACCGTGGGCGACGGCGCAAGGCGTACGCGACACGAGGTCGATGGCCTCCGCCAGCGTCGCTGCCTCGATGACGGCGAACCCGGCTACGGGAAGAGTGGAGGACAGGTAAGGCCCGTCCTCGGTGGCCACCCCGGCCGCGTCGTGGTTCCGCACCTGAACGGGGTGGCCGGCGACGCCCATGTCGGCCCCGTCCTGTCGCAGACGGGCGTCATGTGCGTGCGCTGCGTCCCGCACAGCCGGGGGTGTGCGGTCGTATCCCGCTCGGTCGCCATACCCGATTGTTACGAACTTCGCCATGAGAGCTCCTGAGTAGCCAGGTCTTGCCGTCAGTGACGACGAGACTCATCCGCGATCGGATCGGATCCTGCTCAGTCCTGCGGCAGGTCCTGCTTCGCCTCCTCATACGAACCCGATGGGGGGTCGGGGTCCGGCGCGTACACCAGGTGCACAACACCTGTCTGGAACGGTTGCGCCGAGATCAGACGGAAGTGGCGAGCGGGTCCCTCGTCCTCGAAGAGCTTCAGCCCGGACCCGGCGGTCGCGGGATGGACGAACAGGTGCAGCTCGTCGAGCAGCCCGGCGTCGAACAGCTGCCTGACCACCGACACCGATCCGCTCAAGGCGACGCGGCGGACCGCCGGGTCGTTCTTCAGCTCGGTGACGGCCTCCACGAGGTCACCCTGCAGCTGCTCCGAGTTGCGCCAGCTGAACTCCAGGGGACTACGCGACGCGACGATCTTGCGCATGTCGCCCAGCCTCTTCGCGAACAGCGCGTCCTCCCCGCCGGCAGCCTCCCGTTCGGGCCAGGCTCCGGCGAAGCTGTCGTAGGTCACTCGGCCGAAGAGCATGACGTCGGCGTCGTGCGTACCGTCCACGGCCTCGCCCATCTCCTCGTTGAAGTACGGGAAGTGCCAGTTGCCGACGGCGGGGTCGACAACGCCGTCGAGCGCCGTGAAAAGGCTGGCCGTGATCGTGGCCATCGGACTCTCCTTCGTTCGGTGAACCCCTCTGATCTTGCCCCTACGACCGCGCGGAGGCGAAGAACTCATCGGAGCGGCGCAACCGGGCGACGCCGGGCGCCAGCCCCGGCAGACTGGTGAGCATGGTCGAGACCGTAACCGGGAGTTCGAGCAGCGACGCGGTTGCCGCCGCGGCGCAGCTGCTTCACGACTTCAACCTGGAGTACGACGAGCCGGCCCCTCCGCCCGACGAGCTCGCGGCCCGACTGGCGGGACTGGTCGCGGGCGACCACGTCACGGTCCTCCTCGCCCGAGCACATGAGACCGGTGAGGCGGTCGGGGTCGCGGTGATGCGGGTACAGCCGTCGGTGTGGGGCCAGGCGCAGGAGGCCTACCTGGCCGAGCTGTACGTCGTACCTGGCAGGCGGGGCCAGGGATACGGCCGGGAGCTGATCACGGAAGCCATGCGGATCGCGCGCGAGCGGGGGGCCGACTACGCGTTCCTGATCACGAGCGAGGAGGACCGGCTCGCCCAACGGCTCTACGAAGCGGCTGGGTTCCGCCGGACCGAAGGCGAAGGCGGCCCGCTCATGCTGGCCTACGAGCGTGAGCTGTAGTCCCTGGGCGAGCACCCTCAGGCGAGCTGGTGACTTCCGGGACGGGGTCTCGACGACGAACGGAACTCTTGCCACGTACCGCTGGTAGAGCTTGAGCGCCTCCGGCAACGAAACCTGCTGGAACTCGACCAGCGTCTGGAGACCCTCCAGCTCCGCATTGCACGCCTCGGCGCTGACGATTCGAGCCTCGGCGTTCCTCGACTTGCTCAGGTTCGCCGAGATCGCCGCGACCACCGATGTCAACATGCCCACCAGGCATAGGGACTGCCACACATCCGCTGCTGCGACGTCCAGCCTCTCCGCCACTCCATCCGTGAAATCGGTGCCGCCTGCTCCCGGTCCAGCCGTCAGCGCTGCCGCCGACGCGCTACTGACGATCGCCACGTAGGTCAACCGCTCCGCGCGAGGCCTTGTCCTCCGCAGATAGACCTCCACCGTCAGTCTGCGGTCCTCGATCCGTCTCGTGAGCCTTTCCCAGTCGGCCTGGTCCGTCATGGCGTCGTCCCCCTTCTGCCACTGCGCGAGCCCCTCGTGCCATCCATCTCAAGATCGGACGCGAGCACGGCCGGATCAGGCGGTAGAACCTCGCTCCTCGACTCGTGAGGCGGCCATCGGCCCACGACGGATCGGCTGCTGCGCATCGCTCTGGACTACTCCCAGACTGGGGCTTCTTCAGGCGGTTCGCAGGCAAAGCGGCTGCCAGGGTCTGCAACTGCACATTCGTGCACCGAGGTCGCAGCACATCGCCGGGCGAGGTTGTGCATCGCCAGATCCGGGTACGCCCCGACATGACAGCCTCACAACTGGTCCGTCCGCGCGACGGCAAGATGATCGCCGGTGTCTGCGCCGGTCTCGCCGACCGTTTCGGCATCTCCAGAACACTGGTCCGGATCGCGTTCGTGATCTTCGGCCTGGTCGGCGCCGGAGAGCTCGCCTACATCGTGCTGTGGATCCTGATGCCCAAGCAGTGACGTCCAGCCCGGGCGTACGCAGGAATCGGCATGACTGTCGGAGCCTTGCTCTAGTCTCCTGCTCGTCCGTGTCGCAGCCGCGAGACCGACCGGGTCAAGCCGGGACCACGTCGACCCGATGATCAAGCAACCGGCGACGACCTTCGTGCTGCACCTCCCGGAGCAGGCGGACTACCGGATCATCTGCCAGGGCTGTGCGTGGCAGCAGATCCGGCCCACCCCGCAGCTCGCCACCGCCTGCCGCCGCCGGCACGAGTGCCCACCCGTCTCACGCCACCTTCAGGCGACCCCACTGCGCATGCTGGCCGACGTGCTCGCGGCAGCGCTCGAGCGCACGGGTCAACATCGACCAGCTGAACGAGACGCTCCGCCGAGAGTTCCCTTTGACGTGACCGAGGGCCCGGGTTGCGGGGCCGGGTCCCAGGGCCAGGCGCGGGGCCGGGTCGAGGGCCGGGCGAGGCTCCCACCTGGGAGCCCAGCCGGGCCGTCGTGACCATGGCCTGTCCGGCCCGGCGGGCTTATGGTTGAACTCTCACCTACCGGGGAGGAGCCACGCAGCGGCAACGGTTCGCCCTTGACATACCGGCGCAGCGCGTCGTGTTCGGTGCTGGGCGGGTCCACGACGTGCCGGTCGAGCTGACCTCCCTCGGCGTCGGCCGGATCCTCCTCGTTGCGACGCGCTCTGCCAAGCCGGCAGCCGACGAGCTCGCCCATGTGCTGGGCCCGACGGTCGTCGCGCGCATCCACGAGGTCGTGCAGCACGTCCCCGAGCGTGACGTGTCGGCGGCGTTGGGGCTCGCCGCCGAGACGTCCCCCGACGGGGTGGTCACGATCGGCGGCGGGTCCGCCATCGGGCTCGGCAAGGCGGTCGCCGTCGAGGCCGGGCTGCCGCTCATCGCCGTACCCACCACCTACTCCGGCTCCGAGGCGACCCCCGTCTACGGGGTCACCGGCGAGCACAAGCGGACGACCCGCGACCCTCGCGCCCTGCCGCGCGTCGTGGTCTACGACCTCGGCCTGACGACCTCGATGCCACCTCACGTGACTGCCACGTCCGGGCTCAACGCGGTCGCGCACTGCGTCGAGGCGCTGTACTCCCCCGGCGCGAACCCCATCACCGACCTGCTCGCAGGCGAGGCGATCCGGCTCCTGTCGCAGGCTCTGCCGATAGCGGTCGACCGCCCGGACGACCTGCAGGCCCGAAGCGACGCGCTCGAGGCGGCGTACCTCGCAGGCTGGAGCACCGCAACAGCGGGGACGGCACTGCACCACACCCTGTGCCACGTCATCGGTGGCACCTATGCGGTCAGCCACGGGGCTCTGCACGCCGTGCTTCTCCCCTACGTCGCCGCCTACAACGCACCCGCGGCCCCGGACGCCCTGGCCGCGGTGGCACGAGCACTCGGTACGTCGGACGCACCCGCCGGTCTTCGCCACCTGGCCGACCGACTGGGCGCGCCCACCGATCTGAGCTCGCTCGGGCTCCCCGACGCCGCCCTCGACGAGGTCGTCGCTCGCGCGATCACCGGCGTGGGCAGTCGCAATCCCCGGACCGTGGATGCGACCTCGCTGCGGCGGATGCTCGACGACGCCTACGCCGGGAGACCTCCCGGCCGCTACTGAACACCGCCCTCACGAGACGAAGGAGGTCGACATGAGCACCTGGAACGCAATGTCGTACGAGGGCAAGGAGACGATCCTCAAGGTCGTGCGCGACCAAGCAGTGCAGTTCTTCGCCATGGTGGACAGCGACGACGCTTGGGAGCAGCCCACCGGCGCCGGTCACTGGCAGGTGCGCGATGTCGTGGCCCACCTCGTCGACACGACCGAGGCGTACTTCCCCGCGTTCGACGCCGCTCGCTCGCACACCGAGGTGGAACCGGCGTACGGGCTGCCCGGCATGGCCGTTCGCGTGGACCAGATGGCGGCCGCGCTACGCACCGAGCCTCGCCCCGCGCTCGTGGAGCGCCTGCGCGGGGACTTCGACAAGATGATGGAGACCTTCGAGGCGCTCACCGAGGACGACTGGACCAACCTGCTGGTGCCGCACTTCTACATGGGCCCGCTGCCGTCGTTCTTCTACCCGGCCTTCCAGCTCATGGACTACGGCGTGCACGGGTGGGACATCCGCCAGGGCACCGGCAAGGCGCACGGCCTCACCGGCGAGGTGGCCGACCTGCTGACGCCGTTCATGTTCGTGCTCTGGAAGTACACCGTCGCCACGTCCGACATCGAGCCGTGCGACGTCGGGATCCGGATCACCAGCGGTCCGAACGCAGGCGACACCCGCATCAGCGTCGGACCGGGTGGACTCGACTACGCACCCGGCGACGTCTCCGACCTGCCCGCGGTGATCGAGTTCGACCCTGGAAGCTTCGTCCT
>DASSMS010000044.1:0-16114 GCA_035688575.1 Nocardioidaceae bacterium
AGCAATCTAGTCTTCTCAGGAGTTCACGGTGGCTGCCGTCTGTGACATCTGCGCCAAGAAGCCGGGCTTCGGTCACAACCGGCCGTGGTCGCGCAAGATTACGAAGCGTCGCTTCAACCCCAACATCCAGCGCGTCCGCGCAACGGTGAACGGCACCCCGAAGCGGCTCAACGTCTGCACCGGATGCCTCAAGGCCGGCAAGGTCACCCGCTGACCTGACCCGCACCTCACGAAAGGGCCGCTCCCCCACGGGAGCGGCCCTTTCGCGTGTCTCGAGCCGTCGTCCGCTCCCGGGCGCAGCCAGGGGCCGCCGGACGGACGGCGACAGGGGTCAGAAGTGCACGTGCCCCGTCGGCCCCTCGTAGGCGGCACCGTCGACCGTGACGCCACTGCCGTCGGCCACCGCACCGATCCGGGCCCAGCCCTCCGGCAGGCTCACGTCGGCCGGAAACGTAGCCACGAGCGCGTGGTCGTCGCCACCGGTCAGGATGAACCGCATCGGGTCGGCGCCCAGGGCCGCACCCACCGCGCGCAGCGGCTCGGCCACCTCGAACGCATCGGCGTGGATGTCGATCGCGACCCCGCTCGCGGTGGCGATGTGCCCCACGTCGGCGAGCAGACCGTCGGAGACGTCGATCATCGCGGTCGCCCCTGAGCGCGCCGCCTCCGCTCCGGCCTGGTACGGCGGCAGTGGACGCCTGTGGGCCTCCACCAGGACGCGGGGTGACCTGAAGCCCCGGGCAAGCACCGCGAGACCGGCTGCGGCCCACCCCTGGCGTCCGGCGATCGCCACGACGTCGCCAGGTCGTGCACCCGACCGTCGTACCGGCTCCGTGCCGACGACACCGAGCACGGTGACCGCGATCATCACCTCGTCGGCCCTGGTCACGTCCCCTCCCACGACGGAGGCGCCGACCAGCGCCGCTTCCTCGGCGATCCCGTCGGCGAGCTCGAGCGCCCAGGCCGCAGGCAGGTCCGGCGGCGCGGCGAGGCCGACGGTCAGGGCGGTCGCACGCCCGCCCATGGCGTTGATGTCGGAGAGGTTCTGGGCGGCGGCCTTGTGTCCGATGTCGATTGCCGAGGCCCAGTCCCGGCGGAAGTGCCGACCGTCGACGAGCAGGTCCGTGGAGACCACGACACGTCCCTCGGGAAACGAGACGAGCGCGGCGTCGTCCCCGGGGCCCAGCAGGACGTCGTCGCCCTGAGGGAACCTCGCGGCCAGTGCCTCGACGAGGCCGAACTCGCCCAGGTCGGACAGCGTGGCGTTGGCAGGCAGGGGCGCAGAAGTCATGGGTGCTATTCAATCCGAATGCGCGGGCTGTGTTCCTGCCGGGGCACGCAACGCGGTAGGTTGAGCCGCAAACGAGCACCGGCCCGCGGTTCCTTTGGAGTCGGTGCCCCACGAGACCCCAGGAGTGCACATGGTGGTTCAGGCCTACATCTTGATCCAGACCGACGTCGGCAAGGCCGCCGAGGTCGCCGCCGAGATCGCAGACGTCAAGGGCGTGACGCTGGCCGAGGACGTCACGGGTCCCTACGACGTGATCGTGCGTGCCGAGGCCCGCAACGTCGACGAGCTCGGCAAGCTCGTGGTCGCGAAGGTGCAGAACATCTCCGGCATCACCCGGACGCTGACCTGCCCCGTGGTCCACATCTAGGTCTTGCACCAGCCGATCCTCCGACCACGACGCCCGTTCCCTCCTGCGAGGGCGGGCGTCGTGGCATGTCTGGCCGCGACCGCCGTGCTCGCGGCCGGCTGCAGCGGCGCGGTCGAGGTCGACGCCCCTGACCTCACCGGGGAGGCAGCTCGCACCTGTGCCGCACTCGTCGAGGCGCTCCCCGGGTCGGTGAACGGCATGGAGCAGCGGGCCGTCGAGCCGTCCGGCGCGCCCGCGGCGGCGTGGGGAGATCCGGCCATCGTGCTTCGCTGCGGGGTCCCGATGCCGGAGGAGTTCGACGAGTTCTCCACCTGCCAGGAGACCGACGACGTGGGCTGGTTCATCCCCGACGAACAGCTGACGGGGAGACCCGAGGCGATCACGATGACCACCATCGGACGGTCGGTGAACGTGGAGGTCGCCCTTCCCCCCGAGCACTGGCCGCCGGCCGCGACGATGGTCGACCTCGCGCAGGCGATCAAGAAGACCGTGCCCGAGACCGACCCCTGCGTCTAGCGCAGCCCGGTGCTGCGGTGGAGCGCGAGCTGGATCAACCGGTCGACGAGCGCCGGGTAGTCGAGACCGCTCGCGGCCCACATCCGGGGGAACATCGACGACGGGGTGAACCCGGGCATCGTGTTGATCTCGTTGATGACGACGCGCTCGTCCGGCAGGACGAAGAAGTCCACACGAGCAAGCCCCTCGCACGAGAGTGCCTCGAACGCCTCCACCGCGAGCCCCTGCACCCGCTTGGCCAGGTGGTCGGGCAGGTCGGCCGGGACGGCGAGCTCGGTGTGCTCCTCAGGGAGGTACTTCGCCGCGAAGTCGTAGAACTCGTGGCTGCCGTCGATCTGGATCTCCGCGACCACGCTGGCCTGGGGCGGCTCGTCGCCGGCTCCCTCGATGACCCCGCACTCGATCTCGCGACCGTCGACCGCCGCGGCCTCGACCAGGACCTTCGGGTCGTGCCGCCTGGCCTCCTCGACCGCCTCGTCGAGCTCGGAGGCGTCCTGGACCTTGCTGATGCCGATGCTCGAGCCTCCGCGGCAGGGCTTGACGAACACCGGGTAGCCCAGCGACCCGACGGCCTCACGGCAGGCGGCCGGGTCGGTCTCCCACTGCCGCGGCGTGATCACGGCGTAGGGCAGCACGGGCAGGCCGTGGGCCTGGAAGACCACCTTCATGTAGTGCTTGTCCATCCCGACCGCCGAGGCGAGGACGCCGGCTCCGACGTACCTCACGCCGGCCATCTCCAGGAGACCCTGGATGGTGCCGTCCTCACCCCAGGGGCCGTGGAGGAGCGGGAAGACGACATCCACCTCGCCGAGCGTCCGCGGCACCGACGTCGGCTCGTGCACCACGAGCCGGCTCGAGCCGTCCTCGTTGGACAGGGCCACGGTGGCGCGGGAGGCGTCGACCTCGGGCAGCCGGTCCGCGGAGGTCAGGGCGAGCCGCTCGGGGTCCCCGGACTCGAGGACCCATCGGCCGTCGGCGGTGATGCCGACCGGCACCACGTCGTAACGCTCGGGGTCGATGGCCTTCAGCACGCTGCCTGCGGTGACGCACGAGATCGCGTGCTCGCTCGAGCGGCCGCCGAAGACGACAGCGACACGGGGACGGTTCGGGGAGCTCTCCATAGCGCAGAGACCCTACCCCGGCCGGGGCCTGGCGCCGACAGCGCTCCACCTACTGTGGGGTCATGTCACCTGAGTCCTACAACGGCAAGACCCTTCGGCCGGCGACCACCGTGGTCGCCTCGGGCCGCCCCGCGCACGAGCCGGACAACCCGCTCAACCACCCTGTGACGATGGCCTCGACGTACGTCGCGGGCGGTGACCTCGAGTACGGCCGTTACGGCAACCCCACCTGGGCGGCGTTCGAGGAGGCGCTGGGTGACCTCGAGGGCGGACGCGCGCTGGCCTTCTCCTCCGGGCTCGCTGCAGTGGCAACCGTGCTCGACCTCGTGGGTCACGAGCAGAAGGTGGTCGCCCCTCGGCACGCCTACAACGGCAGCATCCTGCAGATGGCCGACCTGGAGGCGCGCGGGCGGATCCAGGCGGTGCTCGTCGACATCTCCGACACCGCGGCCGTCCACGAGGCCTGCGAGGACGCCTCACTGGTGTGGGTCGAGTCGCCCACGAACCCGGCGTTAGAGGTGGCCGACATCGCAGCGATCACCAAGGCGGCCCACGACGCCGGGGCGTACGTCGTCGTCGACAACACCTTCGCCACTCCCCTGCTCCAGCAGCCCCTGACCATGGATGCCGACATCGTGCTGCACTCGGCCACGAAGTTCCTCGCCGGGCACAGCGACGTGCTGCTCGGGGCCCTCGTGACCCGCGACCCGCAGCTGTTCGACGTGCTCAAGAAGCGCCGGGACATGACCGGGGCGGTGCCCGGCACGTTCGAGGCCTGGCTGGCGCTGCGCGGGATGAGGACGCTGCATGTGCGGCTCGAGCGCGCACAGTCGAACGCCCAGGAGCTGGTGCGCCGCCTGGAGGAGCACCCCGCGGTCGGCGAGGTGAGGTACCCGGGCTTCGGCGCCATCGTGTCGATCGTCCTCGCCGAGGGCGCGCTCGCCGCCGACCTCCTGACGCGCAAGACGTCTCTGTGGGTGCACGCGACCAGCCTCGGCGGGGTCGAGTCCACCTTCGAGAGGCGGCGCCGCTGGAAGGTGGAGCCGGCGACCATCCCCGAGGGGCTGGTGCGCATGTCGGTCGGCATCGAGGACGTGGACGACCTCTGGGACGACCTGGCCGCGGCACTCGACCAGGTCACCGGCGCCGCTCCGGCCAGCGGCGCCTGAGGCGACCTAGTCGCGTTCGTGCTTGGTGTCGCGGTTGACGAGGCTCTTGAGCATGTCGCCAGCGGTCATCTCGCCCTCGACCACCGCGTGCACGTGCTCGACGATCGGGGCGTAGACGTCGGCGCGCTTGGCCAGGTCGAGCAGCGACGAGCAGGACTTCACGCCCTCGGCCACCTGACGGGTCGAGGCGGTGATCTCCGCGGTCGTCATGCCCTGCCCGAGCTTCTCGCCGAAGGTGCGGTTGCGCGACAGGGGTGAGGAGCAGGTGGCCACCAGGTCACCGAGCCCCGCGAGACCCATCAGGGTCATCGGGTCGGCCCCGAGGGCCGTGGCGAGCCGCGCGGTCTCGGCGAGGCCACGTGTGATCACCGAGGCGGTGGTGTTGTCGCCGAACCCGAGACCGACCGCCATGCCGACGCTCAGGGCGATCACGTTCTTGTAGGCGCCCCCGAGCTCGCAGCCGATCACGTCGACGCTCGAGTAGGGCCGGAACGCCGGGGAGTGGCACAGGTCACGAAGCCGCTTGGCGACCTCCTCGTCCTCGCACGCCACCACCGCCGCCGCCGGCTCGCGGCGGGCGATCTCCTTGGCCAGGTTGGGCCCGCTGACCACGCCGATGCGCTCGGCCCCTGCACCGGTGACCTCGCTGATGACCTCGCTCATCCGCCTCAGCGTCCCGAGCTCGACACCCTTCATGAGGGAGACGAGGACCGCGTCCTCGGGGATGTGGGCGACCCACTCGGTGAGGTTCTCCCGCAGGGTCTGGGAGGGCACGGCAAGGACGACGAACTCTGCCCCCGCCATCGCCTTGGCCGGGTCGTGGGTCGCCGTGATCCCCGGAGGCAGCTCGATGCCGGGCAGGTAGTCGGAGTTCTCCCTGCGGTCGTTGATGGCGTCACACAGGTCCTCGCGCCGGGCCCAGATGGTGACGTCGTTGCTGGCGTCCGCGAGGACGATCGAGAACGCCGTGCCCCAGGAGCCGGCGCCCATCACCGCGACCTTGGTCATGTTCACTTCCTGTCCTCGGGGGTCGGACCGTGGTGCCACTTGTGCCGGTGCTTGTCCTCGTAGGGGTTGCCGATCTCACGTACTCCGGCAGCCCGTGGGTCGAAGCGCACCGCAGGAGGCTCGCCCTCACGGATGTCGGCGAGCAGCAACGTCACGGCATCCATGATGCGGTCGGTTGCCTCACGAAGCACCGCCGGAGTCAGGGGCCGGCCTCGCAGGTCGTCGAGCGGGACCGGGTCGCCGGCCTTCATCGAGATCGTCTTGCGCGGGAGGAGGCGGGCCTTCTTGGCATACGGCGCGAGGATGTCGTTCGCGCCCCACTGGGCGATCGGGACGACGGGAGCACCCGTGCTCAGCGCGATCCGCGCGGCCCCGGTCTTGCCGGTCATCGGCCAGAGGTCCGGGTCCCTCGAGATCGTGCCCTCGGGGTACACCACGACGCACTCGCCCTCGTCCACGGCCTCGACTGCGGCGCGGAAGGCCTTGGACGCGTCGGTCGTGAGCCGGTAGACCGGGATCTGGCGCGCACCACGCACGATCGCTCCGACGACCGGGACGTCGAAGACGTCGGCCTTGGCGAGGTAGCGCGGGAGACGCCCGTAGTCGTAGACGAAGTGGGCGAACGTCAGCGGGTCGAGGTGCGAGATGTGGTTCGCGACGAGGATGCAGCCACCCTCGGCGGGGATCTTCTCGCCGTCGATCCACCGTCGCTTGGTGAACAGCAGCAGGAGCGGCTTGACGATGGCGACTGCGAAGGCGAACGCAAATCCGCGCTTCTGTCTCAGCTCACGCGGCTTCGCCACGGCCACCTCTTCTCCGGTCCGGCTCCGATGCTCGACCGAGCGTACTGCCCGGCGGGGGATGGTGCATGCTCGACGCCTCGGCCGCCCCTGGCAGGATCGAGGCGATGTCGACCCCTGCCTCCCCCGCCTTCGCCCTGCTGGTCCCGGTCAAGCCGGCGAGCCGCGCCAAGTCACGGCTCGCCTCCCTTGGTGACGACGTGCGGCGGTCCCTGGTGGCGGCTTTCGCCGTCGACACCGTCAGCGCGGCGCTGCGGACCTCTCGTGTCGGAGCGGTGCTGGTCGTGACCGACGACCACGAGCTCGCCGCCACCCTGCGAGGCGTCGGGGCCGAGGTGATCCCGGACGGTGTGGCGGACGACCTCAACGAGTCGCTCGTCCAGGCCGCTGCCGAGGCCCACCGCCGATGGCCGGAGCTCGGCCTCGCGGCGCTGTGCGCGGACCTTCCCGCACTCGACCCGGTCGAGCTGGCCCGGGCTCTCGAGGAGGCGTCACGGCATCCGACGGCCTTCGTGGCCGACGCGACCGGTGAGGGTACGACGCTGGTGGCGGCGCTCTCCCCGGCGGACTTCACGCCACGCTTCGGACCGGGCTCCCGGGAGGCACATCTGGCCGACGGCGCCCACGAGGTCGTGGAGGTCGACGTACCCACGCTCCAGCGGGACGTCGACACACCCGCGGACCTGCGCGAAGCGATCGAGCTCGGTGTCGGGTCTCGCACCGCCTCCGTGGCCACCGGCCTTAGGCTCTGATCATGCAGGCGACCGTCTCCTCGTTCGACCCGGCCACGCGCGCCGGGGCGGTGCTCCTCGACGACGGGGTCGAGCTCCCCTTCGCGGCCGACGCGCTGACCGGCAGCGGCCTGCGGCTGCTACGCCCTGGCCAGCGCGTCCGGCTCGAGACGACGGGCGAGGGAGCCAGCCTCTCGGTGGCGCGGATGCAGATCCTCACCCTCACCTGAGCTGCAGTCACAAAGCTCCCTCTCGGTTCGCCCTGCTTCCTGACAAAGCGTCACTCCCCAAGGTGGATTCACCGAGGGGAGTGACGCTATGTCCGAACGTGAAAAGGACTATGCGGACTTCTTCGCCGTCGACTTCTTCGCGGTCGACTTCTTGGCCGGTGCCTTCTTGGTGGTGCTGGCCTTCTTCGCAGGCGCCTTCTTGGCGGTCGACTTGGTCGCGGCCTTCTTGGCCGGCGCCGACTTCTTGGCCGCCGTCTTGGTCGTCGACTTCTTGGCCGCCGTGGTCTTGGCAGCCGTCTTCTTGGCCGGCGAAGACTTCTTCGCCGCCGCCTTCGCCGGAGTCGACTTCTTGGCCGCCGTGGTCTTCTTCGCCGGGGCCGACTTCGCGGCGGTCTTCTTCGCGGTGCCCGCCGCCGCCTTGGCGGTCCCGGTCGCAGCGTTCAGCGTGAGCTTCGGGAGCTTCTTCGCACCGGAGACGACTGCCTTGAGCTCCGCGCCCGCGTTGAACTTCGGCACCGCAGTCTTCTTAGCCTTGATGCTCTGGCCGGTCCTGGGGTTGCGAACCGTCCGTGCGGGTCGGATGCGCTTCTCGAAGGAGCCGAATCCGGTGATGGCGACCTTCTCGCCCTTGGCCACCTCACGCATGATGGTGTCCAGCACGTTCTCGAGTGCTTCCCGGGCCACTTTGCGGTTCCCCTCGTAGCGAGCCGCGAGAGTGTCAATCAGCTGACTCTTGTTCACTGCATTCCCTTTCGTGAACCTTGAGGCCGAGCCCGTGCTCGACTTTTCCCTTTGCACGCTAAGGAAAAGTAGGCGTTGTCACAATCACATCTGCACTAATTCCGACTTCTTTTTTCGCCGACCCCCGCCTTTGCGAGCTTGGTGAAGCCCTTAGCGGACAGGCGAATCCCATCCGGACTACGCGGATTCCCCTTGTTTTTAAAGGGAATCCGCGCCTGGATACGACGGAATGGGAGTTCGCCGGGCCGGTGAGGCCAGGAGAAGCTCCCATCGAGGTCGTGCCAGGGAAGTCGCCGATGTGTCAGAGAGTCGCGGGCTTCCAGGAAGGCCGCGTCGCCTCGTAAGCCGCGATGTCTTCCTCGCGCGAGAGCGTGATGCCGATGTCGTCCAGTCCCTCGAGCAGCCGCCAGCGTGTGTAGTCGTCGATCCTGATGGGCGCGACCAGGTCGCCCGCGCGCACCTCGCGAGCCTCGAGGTCGACGGTGACCGGCGTGCTCGGGTCGGCCTCGACCATCGCCCACAGCTTCTCCACGACGTCCTGCTCGACCTCTGCGGCGAGCAGGCCCGCTTTGCCTGAGTTTCCTCGGAAGATGTCGGCGAACCTCGAGGACAGGACGACCTTGAAGCCGTAGTCCATGAGCGCCCACACGGCATGCTCACGGGAGGAGCCGGTGCCGAAGTCGGGCCCGGCGACGAGGATCGAGACCCCGGCGTGCTCCGGCCTGTTCAAGATGAACCCCGGGTCGTTGCGCCAGGCCCCGAACAGGCCGTCCTCGAAGCCGGTCCGGGTGACGCGCTTGAGGTAGACGGCCGGGATGATCTGGTCGGTGTCGACGTTCGTGCGTCGCAGCGGCAGCGCGGCGCCGGTGTGGGTTGTGATCTTCTCCATGACTTGCTTCCTTCCGGCTCAGGCCTGTGAAGCCGCGCCGACGGCGGGCAGGTCGGCGGGCGACGCGAGGCGACCGGTCACGGCGGTCGCGGCGGCCACGAGGGGCGAGACCAGGTGGGTGCGGCCGCCCTTGCCCTGCCGCCCCTCGAAGTTGCGGTTCGACGTCGAGGCGCTGCGCTCCCCCGGCTGCAGCTGGTCGGGGTTCATCCCGAGGCACATCGAGCAGCCGGCTCCGCGCCACTCGCCGCCGGCCTCCTTGAAGACGACGTCGAGCCCCTCCTCCTCGGCCTGGAGACGCACTCGCACCGATCCGGGGACGACGAGCAAGCGGGTGGCGTCGGCGACCTTGCGTCCCTTGATCACCTCGGCAGCCGCACGGAGGTCCTCGATACGCCCGTTGGTGCACGACCCCACGAAGACGGTGTCGACCTCGATGTCGCGCATCGGGGTGCCCGCCTCGAGCCCCATGTACTCCAGCGCCTTCTCCGCGGCGATCCGGTCGCCCTCGTCGGCGAAGTCGGACGGGGCGGGCACGGACGCGCCGAGCGGGACACCCTGGCCCGGGTTGGTGCCCCAGGTCACGAACGGCGTCATCTCCGAGGCGTCGAGGACGATCTCCTTGTCGAAGGTCGCGTCCTCGTCTGTCACGAGAGTCTTCCAGTGGGCGACCGCGGCGTCCCACTCGTCGCCCTCCGGAGCCTCGGGACGTCCCTGGACGTAGTCGAAGGTCGTCTGGTCCGGTGCGATCAGGCCGGCCTTCGCGCCCCACTCGATCGACATATTGCAGATCGTCATGCGCGCCTCCATCGAGAGCTCCTCGATGGCCGGGCCTCGGTACTCGACGATGTAGCCCTGACCGCCGCCTGTCCCGGTGTGCGCGATGAGCGTCAGGATGAGGTCCTTGGCTGTCACACCGTCGGGCAGCGACCCGTTGACCGTCACGGCCATCGTCCTCGGCCTTGCCTGCATCAGCGTCTGCGTGGCGAGGACGTGCTCGACCTCGCTCGTGCCGATCCCGAAAGCGATCGCACCGAACGCGCCGTGGGTCGAGGTGTGGGAGTCGCCGCACACGATCGTCATCCCCGGCTGGGTGAGCCCGAGCTGCGGGCCGACGACGTGCACGATGCCCTGCTCGACGTCGCCGAGCGGGTGCAGGCGGATCCCGAACTCCTTGGCGTTCTTGCGAAGGGTCTCGACCTGGGTGCGGGAGACGGGGTCCGCGATCGGCTTGTCGATGTCGAGCGTCGGGACGTTGTGGTCCTCGGTGGCCAGCGTCAGGTCGGGCCGGCGCACCTTCCGGCCGGCGAGCCGCAGGCCCTCGAACGCCTGCGGCGAGGTGACCTCGTGGAGAAGGTGGAGGTCGATGAAGAGGAGGTCCGGCTCGCCTTCCGCACTGCGTACGACATGCTCGTCCCACACCTTCTCAGCAAGGGTCTTGCCCATTGCCTGCTCCCTTCACCGTTCGTCTTCGTACACCTGACCATTCCACCCGTCATCTTGACTTGCATCCCAGGATGCGAGACGGCATTATCAGGATATGGACAACTCTAGCGGAGTCGGCGTTCTCGACAAAGCCGCACTGGTTCTCTCGGCCCTGGAGGCAGGACCCGCGACCCTGGCCGGGCTGGTCGCGGGCACGGGCCTTGCCCGTCCCACCGCCCACCGACTGGCCGTGGCTCTCGAGCACCATCGTCTCGTGGCCCGCGACATGCAGGGCAGGTTCGTCCTCGGGCCACGGCTGGCCGAGCTCTCGGCGGCCGCGGGCGAGGACCGCCTGCTCGCCGCCGCAGGCCCCGTGCTGGCCCGGCTGCGCGACATCACGGGCGAGTCGGCCCAGCTCTGGCGCCGCCAGGGCGAGTACCGCGTCTGTGTAGCAGCAGCGGAACGCCCATCCGGCCTTCGCGACACGATCCCGGTCGGCTCACAGCTCACGATGCGCGCCGGCTCCGCGGCCCAGGTCCTGCTGGCCTGGGAGGACCCGGAACGCATGCATCGTGGACTCCAGAACGCTGCCTTCAGCGCCACCGCGCTCTCCGGCATCCGGCGCCGGGGCTGGGCGCAGTCGGTCGGCGAGCGCGAGCAGGGCGTCGCGTCCGTGTCCGCCCCGGTCCGTTCGCCTTCCGGGAAGGTGATCGCTGCGGTGTCGGTCTCCGGCCCGCTCGAGCGTCTGTCACGTCAGCCGGGACGGATGCACGCCCCCGCGGTGCTTGCGGCCGCAGAGCGGCTCTCGGAGTCGCTGCGCCGGGCGTCCGAGTGAGCTGCTGACGCCCGAAAGCCCGACGCTGGCGCACGGACCGGTCGCTAGAAGAGCGAACCCTGCTCGAGGTCGAGGAGCGTCTGCTTGCGCTCGACCCCACCCGCATAGCCGGTGAGTGTGCCCTTGGCGCCCACTACCCGGTGGCACGGGATGACGATCGGGATCGGGTTGCGCCCGTTCGCCAGACCGACCGCCCGGGACGCGGCGGGGGTCATCCCGAGACGCCGGGCGACCTCCCCGTAGGACGCCGTCTCGCCGTACCCGATGTTGCGGAGCTGGTCCCAGACCCTCCGCTGGAAAGCCGACCCCTGCGGTTCGAGGGGTAGGTCGAACTCCTTGAGCTCGCCGGCGAAGTACGCCCGCAGCTGTCGCACCGCTTCGACCAGCAACGGGTGTGCGTCGTCGCGGTCACCGATCGGCCGGCCCGCCGCGCGGGCAGCGGCACGACTGGCCGACGAGTGCTTCGAGGACCCCGAGGGGACGGGACCGGAGAACTCGATCGCGGTGATCGCCGTCCGTCCGGCGATGATCCGCAGCTCCCCCACCGGGGACTCCATCGTGGTCCACATCGTCATCCTCACCTCTCGTCCTCGGTGGGACGCGCCGAACGCGTCCGCGTCGGTGCGACGTCTGCCGCCGCGCTCCACACGTGCATCTGGGCATAGCTCCTCCAGGGCCGCCAGCCCCGTGTGAGCTCCTCCGGGTCCACCTCGTCGAGGCCGAGGCCACGCAGGCCGTTGCGCGCCCCAACGTCCGCGTGGAGGAAGACGTCGGGGTCACCGAGCGCGCGCATGGCGATGTAGTCGGCCGTCCAGGGCCCTATCCCCGGAACGTCCAGCAGCGCCCGTCGTACGTCGGACCGCTCGGCGCTGCGGTCCAGGGCCACCTCGCCTGAGGCGAGACGCTCGCACAGCAGCACCAGCGCTCGTCCCCGCGACCGCGGCATGGGCAGGTCCTCGGGTCGCACGTCGGCCAGGACCGAGGCGGAGGGGAAGAGCCTGCCCCCGCCGTCCGGAAGTCGTTCGCCGTACCGCTCCACGAGCTGGCCCGCCAGCGTCCGTGCCCTCGACACGGACACCTGCTGCCCCAGCACGGCGCGGACCGCGACCTCGTCGCCGTCCACGTGTCCCGGGACGCGGAGCCCGGGCCGCCGTCGGACGAGGGCCGCGAGCGCCCGGTCACCGCCGAGGTGCGCGTCGACGGCCTCGGGGTCACAGTCGGCGTCCACGAGGCGACGGCAGCGTTCGACCGCCGCGCCGAGGTCTCGCAGGTCCGTGAGGTGCAGCGTGCAGCGGACCGCGCCGGTCGCGTCGGCGTCGGCGAGCGAGAGGTGCGCCGTCCCCGCGCCGTGCGGCAGCCTAAGGGTGCGGGAGTACCAGCCCGGCCCGGCCTCCTCGACCCCCGTGACCACTCGTTCGGCGAGGAAGGCGAGGAGCTCGTCACCGGCGAACGGCTGCCGGACCGCGAGCCGGAGCTCGAGGACGCCCGCGTGCCGGGCCACGGGAGCCGAGGAGTCCCTGAGACGGGACGGCGTCGTCGCATAGACGGCGCGCACCGTGTCGTTGAACTGCCGGATGCTGGCGAACCCCGCGGCGAAGGCCACGTCCGCGAAGGGCATGGCGGTGGTCTCGATCAGGATCCTGGCGGTCTGCGCACGCCTTGCCCTAGCGAGGGCGAGGGGCCCCGCACCGAGCTCCCTCGTCAGCAGCCGGGACAGGTGCCGTGAGGTGTAGCCGACCCGCGCTGCGAGCCCCTCGACGCCTTCGCGCTCGACCACGCCGTCGGCGATCAGCCTCATCGCCCGGCCCGCGGTGTCAGCCGCGACGTCCCACTCGGGAGAGCCGGGGGTCGCGTCAGGGCGGCACCGCTTGCAGGCCCGGAATCCTGCCTGCTGGGCCGCCGCGGCGGTCCGGAAGAACTGCACGTTCCGTCGCTGCGGCGTGATCGCCGGGCATGAGGGGCGGCAGTAGATCCCGGTGGTCCGTACCGCCGTGTAGAAGACACCGTCGAACCTCCGGTCACGGCTCTTCACCGCTCGGTAGCAGGACTCGGTGTCGTCGATCAGCACGCGTCCATCCTCGCTGCTGCCGCCCCGCACCGCTAGCGGAAATCGGACATGGCCGTGCTGTCGAGGCGAGCCGCCTGGAACGGCCCTGAAAAGCGAGAAGGTCAGCAGCTCGCGGGGAGCTGCTGACCTTCTCGGGTGGTACCCCCGACCGGATTCGAACCGGCGCTACCGCCTTGAGAGGGCGGCGTGCTAGGCCACTACACAACGGGGGCCTGAGCGACTGAAACCCTAGCCTAGGCTGAGGATTTCGGCCAATCGCTGGGGTACTAGGACTCGAACCTAGACTAACTGGACCAGAACCAGTCGGGCTGCCAATTACCCCATACCCCATGGGATTCCGCTGCGACTTCTTGCGAAGCCGAGGCATGACAATACACGTCCCTCTCTCCCCCACCAAAACGGGCACCGCCCGATCCGTGCAGCGTGAGGACCTTCACATCAGGCGCCCGAGCCGACCGGTTGGGCCTTAGGCTGCGGCTCCTGCGGAAGGAGGTCCGCCGGTGGTTCCGTTCGTCGCTGGAGGTCGAGCTTGCGCGCGACGAGCAGCACCAGAGCGGCGTAAGTCCCGGCCTGGGTGAGCGTGAGCGGGATGTTCTCCCAGCCCACCTCGGACACGTTGAGCGTCGAGCTGAGGTCGGAGAAGGCGAGGGCGTAGCCGAAGGCGAGGAAGTTGTTGAGGATGTGCATCGCGATGCCCGCCTCCAGCCCGCCGGTGCGGATCACGAGCCAGCCGGCGATGAACCCGAACATGAAGCGGTCGAAGAAGAGCGGGAAGTTCTGGACACCGTGGGCCAGCGCGAAGAGCGTCGCCGTCACGATCAGCGCCAGCCACCTGCTCCGGCTCAGCGAGCCGATCGCCTGCATCAGGTAGCCGCGGAAGACGTACTCCTCCCCGGCCGCTTGGAACGGGGTGGTGAGCAGCACGATGAGACCGAGCCACAGGGTGGTGGCGGTGATCTCGTTGACCTGCCCGGTGAGGTCCGCCTCCTGGTCGCCAGGCATGAGCATGCTCACCACGATCGACGCCACCAGCGCGACGACGGAGATGCCCACGAAGATGAAGAACAGCTTCCAGCGCATCTTCGGCACGACCGAGGTCAGCCAGCGTGGCCGCATCCGGTGAACGACGCGCATCACCGCCCAGCACACGAGGATGCTCGAACCGAGCGCCAGGTTGAGGTACAGCAGCGCCGTCGGTCCGACTTCCTGGAGGGTGCCGGCCTTCTGGAAGTTCTCCCAGAAGGAGCCCGGCCCCGTCGCCGCACCCACCACCAGGATCGGCAGGAGCAGCAGCGGCGCGACGACCACCATGCCGACGAGCACGAGAACGATGCCCACGACCGGCTTCCACCAGGCGTAGTTCCAGGTGCGGAGCATCTCGTGGTACTCGCGCGGCTCCGGATGCGGGAATCGAGGAAGCGGCGGCTTCGGCGCCGGCACCGGCACACCGGGGTACGGCGCCGGAGGCATCCCCCACGCGGGCGGAGGACCCCACTGGGCCCCCTGCGGCGGTGGAGGACCCCACTGGGAGCCTTGCGGAGGCGGCGGAGGCCCCCACTGTGGTCCTTGCGGGGGCGGACCCCACTGACCCTGGGGGGCTCCGTCCCAGCCGGCTCCTGACCCGTTGCCGGAACCCTGCTCGCTCACTGTGTCGCCCCCCTCACTCCGGTCAGACTCCCTGCGCGCTGAGCAACCGGGACAGCGAACGCTCCCGGCCCAGCAGCTCGAGCGACTCGAACAGCGGTGGCGAGATGCGCCGCCCGGTCACCGCGACGCGGACCGGACCGAACGCGTGGCGGGGCTTCAGTCCGAGGTCCTCGACCAGAGCCTGCCGCAGAGCGGCCTCGATCGCGGTGGTTTCCCACGATCCCAGCCCGGCGAGAGCGTCGTGGGCCGCCTTCACGACCGCGCGCCCGTCCTCGTCGAGCATCTTCTCGGAGTCGGCCGGGTCACGCTCGAAGCGGGACTCGTCGACGAACAGGAAGCCGAGCATCTCGACGGCCTCCCCCAGCGTGCCCATGCGCTCGTGGACCAGTGGCGCCGCCTCCGCGAGAAGCGCCCGCTGGTCCGACGTCACCTCCTCGCCGAGGACTCCGGCCCGCTGCAGGTAGGGCACCATCCGGTCGGCGAGATCCTCGACGCTCAGGGCGCGCATGTGTGAGGCGTTGATCGCCTCGCACTTCTTCATGTCGAAGCGGGCGGGGTTCGGGTTGACCCGGCGGATGTCGAACGCCTCGGCCATCTCGTCCATCGTGAACACGTCGCGGTCCTCGGCGATGCCCCAGCCGAGCAGGGCCAGGTAGTTCAAGATGCCCTCGGGGAGGAAGCCGCGCTCGATGTACTCGCTTAGCCCGGAGCCCTTGTCGCGCTTGGAGAGTCGCTTGTTGCCCTCCCCCATCACGATCGGCAGGTGTCCGAAGCGGGGTGAACCGTTGCCCACCCCCAACTCGGCGAGCGCCTCGTAGAGCACGATCTGGCGAGGCGTCGAGGAGAGCAGGTCCTCACCGCGCAGCACATGGGTGATCTCCATGAGTGCGTCGTCGACAGGGTTCACCAGCGTGTAGAGCGGGTGGCCGTTGCCTCGCACGAGCACGTAGTCCGGGACGTGCTCGGGCAGGAACGTGATCTCACCGCGGACCAGGTCGTTGAAGACGATCGGGCGGTCGGGCATCCGGAAGCGCAGGACCGGCATCCGGCCCTTGGCGATGAACTCGGCCGTCTGGTCCTCGGTGAGGTCGCGGCAGTAGCCGTCGTACCCGGTCGTCTTGTTCTCCGAGCCGGCGGCCGCGCGCCGCTGCTCGACTTCCTCCTGCGTGCAGTAGCAGTCGTAGGCCTTGCCCGCCTCGTGAAGCTTGTGTGCCACGTCCTGGTAGATGTCGAACCGCTCGGACTGCAGATAGGGGCCATGCGGTCCGCCGACCTCCGG
>DASSMS010000087.1:0-18428 GCA_035688575.1 Nocardioidaceae bacterium
CCAAGGCATCGCGACGGGAGGAGCTCCTCGCGATCGCCGCCGAGCTGTTCGCGCAGCGAGGGTTCAAGAACACCACCGTGCGCGACATCGCCGACGCCGCGGGCATCCTGTCGGGCAGCCTCTACCACCACTTCGACTCGAAGGAGTCGATGGTCGACGAGATCCTGTCGACCTTCCAGGCCGAGCTCTTCCGCCAGTACGACGAGGTGGCGGCCTCCGACCTCGACGCAAGGGCGAAGTTCGAGGCTGTGATCCGGATCAGCTTCGACGCGATCCACGACCACCACTCCGAGGTCGCGATCTACCAGAACGACGCGGCCTACCTTGCGGAGTTCGACCGCTTCGGCTACCTGCACGACCGCAACGTCGAGCTCCGCAAGCTCTGGGTGGGCCTCCTCCAGGAGGGTGTCAGCACCGGTGCGTTCCGGCCCGACCTCGACACCGAGGTGGTCTACCGGTTCATCCGCGACACGGTCTGGGTCGCCGTCCGGTGGTACCGGCCCGGCCGGGGCCTCACGGCGCACGAGGTCGCCGACCAGTACCTCTCCATCCTCCTCGACGGGATCGCCTCCCGGCGCCGTCCGGTCAAGAAGAACAGCTAGCAGAAGGAGCCACAGTGCCCGAGGCCTACATCGTCGACGCCGTTCGCACGCCCGTCGGGCGACGCGGCGGTGCCCTGGCGGGGATGCACTCCGCAGACCTCGCCGGCCACGCCCTGTCGGCGCTGATGACCCGCTCCGGGGTCGACCCGGCCGCCGTGGACGACGTGATCCTCGGGTGCTGCGACACGATCGGCTCCCAGGCAGGCGACGTGGCGCGCACGGCCTGGCTCGTGGCCGGTCTGCCCGAGCACGTGCCCGGGGTGACCATCGACCGTCAGTGCGGGTCCAGCCAGCAGGCCGTGCACTTCGCCGCGCAGGGTGTGATGTCGGGGACCCAGGACCTCGTGGTCGCGGGGGGCGTCCAGAACATGTCCGCCATCCCGATCTCGGCGGCGATGCTCGTGGGCCGGGAGTACGGCTTCACCACTCCCTTCGCCGAGTCGCCGGGGTGGGTGGCGCGGTACGGCGGCCAGGAGGTGTCGCAGTTCCGTTCCGCGGAGATGATCGCAAAGCGGTGGGGCATCTCCCGCGAGGAGATGGAGCAGTTCGCCTACAACAGCCACCAGCGTGCGATCACGGCCACGGACGAAGGGCGGTTCAAGTCCGAGATCGAGCCGGTCGGGGAGCTCGACACCGACGAGGGGCCCCGCCGCGACACCTCGCTGGAGAAGATGGCCACCCTCAGGCCTCTCGCCGATGGCGGCCGGATCACGGCCGCTGTCGCCTCCCAGATCAGCGACGCCGCCTCCGCTGTGCTGATCGCCTCGGAGCGTGCCGTGGAGGAGCACGCGCTCATCCCGCGCGCCCGGGTCCACCACCTCTCGGTCCGCGGCGACGACCCGGTCTGGATGCTCACCGGCCCGATCCCGGCGACGCGTCACGCCCTCGAGCGCACCGGACTCTCGATCGACGACATCGACGTGTTCGAGGTCAACGAGGCCTTCGCCCCCGTCGTGCTGGCCTGGGCGAAGGAGACCGGGGCCGACCTCGACCGGGTCAACGTGAACGGCGGAGGCATCGCGCTCGGCCACCCCATCGGCGCGACGGGGACGAGGCTGATGACCACGATGCTCAACGAGCTGGAGCGCAGCGGTGGCCGCTACGGCCTGCAGACGATGTGCGAGGGCGGCGGCCAGGCCAACGTCACGATCATCGAGCGCCTCTGACTCGAGGGCACCGAAAACCGCTCGCGTCCGGTGTCGGCGAGGGCCATCCTCGGAGGCATGGACATCGCCCCGTTCACGCCTGACGACTGCGACACGATCGAGGCCGCAGTCGAGCTGACCAACGCGGCGATGAAGGTCGACTCACCGTTCGAGTACCCGTTCACCGTCGCGGACTACGCCGCCATGCGCCGTCACGACTGGGACGGTGAGCCTCCCGAGACCCACGCGGCCTGGGAGAGCGATCGCCTGGTCGGCCTCGTGGCACTGCACACCAGCGAGTGGGACAACCGACACGTCGCCTGGCTCGAGGTGCTGGTGGACCCGGACGCGCGGGGGGCCGGCCTCGGATCGGAGCTGCTGGCCTTCGCCGAGAGCCGTGCCATGGAGCTCGGCCGCACCAGCGTCGGCCTGTTCGGCTGGGACAACGCCGAGACCCTCCGCTTCGCCCGGAAGCACGACCTCCCCCGCAAGGGCTCGGCGATCAAGCGGCGGCAGACCCTCTCGAAGGTGGATCCGGCCACGGTCCGTGAGGTGTACGACGACGCGGCCGCGCACGCCACCGACTACGAGCTGCTCCGGGTCGTCGGCCGCACCCCTGTCGAGATGCTCGGCTCTGTCGCGCAGCTGACGGCCTCGATCAACGACTCGCCGCTCGACGACCTCGACATCGAGGACGAGGTGTTCCCCGTGGAGAGGATCCTCGCTTACGAGGACGCCCAGGACGCGCGGGGCAAGCGGCTCTACCGCGTCCTCGCGAGGCATCGAGCGACCGGGGCGCTCGCAGGTCACACGGTCGTGGCGGTCGACTCCGGACGTCCTTGGATCGGCGACCAGCACGACACCGCAGTGGACGCCGCCCACCGTGGTCACCGGCTCGGGCTGCTCCTCAAGTCCGACATGCTTCGCTGGCTCGCGGAGGTGGAGCCGGCGCTCGAGACGATCGACACGTGGAACCAGGAGTCCAACGACTTCATGATCAGCGTGAACGAACGGCTCGGCTACGAGGTGCTCGGTCGCGAGCTGCAGTTCCAGCGCGACATCTCAGCTGCGGCCGGAGACGGGCGCGGGGCTCAGGTGTCGCCGCCGATGTCGACCTCGTAGGCCTCGTAGACGAGGTCGGAGCCGCGCTGTCGATGCCGGACGAGTCGGCCGAGAAGGCGCGTGCCGAGGTCGCGCGTCCGGTCCAGGTCCTCACCGGCCTCCGGCGTACCGGCGAAGGTGAGCAGGTCGTCGAGCATCTTCTGGATCTCGTCGTGCTCCTCGGTGAGCCGGGTCACCTCGCTCGACAGGCGGGGTGCGGTGTCGAGGAGGTCGCGGTACAGCCCCCCGGGACCTTCGGTGATCTCGACGTGCTCGCGGAAGTCGGCCGCGAGCTGGTTGAGCTTGGCGAGGACCCGCTCGGCCCAGAGCTCCGGCTCGCCGGTCGCGGGTGCGGCGAGGGCATGCTCGAGCGAGTTGATCGACTCGCGCAGCTCGGCCCGCCGCCGGCGCAACGACTTGAGCAGCACCTGCTGCCCAGCCGGGGAGTCCGGTTCCATCGACACCTCCAGAACGCCATTGTCACACCGACGGTGGCGTCTCCGGACGTGTTCGCCCCAGGGGGCTCGTCGGCATCAGGAGCCCGAGAACCCGCCCCCGTGCCACTGCACCATGAGCAACGTTGCGTCGTCGTCGAGGTCGCCGGACTGGTGGTCGAGAAGGGCGCGCACGAGGCGCCGCATGGTCTCGGGCGCAGGCAGGCCCGCGGAGAGGTTGCGGACCACCAGGTCGATGAGCCGCTCGACGCCGAAGAAGTCCCCGTCGGGGGAACGGGCCTCGGTCACCCCGTCGGTGTACAGGAGCAGCAGGTCGCCGGGCTGGAGCTGCTCGGACCCCATGTTCGCGGCTGGGAGGGGCGAGGGAAGCCCGTGGCTGATGCCGAACGGCAGCGCAGGCTCCAGCTCCAGCGTCTTCACGAGGCGACCCTCGCGGAGGACAAGCGGCTCGAGGTGCCCCGCGCTCATCCAGGTGAACACGCCGGTGCCGGTGTCGAGCTCGCCGAGCAGGCCGGTCGAGAACGCCTCCCCCGGGAAGCCCGCCGTCACCGCGGACTCGATGAGCTGCGCCGTGTCGGCGAGTGAGCGGCCCGCGCGACGTGCGTTCCGGTAGGCAGCGACGGCGAGGCCGACCAGCTGTGCACTGGTGAGGCCGTGTCCCATCCCGTCGAAGACGGCCAGCCGTGCTACGCCGGCGTCGACCGCGTAGTCGAGCGAGTCACCTGCGACCTCGTAGGCAGGCTCGAGCGCACCCGCGACGCTGACCGTCTCGTCGGCGAAGGTGAGCGGCGGAAGCAGCGCCCACTGGATCTCGGCGGCGAGTCCCATCTCGGAGGTGCGTCGCAGGCGAACGATCGTGTCGCCGTACTGGGTCTTGGTCATCACCAGCTCGGCAACCAGGGCTGCGAACCGTTCCAGGCGCTGCGACAGCACTCCGCCGCTCTCCTCCAGCAGCCTGACGTCGTGCAGCGTGACGGCGAGAACGCCCAGGCGTTCGGTGCCGTCGAGCAGGGGCAGCCAGACACGGCTGCCCGCCGCGCCGCCGTCCTGGGTGAGCACCTGGACCTGCTGGAACGCGCGGCCGGCAACGGTCGAGTCCACCCCGAGCGCCGTCGGCCGCTCGCCGAACGCCGCATGACCGCTCAGGAACGGCACGAGCAGCTGTTGCTGCAGGTCCGCCAGGTACATCACCGCGTCGGTGACACCCATCGTCGCGGCGTGCCTCGCCACCAGGTCGGGCAGATGGTGCGCGGCCGCGAAGTGCGCGTCGCGCAGGAGCTCGTCGACGGCTCGCTCGGCCGCAGTCATCGCGGACATGTCGACCGGACCGACGCCGGCGGCACCGGATGGCCCAGCGTCGGGGGACTCGTGCTGGTCCTCGTCCATTGGACCGATGCTAGTTCGCGCCGAACACCTGCACGCCGTACCAGGAGCCGTCGGAAGCCTGTGCGACACCGACGCCGATCAGGGAGAACCGGTTGCTCAGGAGGTTCGCGCGATGGCCGGGCGACTCGAGCCACTGGTTGACCATCGCGGACGGGCCGTTGTAGTTCATGGCGACGTTCTCGCCTGCCGTCGACATGCCGCAGCCGCTCATCACCCCACCGAGGTCCTGGTGGTGAAGACTCCGCGCGGCGGCGAGCCGGTCGGCGTGCTGCTGGGCCATCCCTGCCAGGCACGAGCTGACGGACAGGCCGGGCAGCCCGGCGTCGGCGCGGGCAGTGTTGGTGCCGCCGAGGATGGCCGACCCGGCGACCGGGGCCTCGCGGGTGGGGGAGGGCTTGGGGGTCCTGACCTCGGGAGTCGCGGTCGGAGTTGCCCTCTCCCTGGCGGGCTCGGGCTCCGGCGACTTGGTCCGCGGCTTCGGCTCCGGCTTCTCCCGGTCCTTCTTCCGCAGGCCCTCTCGCGCGTCGGCGCTCCGAGAGGGGCGCACCCGGCGCTCGTCGGTGATCACCACGTCGGTCGGAGCCGCCGAGGACGGGCTGTTCGTCACGCGAAGCGGCTCGTGGGCAGTCCCGACAGGCTCCTGCTCCACCTCCGCGGCGAACGCGACACCGAAGGCAGTGAGCGAGACGGCGAGCACGGCCGCGAGGATTTTGGGACGATGTACGGATTTGCGGTGCTGGGGCAAGAATGACCCTTCTTCGGCTGCGTGTCGGCTTGCAGAAGGGACAAGTCTACGATCTCGGTCGAACTCCACGAAGTCCGGTCTATAGGGCTAGGAGCCCCAGCGGCCCCATGTCCGACATACGTGCACCAGGCGCAAACCGGCCCGTGGGCCGACGGTCGGGAGCGGAGGGGTCGCCTGCCTCGTCAGGTCAGCGGCGCGTGTAGCGGAGGAAGAGGAACTCCTCGGCCGCGGCCACATGCGCCAGCTTCAGCGGCAGGGGAGCGGGGAGGGCCGGGCCAGATGTGATGCGGCTCTCCGAACCACCGACGACCACCGGCGCGACGGCCAGGCACAGCTCGTCGACCAGGTCCTCGGCGAACAGCCCGGCGAGCAGGGCCGGCCCGCCCTCGCAGAGGATGCGTCGGGCGCCGGCGACGAGCAGCAGACCGACCATGGCGGTCAGGTCCACGGTCTCCTCACCGAGGACCACCACCTCGGCCACGGCTTCGGCGGCGCGCAAGCGGGCTGAGGTGGACAGTTGCGTCGTCACGACCAGCGGGGGTTCCACGGCCTCGGTGAACGCAGCTGAACCGAGGTCGAGGTCGAGGGAGCGGGTCGGGACGACGAGCCGTGGGGCGGGCGACTGCCCGGTCCCTGCACGCAGCTCAGCGAGGTCGGGCCCGACGGTCAGCGGACCGTAGCCCTCGGCACGGATGGTCCCCGCTCCGACGACGAGCACGTCGGCCAGCGCGCGCAGGAGCAGCAGGAGCTGTTGGTCCGCGGGGCCGGTCAACGAGCCGACGCGACCGTAGAGGGTGGCGGCGCCGTCGACGCTCGAGACCATGTTGACGCGGAGGTATCGGCTCGCCTCGGCGGGATAGGCATAGGCGACCGCCGCGTCCACGAGCTCGTGCGGCCCCGGGTAGAGCCTGGTCAGCGTGAGGCTTCTGCTCTGTTGTGCTCCCACCTCGCCGATCCTCGCACAGGACGCGGTGTCGTCAGAGGAGAAGATCGCCGAGCCGGCGGAGGTTCTGCGCCGCCTCCCCGACCACGCGGTCGATGAGCTCCTCGCACGTGGGGAGGTCCTCGATCACGCCTACGACCTGTCCCGACGCGAGCACGCCGGCGTCGGTGCGCCCTTCGACCAGCCCGGCCCTGAGCATCATCGGGGTGTTGGCGGCCAGGACCATCTGGGACCAGCTGCGGTCGCTGCCGTGCTTCATCGAGCGACCGTCGGCGAGCAGCTCACGCCAGGTCAGCCCGCTCATGCGCTTGAACTCTGTCGTCCGGCGCATCGTGGGGCCGAGGCGCTTCAGTGCACTCTTCTCCTCGAGCGACTTCACGAGCTCGGTGCGGAGCATCCGGTGCGGCATGCCGTCGACCTTGGTCGTGACCACGGTGCCATTGAGGTCGTGCTCGAGGTACTTGCGCTTCACCGCGTCGGGGACAGTGCTGTCCTTCGTGAGCAGGAACCGGGTGCCCATGCCGATGCCGGCGGCGCCGTAGGCGAGGGCTGCCGCGAGGCCACGGCCGTCGAAGAAGCCGCCGGCCGCGACGACGGGGATGTCCACCGCGTCCAGAACGGTGGGCAGCAGCAGGGTCGTCGGGACGGGTCCCGTGTGGCCGCCACCCTCACCACCTTGGACCACGACGGCGTCGGCGCCCCACGAGGCCACCTTCTCCGCGTGACGCGCCGCCCCGACCGAGGGCATCACGACCACCCCTGCATCCTTGAGCGCGGCGATCAGGTCGCGATCGGGAGCGAGGGCGAACGAGGCGACCTTGATGCCCTCGTCGATGAGCAGCTTGACGCGTTCGGCGGCGTCGCCGGCGTCCGCGCGAAGGTTGACCCCGAACGGAGCGTCGGTGCGCTCCTTCACCTCACGGATCGCGGCCGCGAGCTCGTCGTACGACATCGTCGCCGAGGCCAGGATGCCCAGTCCGCCGGCGTTGGCGGTGGCCGTCACGAGGCGCGGGCCGGCGACCCAGCCCATCCCGGTCTGTACGACGGGATGCCGAACGCCGACGAGTTCGGTGAAGGGGGTCCGGATGAGCTGGTCGATCATGAGGCGGGCACCTCCCGATCACGCAGGCCCTTGGGGTCGAGGACCTCCCGGACGAGGATTAGCTCCTCCGTCGTGGGCATTCGCGTCTCGGGGACGCCGCCCTCGACCACGACCTCGCAGGCGCTGGCAGCCAGCACCTCCTCGACCGTCACCCCGGGGTGGACCGAGACGAGGCGCAGGGTGTGATCGGGCCCGCCGAAGTCGAGGACTCCGAGGTTGCTCACCACCCGGTGCACGTTGTGGAACCGGGTGGCCGCCGGACCTGCCTGCTCGGCCCGCTGCCGACCCACACCGGACACGACGTCCACCTGCTCGACGAGGACCTTGGGGCTGTGCTTGGGCACCCAGTAGCTGGTCTTGTTGTTCACGGTGTTGCCCGGGGCGCCGCGCACCCCGAGCAGCTGACGCCGCGGCTTGGCGAAGTCGCCGATGCAGGAGATGTTCTGGTTGCCGTGCCGGTCGATCTGGGTCGCCCCCATCACCACGTGGCGCCTGCCGTAGGCGACGACGTCGAAGACCTTGCGGAACGGAATCCAGCCCTCGACCACGTCGGCGCTCTCACCCAGGGGCGGGACGCCGCCGAGGATCAGGGACTCGCCGTCGGTGATCAGCAGGTCGGGGGAGTGGGTCAGCTTGGCGAGGCGAGCGCCGAGCGTGGGAAGCAAGCCCATCGGGCTCGCCATGACCTCGCCGTCGCCCTCGAAGAGGTCCGCGCACGCCGCGGCACAGACCTCGGCCCTGGACGCGTCCATCACCGCTCACCCTTCTGTTCGTGGGTCCGCTCGCCGTGGAAGGCGGTGACGGCGTCCTGGTAGTCCTCCTCGGT
The DNA here is from genome assembly GCA_035688575.1 of Nocardioidaceae bacterium. Classification (GTDB taxonomy): domain Bacteria; phylum Actinomycetota; class Actinomycetes; order Propionibacteriales; family Nocardioidaceae; genus Nocardioides_C. Next base: position 8,306 of record DASSMS010000087.1, read on the forward strand.
GCCGGCGAGGAACTGCTGCTCGAACTCCGCCCAGGTCGCCGGGTCCGCGGCCGCGGTCGCGTAGGCCTTCTGGAATCTCTCGTCGCGTCCGTAGTCGGGGACGCAGGTCGTGAAGTGGGCCCCGTGCGGGGTCTCCACCACACCGTCGACCATCAGCCGGTTCAGCAGGAGGGTCTGCACGGGGGCGTCGACCGTGAGGCCCGCGGTGTCCACGATGCGCTCGGTCGAGACGAAGCGCTGGTCGGCGGCGAGGCAGAACAGGTCGTCGAAGGACGGGTCCGGTCCGAGGTACTGCGCGTTGCCGTGGGCGTCGGCGCGGTTCATGTGCACCAGGGCCACGTCCAGCTTCAGGGCCGGCACCGCGACGAGCTCCTCACCGTCGTCGTAGGGCGAGGTCACGGTGCGCAGGTGCGGGTTGTAGGTCATCACGTCGGACCCCAGGCCGGCGCGCATGGGCAGGAAGGGCAGCCGCTGGGCCGCGGCACGCAGGCCGGTCTGGAACATCCCCTCGTCCCACTCCTCGACCTCGACGGCCGCGTTCTCGCGCGCCGCCCGGAACAACGGCTCGAGCGGGATCGAGTCCAGGGAGACGAAGGCGTAGACCAGCTTCTTGACCTTGCCGGAGGCGCAGAGGAGGCCCACGTCCGGCCCGCCGTAGGAGACGACCGTCAGGTCCTCGAGATCCGAGCGGCAGATCGCGCGGACCAGCGCCATGGGCTTGCGGCGCGAGCCCCAGCCGCCGATGCCGATCGTCATCCCGTCCTTCAGGCGGCCGACGACGTCGTCGACGCTCATCACCTTGTTCTTCATGCGGCTTCCGGTCATCGCCCGGACACCGCCTTGTGGGTGCCTGCGAACTGGTCGCGGTGCTCGTCGGAGACGCCCGCGAGGTTGAGCTCCATCGTGAACCCCTGCTCGAACCGGTAGCTGCGGTTGACGTCGACCGCGTCGATGCCGTTGATCGCCTCCTTGGCGGCCCGGATCACGCGGGTGTCCTTGGCCGCGATCTCGCCGGCCACCTTCATCGCCGCCTCGTCGAGGTCGGACCGGGGGACCACCTCGAGCACGGACCCGTGGTGCTGGAGCTGCTGGGCGGTGACGTTGCGGCCCGTGAAGTAGAGCGTCCGCATCAGGTGCGCGGGAACCAGGCGAGCCAGGTGGGTGGCGGCCCCGAGGGCGCCGCGGTCCACCTCTGGTACGCCGAAGAAGGCGTCGTCGCTCGCAACGATCGTGTCCGCGTTGCCGACCAGGCCGACGCCGCCACCGAGGCAGAAGCCGTTCACGGCCGCGACGACGGGCACCGCGCACTCGTAGACCGCCTTGAACGCCGCGTAGCAGCCGCGGTTCGCGCCGATGAGTGCCTCGAACCCGCTGGTGTTCTGCATCTCCTTGATGTCGACCCCGGCGTTGAAGCCTCGGCCCTCAGCGCGGAGGACGACGACGTGAGTCGCCAGGTCCGCGGACGCCACGTCGAGAGCCTCCGCGACCGCGAACCAGCCGGCCACAGGGAGGGCGTTGACCGGGGGGAAGTCCATCGTCACGACGCGGATCCCGTCGTCGTGCAGGGTCGAGCTGATGCCCATGTCGCTTTCCTAACCTAGCATTTGCTTGGTAGCCTAACAGTTGCTTGGTTCGACGTGAACACGATGGAGGCTGCGTGGCGACCGAACTCGACCTGGAGGGCCGTGTAGCCCTGGTCACCGGAGGCGTCCGCGGGGTCGGGCTCGGCATCACCCGGGCTCTCCTCGACGCCGGCGCCACGGTCGTCACGTGCTCGCGGACGCCGCCGGAATCCCCACCCGGCGCAGCGGGAGGCACTGCGGAGCACGTCATCGCCGACGTCAGGGACGAGGACTCCGTGAGTGCCCTTGTCGAGGGGGTCGTAGCGAGGCACGGCCGCCTCGACGTGCTCGTGAACAACGCGGGCGGGGCGCCGTACGCCCTCGCGGCCGACGCCTCGAGCCGCTTTCACGCGAAGGTCGTCGACCTCAACCTGCTCGCGCCGCTGCTGGTCTCCCAGGCGGCGAACGCGGTGATGCAGGGGCAGGACGGTGGCGGCGCGATCGTGATGGTCTCGAGCATCAGCGCCACGCGTCCCTCGCCCGGAACCGCGGCCTACGGCGCCGCGAAGGCAGGCATCGACAGCCTCGTGAAGAGCCTCGCCGTCGAGTGGGCCCCGAAGGTGAGGCTGAACGCCATCGACGTCGGGCTCGTCCGCACCGAGCAGACCGACCTGCACTACGGCGGGGAGGAAGGGGTGGCGGCGATCGAGTCGACGATCCCGATGGGCCGCCTCGCGTGGCCGGAGGAGATCGGCTCCGTCGCGGCGTTCCTGGCCTCGCCGCTGGCGTCGTACGTCAGCGGAGCCACCGTCGCCGCCCATGGCGGGGGAGAGCCCCCGCCGTTCCTCGCGGCCGCCTCATCGGCGTCATGCCGGCACGCGACCCCAACCACCGCCGACCAGGAGTAGATGTGAGCAGGATCTGTGAAGGACGTGTCGTCATCGTGACCGGTGCCGGGCGTGGCCTTGGGCGGGAGCACGCCCTCGAGCTCGCGCGCCAGGGCGCGAAGGTCGTCGTCAACGACCTCGGTGCGGCCGCCGACGGCGTCGGAGCCTCCTCCGGCCCGGCCGACGAGGTCGTCACGCTCATCGAGCAGATGGGCGGCGCGGCGGTCGCGAACGGCGACGACGTGGCGGACTTCGAGGGCGCCCGAAGGATGGTCCAGCAGGCGATCGAGACCTTCGGGGGTCTCGACGTCCTCGTGAACAACGCCGGGTTCCTGCGCGACCGGATGCTGGTCAACACCTCCGAGGAGGAGTGGGACGCCGTCGTCCGGGTCCATCTCAAGGGTCACTTCGCGCCGCTGCGCCATGCGGGCGCCTACTGGCGGGCCGAGGCCAAGGAGGGCCGGACCCGAGCCGCCCGGGTGATCAACACCAGCTCCGGCGCGGGCCTTCAGGGCAGCGTCGGCCAGGCGACGTACTCCGCGGCGAAGGCCGGGATCGCCGGGCTGACCCTGGTGGCCGCCCACGAGCTCGCCCGGTACGGCGTGACCGTGAACGCGCTCGCCCCCGCCGCCCGGACGCGGATGACCGAGGCGGCGTTCGCCGAGACCATGGCGGCGCCTGACTCCGGCTTCGACGCGATGCATCCCGCGAACGTCGCCCCGGTCGTCGCCTGGCTGGCGAGCGAGGACTCCGCCGACGTGACGGGCCGGGTGATCGAGGTAGAGGGGGGCAAGATCTGCGTCGAGGACGGCTGGCGCCACGGTCCCACCGTCGACATCGGCCGCCGCTGGGACTCCGCCGAGGTCGGCTCCGCCCTACGCGACCTGCTGGCCAAGGCCGAGCCGCCGGAGCCCGTCTACGGCGCCTGACGTCGGCGCCGGCCCGGGGGCCGCCAATTACCATGGTGCCTTGGTAATTGGTCTCTGCCCACGGTGAACTTGCCATGGGAAGCAACCGATTGCCGTGGGAAGTGCACTCAGATGCGCTCGATGATCGTGCCGCTGGCCATCGCGCCGCCGGCGCACATGGAGATCAGTGCGGTGCCTGCGTCGCGCCGCTCGAGCTCGTGCAGGGCGGTGGTGAGCAGCCGGGTTCCCGTGCTGCCGACCGGGTGCCCGATCGCGATCGCTCCACCGTTGACGTTGACCTTCTCCATGTCGGGCCCGTGGACGGATGCCCAGGACATGACCACCGACGCGAAGGCCTCGTTGACCTCGAACAGGTCGTGGTCGGCCATCGACCGACCGCTGCGTTCGAGGAGCCGCTGTGTGGCCTGCACCGGCCCGTCGAGGTGGTAGTAGGGATCGGAGCCCACAAGGCACTGCGTGACGATCCGGGCCCGAGGCCGCAGCCCAAGGGAGCGTGCCTTGTCCTCGTCCATGATGAGTACGGCGGACGCGCCGTCGCTGATCTGGGACGACGTGCCTGCCGTGTGGAGCCCGCCGTCGAGCACCGGCTCGAGCTTCGCCAGTCCCTCCAAGGTCGTGTCGCGAAGTCCTTGGTCGCAGTCGACGGTGCGGGTCTCGCCCGTGGGGCGGCCCTCCTCGTCGAGCACCGGGGCCTCGACTGCGACGATCTCGCGCTTGAAACGGCCCTCGTCGACGGCGACGCGAGCCTTCTGCTGGGAGGAGAGGCCGAACGCGTCGACCTCCTCGCGGGAGAATCCGCGGTCGCGGGCGATGCGGTCGGCGCCCTCGAACTGGTTCGGCATGTCGATCGTCCACGAGTCGGGCCTGGGGCTGCCCGTGTCCGGGGTGATGTTCGCGCCGAGGCGGATACGGCTCATCGACTCGACGCCGCAGGCGATGCCGGTGTCGATGACGCCCGCGTGGATCAGCACCGCGATCAGGTGGGCCGACTGCTGCGCCGAGCTGCACTGGGCGTCGATCGTCGTCGCGCCGGTGGCCCGGGGGAGTCCCGCGTGGAGCCAGGCGCGCCGGGCGATGTCACCGGACTGCTCGCCGGCCTGCGTGACGCAGCCGCCGATGACCTGCTCGACGAGCGCGGGGTCGATGCCGGCGCGGTCGACGAGACCCCTCTGCGCCGCGCCGAGCAGCTCGGCGGCGTGGAGGCCGGCCAGCCAGCCGCGCCGCTTGCCCAGGGCTGTGCGGACCGCCTCGACGATGACGGGGTTGCCCATGGATGCTCCTCGTGGTCAGGGGCGCGTGCGGCGCCATCGCCCAAAGTAGAACACGTTCTCGAAATGCGGCAAGCCCGCGAGTGCCAGGAAGTTGGGCTGGGCAAGGGGTTCCCACGCATTCGCGACTGTGCCATGCTCAACTAGAACGTGTTTCATATTCCCGGAGGTTGTCGCGTTGAGCTCGCCAGCTGTCCCCAAGGGATTCGATCCCACCGACCCCGCACTCATCGAGGAGCGGGTCCCGCACGAGGAGTTCGCCGCTCTGCGCAAGACCGCCCCTGTCCACTGGGTCGAGCAGGAGGAGGACTCCCGCTCGGGCATGAACGGCGGAACCGGCTTCTGGGCCGTGAGCAAGCACGCCCACGTCAAGGACGTCTCGCGCAACAGCCAGGACTTCTCCACCTGGGAGAACACCGCGATCATCCGGTTCATGCCGGGGATGAGCCGTGAGCAGGTCGAGGCCCAGCGGGTCATCCTGATCAACCAGGACCCGCCGGACCACACGTCGCTCCGCGGCATCATCTCGCGAGGCTTCACCCCACGCGCGATCGGCGGCCTCCACGACAGCCTGAAAGAGCGTGCGGAGAAGATCGTGCGCGACGCCCACGAGAAGGGCTCGGGCAACTTCGTAGAGGACGTTGCTGCCGAGCTGCCGCTCCAGGCGATCGCCGACCTCCTCGGCGTGCCGCAGGAGGACCGGCGCAAGCTCTTCGAGTGGTCCAACCAGATGCTGGCGTACGACGACCCGGAGTACGCCGTAGACCCGGAGGCCGCCTCGGTCGAGATCCTCACCTACGCGATGGAGCTCGCCGAGGACCGCAAGGCCAACCCTCGCGACGACATCGTCACCAAGCTGGTCCGCGCCGACGCGGAGGGACAGCTGTCCTCGGACGAGTTCGGCTTCTTCGTGATCCTCCTCGCGGTGGCCGGCAACGAGACCACCCGCAACGCGATCACCCACGGCATGAACGCGTTCTTCGAGAACCCCGAGCAGTGGGACCTGTTCAAGAACGAGCGCCCGAAGACGATCGCAGACGAGGTGATCCGCTGGGCCACCCCGGTGACGACGTTCCAGCGCACCGCGCTCAAGGACATCGAGGTCGGAGGCGTACCCGTGACCAAGGGACAGCGCGTCGGGCTCTTCTACGCCTCGGCGAACTTCGACACCGACGTGTTCGAGGACCCGCACACGTTCAACATCCTGCGAGACCCGAACCCGCACGTCGCCTTCGGGGGCCACGGCGCCCACTTCTGCATCGGCGCGAACCTCGCTCGGCTCGAGGTGGACCTCCTCTTCAACGCGCTCGCCGACATCACCCCCGACATCTCCAAGGCGGGTGAGCCGCGTCGTCTCCGGTCGGCCTGGATCAACGGCATCAAGGAGCTCCAGGTCAACTACAAGTAGCCGAGACGACACAACGCCCCGGTGAGCGAGCCTCTCGGGGCGTTCTGTCAGCTCTCGACGTCGAGTCCCACGCGTTCCGGCCCGTCATGCCCGCGCCTCAGCGGCCATCTCGACGCGGCCAGGACGTGGTTGGCGAGGGGTCCCCGGGTTAGGCGGCCGCTGCCTCGTCGGACTCTCCGGATGAGCCACACGCCGTCCATGCGCGAGCAACAATGGCGATGCGATGTTCCGCTTGCCGACGGCCCTGACCGCCCTGACCCTGTCCCTGGCCCTGGCGGGGTGCTCCGCCTCGCCCGGACCGGCTCCGGAGAGCCGGGCTGACCCCGCCCCCTCTAGTACGACGACCGAGCCCGCGTCGCAGCCGCGGGAGCGACCGGGACCGGACCAGCCGGAGGACAGCGGGACCGTCAGCCGGCAGGAGGCGCTCTCCTCGGACGGACGCCCCCGTCGCTCGTCGCTGATCGTCCCCGCGATCGGGGTCCGGGCACTGACCGTCGTGCCCTACCGGGGATCACCGGACGACGCGCCCGGCACCAGAATCCAGGACGGCGGGGTCGCGGCCAGCCCCCACGGACCCCGCGGGGGTGTGGGACCGGGCGGCATCGGCAACCACATCGTCACCGCGCATCGCACCTCGTCCACACGCGCCTTCGCCGACCTGCCCCGCCTCCGGGTCGGTGACCGGGTCCACGTCGTGGCCGGGGGCACCCGCTACGTCTACCGGGTCGTCGGCACCCGGAGGACGTCGTTTCGCTCACCGCGGTCGCTGGCACGCCAGTCCGCTGCCGTCCCGGGCGACCCGGGTCGGCGTCCGACCCGGGCGATGATCACGCTCTCGACGTGCGCGACGCCGGAGGACCACGCTCGCGGCAACTACTGGTCGGACCGGTTCGGCAACCCCGAGCACCGCATCGACAAGATCGGTGTCCTGGTCGCGGCGCGGCCGGCGTGAGCTCAGGAGGTGGGCCGATCGGCCCCGACGACCCACATCGCGAAGAACTGTGACCCGCCGCCGTAGGCGTGGCCGAGTGCCCGTCGTGCGCCCTCGACCTGGTGCCCGCCGGCCTCGTTCATCACCTGGAGGGCCGCCTCGCCGAAGCGCAGCATGCCCGAGGCGCCGATCGGGTTCGAGGAGAGCACGCCGCCCGACATGTTGACCGGCAGTCGCCCGTCGATCTCGGTCTCGCCCGCCTCGGTCAGCTTCCAGCCCTCACCCTCGGTGGCGAACCCGAGGTTCTCGAGCCACATCGGCTCGAACCAAGAGAAGGGCACGTAGATCTCGGCGCAGTCGATCTCGTCGAGGGGGCTCGTGATCCCAGCCTGCTTCCACAGGTAGCCCGCTGCCTCCCGCCCTGCGCGCGGGTTGACCTGGTCGCGCTCGGCCGCGGTCGTGGGCTCCGTGCGCATCGCCGTGGCGTGGATCCAAGCCGGGTTGTCGACCGACACGGCGGTGTCCTCGTCGGTGATCACGAGCGCGCAGGCCCCGTCCGAGGAGGGACAGGTCTCGTCGTAGCGGATCGGGTCCCACAGCATCTGCGAGGCCATCACCGACTCCATCGTGGTGTCCGGCTGGTGCAGGTGGGCGTATGGGTTCTTGCAGGCGTTGCGGCGGTCCTTGGCCGCGACCATCGCGCCGACGTGCTCGGGGGCTCCGGAGCGACGGATGTAGGAGCGGACGTGCGGGGCGAAGTAGCCGCCCGCGCCCGCGTGGACCGGCATCACGAACGGCACAGGCACCGAGAGCGCCCACATCGCGTTCGACTCCGACTGCTTCTCGAAGGTGACGGCGAGCACCCGCTTGTGGACGCCGGCCTGGACGAGGCTGCTCGCGACGATCGCGGTGGACCCACCGACCGAACCGGCGGTGTGCACGCGCAGCAGCGGCTTGCCCACGGCGCCGAGCGCCTCGGCGAGGTAGAGCTCGGGCATCATCACGCCCTCGAAGAGGTCCGGGGCCTTGCCGACGACCACTGCGTCGATGTCGTCGAACCCGACGCCCGCGTCGGCGAGCGCCCGGTCGACCGCCTCGCGGCACAGGCCGGCGATGGACACGTCCTCGCGCTTGGCTCGGTGATGGGTCTGCCCGACCCCGATGACCGCGGCGAGCTGCTTGCCCATCAGTTCCGTCCTTCCACGACGCACACGAGGTTCTGCTGGAGAGCCGGCCCCGAGGTTGCGTGGCCGAGTGCCTTGTCCGACGTACCGGCCATCACCCGCGTGGCGGCCTCACCGATGCGGACGAGTCCGGCAGAGAACATCGGGTTGCCGCACAGCGGGCCTCCGGACGGGTTGACGGTGACCGACTCGTCCAGGCCGAGCTCGCGACGAAGGATCGGCTCCTGATGGCTGAACGGGGCGTAGACCTCCGCCGTGTCCACACCATCCACGCCGGCGGCCTCACCTGCCGCGGCCGCGGAGGGGGAGCGGGTCAGGTCACGGCCCCCGAGGGCCTGCGCGTCGGTGCGGTGCTGGAAGCCGGTGATCCAGGCCGGACGGTCCGCGACGGAGCGGGCGCGGTCGCCGGCGGCGAGCACGATCGCGGCGGCGCCGTCGCTGACCGGGGCACAGTCGTGCTTGCGCAGCGGGTCGCAGAACAGCGGCTCCGCGAGGAGGTCGGACACCGAGACGTCACCGGAGAGAACGGCGTACGGGTTGTCGCTGGCCGCGGACCGGCTCCTCGCGACGACCTCGGCAAGGGACTTCTCGTCCCACAGGCCCTGCTCGAGACCGAGCCGGGCCTGCAATGCCGCGATGGAGACCGTGTCGGGCCACAGCGGGGTCAGCACGTAGGGGTCGAGCTGGAGGGCGAGGGTCCGGCGCAGCTGCCCGGCCGAGGACTTGCCGAAGCCGTAGACGAGGGCGGTGTCGACCTCGCCCGTCTGGATCTTCACCCAGGCCTCGTACAGCGCCCACGCAGCGTCCATCTCGACGTGGGACTCGTTGACCGGGGGGAGCGTCCCGATCGCGTCGACCGCGGAGACGAACGAGAAGGACCGGCCCGCGAGGTAGTCGGACGACCCGGAGCACCAGAAGTCGATGTCTGCCTTGGTCCACCCGGTCTGGTCGTAGAGCTCCCCGATGATCGGAACGAGCAGCTCGACCATGGTGGGGGAGCCCTCGAACTCCTTCATCTGTCGCTGGGCGAAACCGACGACCGCAACGTCTCTCAACGAAGTTCCCTTCTCACAGGTGGGCGGCGAACGAGTCGTACGCCGCGTCGGGCTCGCCGGTCGGGCGGAAGTGGTCGATGTTCTCCATCGACGTCGTCCACTCCTCGCGGGGCTTCCACACAGCCTCCACGCGCATGCCCATCCGGACCTCGTCCGCCTCGCAGCCGAGGACGAGGTGGAGGAAGGGGATGTCGGCGCCCTCGAGCAGGATGTACGCCGAGACGTAGGGCGGCTTGATGCGCTGGCCAAGGAATGGCACGTTCACGATGCAGAAGGTCGTGACGATCCCGCGGTCGGGAAGGTCCACCTCGTCACGGGTGGGCACCCCGTCGACGGGGCAGGCGCCGCGCGGCGGCACGTAGACCTTCTCGCACGTCGGGCAGCGCTGGCCGCGGATCTTCCCCTCGGCGAGGCCGCGCAGGAACCGCGACTCCTCGGCCGAGGCTGCGTAGGTGTAGTCGAGCTGGACCGGCGTCACGATGCTGCTGCTTCCTGCTTGTGCGCCGCCGGTCGCTGGGGCGGCGCGTCGGCCGGACGCAAGCTGCCCGGTCGCCTCCTGCTCCGGCCGCCGCGGCCAAGCCCTTTGATGCTCTCCGGCGTCGCTCCCTCCGGCAGCGCCTGCTTCGTCCCCCGCCAACTCGTCGGCGGGTTCGAAGCAGGCGATGTCACGGATGTGTCCGACCGTCTCCTCGGCCCAGCGGACCTGTACCCGCATCCCGGTGCGCATCTGCGTCGGGTCGGTGACGTCGACGGCATGGAGCATGGGTGTGTCAGCGCCGTCGAGGAGCACGAGCGCGAACGCGAAGGGGCGGTCGAGCGGCTGGCCCGGGACGGGTTCGCGGACCCACGACCACGTCTGAACGGTGCCGGTGGTGCCGACCGGCACGAGGTCGGTGAGC
>DASSMS010000099.1:0-59882 GCA_035688575.1 Nocardioidaceae bacterium
CTGGACGAGAAGGCCAAGGAGGCCGTCCGGGCCTACCGCGAGGCAACCGCTGGGAGTGACCTGCGCGGGAACCTGCTTGCCGGAGGTGCCCGATGACGACCCCCCAGCGCCCCGCGCCGCGTGCCGCCCGGAGCACGCCCCGACGGACCTCCCAGCGGGCGACCAGGGTCGAGGCCCCGGGACCGGACGTCCCGGTCTACGTGATCTCGGTCGCGGCCGAGCTGACCGGCCTGCACCCCCAGACCCTGCGCGCCTACGACCGGATGGGTCTGGTGAGCCCGGGCCGCACCGGTGGCGGCGGACGTCGCTACTCCTGGCGCGACATCGAGCTGCTTCGTGAGGTTGCGGAGCTGACCTCGTCGGGCATCGGGCTCGAAGGCGTCAAGCGGATCCTCGACCTCGAGAACCAGGTCACGGCGCTGCGCATGCGCGTCGCCGAGCTCGAGGACGAGCTGGCCGCCACCCAGTACGCCCTGCAGAAGACCCTCACCGAGACCAAGAGCCAGAACCTCCCCGTGCTCAGATCCTCCGGTCATGCCGTGACGATCTGGCGGCGCGGACGCATCTAAGGACGCACCCATGGACGCATCGAAGTTCACCACGAGAAGCCAGGAAGCCATCAACACGGCCATCTCGACCGCCGCGTCGACGGGCCATCCCCAGGTCGAGGCGGTCCATCTCCTCGCCGGGCTGCTCGCGCAGCCCGAAGGCATCGCGCGGCCGCTGTTCGAGGCCGCCGGCGTCGACCCGGCACGTGTGGTCACCGGAGTGGAGGAGGAGCTCAAGAAGCTCCCGGCCGCCTCCGGCTCGACGGTCGGCGCGCCGTCGTACTCCCGGGCGGCCCTGCAGATCCTGAGCAAGGCGGGCGACATCGCCGGGGAGATGAAGGACGAGTACGTCTCGACCGAGCACCTCCTCATCGCCGCCGCGACCGTCGAGTCGCCGGTGCAGAGAGTCCTCATGGGGGCCGGCGCCACCCCGCAGGCCCTCGAGGCTGCGCTCACGAGCGTGCGGGGCAACCGCCGCGTCACCAGCCAGGACCCGGAGTCGACCTACCAGGCGCTCGAGAAGTACGCCGTCGACCTCACCGCGGGGGCCGCCGAGGGCAAGCTCGACCCGGTCATCGGACGCGACTCCGAGATCCGCCGCGTGGTGCAGGTGCTCTCGCGGCGCACGAAAAACAACCCGGTGCTGATCGGCGAGCCGGGCGTCGGCAAGACCGCCGTCGTCGAGGGGCTCGCTCAGCGCGTTGTAGACGGTGACGTGCCCGACTCCCTCAAGGGCCGCCGGGTGCTGAGCCTCGACCTCAGCGCGATGGTCGCGGGCGCGAAGTACCGCGGTGAGTTCGAGGAGCGGCTCAAGGCGGTCCTGCAGGAGATCAAGGACTCCGAGGGCCAGATCATCACGTTCATCGACGAGCTTCACACCGTCGTCGGTGCGGGCGCGGGCGGCGACTCCGCGATGGACGCGGGCAACATGCTCAAGCCGATGCTCGCCCGCGGTGAGCTCCGGATGATCGGGGCGACCACCCTCGACGAGTACCGCGAGCGCATCGAGAAGGACCCTGCGCTCGAGCGCCGTTTCCAGCAGGTCTTCGTCGGCGAGCCCTCGGTCGAGGACACCGTCGCGATCCTGCGCGGGCTCCAGGAGAAGTACGAGGCGCACCACCGCGTGACGATCTCCGACGCGGCGCTGGTGGCCGCGGCCATGCTCTCGGACCGCTACATCACCGGACGCCAGCTCCCCGACAAGGCGATCGACCTCGTCGACGAAGCGGCCTCGCGGCTGCGCATGGAGATCGAGTCCAGCCCCGTCGAGATCGACGAGCTGCGCCGTCAGGTCGACCGGATGAAGATGGAGGAGCTCGCGCTCGCCCGCGAGACCGACGAGGCCTCCAAGGACCGGCTCGAGAAGCTGCGCGCCGAGATGGCCGACCGCGAGGAGAAGCTCCGCGGGCTCGAGGCGCGCTGGGACCGTGAGAAGCACTCGCTGGACCGCATCGGTGAGCTGCGCGAGCAGATCGAGTCGCTGCGCATGCAGTCCGACCGGCTCCAGCGCGAGGGTGACCTCGGCGGGGCGAGCGAGATCCTCTACGGCCGGATCCCCGCGATGGAGGCCGAGCTCGCTGCGGCGACCGAGGCCGCCGAGTCGGCCGAGAAGATGGTCCGCGAGGAGGTCGGTCCCGAGGAGATCGCCGAGGTGGTGGAGGCCTGGACCGGCATCCCCACCGGCCGGCTCCTCGAGGGGGAGACCGCCAAGCTGCTGCGGATGGAGGAGGTCATCGGCGAGCGGCTGATCGGGCAGAAGTCCGCGGTAGCGGCGGTGTCGGACGCCGTACGCCGCTCGCGGGCGGGGATCTCCGACCCGAACCGGCCGACCGGCTCGTTCCTGTTCCTCGGCCCGACCGGTGTCGGCAAGACCGAGCTGGCCAAGTCGCTCGCGGACTTCCTGTTCGACGACGAGCGCGCCATCGTGCGGATCGACATGAGCGAGTACTCCGAGAAGCACAGCGTCGCCCGTCTCGTGGGTGCGCCTCCCGGCTACGTCGGCTACGAGGAGGGCGGTCAGCTCACCGAGGCGGTACGCCGACGGCCGTACTCCGTCGTCCTCCTCGACGAGGTGGAGAAGGCCCACCCCGAGGTCTTCGACATCCTGCTCCAGGTGCTCGACGACGGTCGTCTCACCGACGGCCAGGGCCGCACGGTCGACTTCCGCAACGCACTGCTGATCCTCACCTCGAACCTCGGGTCGCACTACCTGGTGGACCCCACGATCGACGAGGAGAAGAAGCGCGATTCGGTCATGGCCGTGGTGCGCCAGTCGTTCAAGCCGGAGTTCCTCAACCGGCTCGACGAGATCGTGATGTTCGACGCGCTCACGCAGGACCAGCTCTCGCGGATCGTCGACCTTCAGGTGGCAGAGCTCAACAAGCGCCTCGCGGTGCGTCGGATCACCGTCCGGGTGACCGACGAGGCCCACCGCTGGCTGAGCCGCACCGGCTACGACCCCGCCTACGGCGCCCGACCACTGCGCCGGCTCGTGCAGACCGCCATAGGCGACCCGCTCGCCCGGATGCTCCTCTCCGGCGAGGTCCTCGACGGCAGCGAGGTCGTCGTGGACGTCGATCCGGCGGGCGAGGGGCTGTCGCTCAGCACCGCTCATGATGCAATGGCGTCATGACTGAGAAGAGCAAGGTGGCACGGCCCAGCCAGGTGACCATGGCCGGCTGGGTCGCAGTCGTCGGCTCCGTGCTGCTCGTGCTGACCCTGTTCGAGTCGGTGTCGCAGCTGCACACCCTCGAGGTCCGCGAGACCGTCGACGAGTTCCTGTCCACCCCACCCGGCAACGGGCTCGGCCTAGACATCCCGCAGGTCGTCGAGATCATGCGGTGGCTCATGCTCTTCAGTGGCGCGGCGGCAGCGGCCGCCACGGTGCTCGCGATCTTCGTGCTCCAGCGCCACAACGCGGCGCGGGTCGGCTTCACGGTCGCGGCGGTGGTGATCATGCTGACCGCGCCAGTCTCGATCGCGGGCGGGTTCCTGCCCGTGATGATCGCCTTCTCGGCGATCATGCTGTGGACCAAACCGGCCCGGGACTGGTTCTCCGGTGTCTCGCCCGAGTCGGCGGCCTCCGGCCCCCGGTCGAAGGCTGACCGGGACCCGTTCGCCGCCCAGCAGCCGCGCACCCGAGTGGAAGGCCACGTCTTGTCGTCAGAGAACCGCCCCCCGAACGAGCCGCCGGCCGGCTCCGGCCAAGACGCGGGCACCGGTCCCTCCGGCAACGGTGACGAGACCCAGCCCTGGCCGAAGATGCCGGATGACTCCTCCAACCGCCCGGTTCCCCCTCCGACCCAGGGCTTCGGCACCCCACCCGGGCAGGGCCAGGTACCCCCGTCCGGCCAGCCCGGACAGCAAGGCCAGCAGGGCGGGTCGCAACAGCAGGCCGGCTACCCGTTCCAGCCTCAGCCCTACGGCGAGCAGCTGCCCTACGGCCAGCCCCCGTACGGCCAGCCCTACGGACAGCAGGTCCCCTACGGGGGGTACCCGCCGCAGTACGGCCAGCTGCCCTACGGACAGCTTCCGCCGGGTCAGCCCACCCAGGGCCAGGGTCCCTACGGCCAGCCGTACTACGGGGCGCCCCAGGTGGACCCCAACCGGCGCCCGATCACCGTCACGATCGCGGTCTGGGCAACCTGGGCGCTCTCGGCGCTGACGCTCGTCGTGTTCGTCATGTCTGCCTTCGCTCTCGCAGCCGGTGGCGGCGACCTGGTGCGCCAGGTCGAGCAGGACCCTGCGTTCCGGCAGCAGTTCGAGCAGCAGCTCCGCGACATCACCACCGACCAGATCCTGGCCGGACTCTGGGTGTTCGTAGCCGTCGCGATCTTCTGGGCCGCGGCCGCGATCGTGCTGGCGTGGTTCGTCTTCCGCCGGGCGAACTGGGCTCGTATCACCCTCGTCGTCTCGGCGGCCATGACCGTGCTTTTCAGCCTCCTCGGCTTCCCGTTCGGGTTCCTCCACACCCTCGTCGCGGGCGCGGTCATCGCGCTGCTCTTCACCGGCGGCGCGAACCCCTGGTTCACCCGCCGTCCGGCCGCGCAGGGCTACCCCGGCCCCTTCCTGCCCTACGGGCAACCGCAGCAGTACGGCGGCCAGCCCGGTCAGCCGGGTCAGCCGGGTCAGCCGGGTCAGCCGGGTCAGCCGGGTCAGCCGCAGCAGTACGGCGGTCAGCCGGGTCAGGGCCAGCAGCCGCAACAGCCGCAGGAGCCTCCGCGCGACCGCGGCAAGGACGAGCCGCCGTCGAACGTCTGGTGAGCTGAGGGGCGCCCGTTCCGATCACCGTCACGGGAAGCTCAGGCGTACAGGTCTGACTCCACAAGCCGGCGGAGGCCCTCGTCGAGCACTTCCTGCTCCTTGCAGAAGGCCCAGCGCACCTTGTGGCGACCCTCGTCGGCGTCGTCGTAGAACACCTGGGACGGGATCGCCACGACGCCCGCCTTCTCGGGCAGCGACTTGCAGAACTCGAGGCCGTCCCGGTAGCCGTAGCGGCGCACGTCGGTGGTGACGAAGTACGTGCCTTCTGGCACGTAGACGTCCATGTCGAGCCGGTTCAGCCCCTCGCAGAGGCTGTCGCGCTTGCCCTGGAGCTCCTTGGCGAGCCCCAGGAAGAAGTCGGACTCCTCGTCGAGGGCGTGGGCGATCGCCGGCTGGAGCGGTGCGCCCGAGCTGAAGGTCAGCCACTGCTTGGCCGCCTCGACGGCGCGCACGAGGGACTCCGGGCCCGTGGCCCAGCCGATCTTCCAGCCGGTGAGCGAGAAGGTCTTGCCCGCGCTCGAGAGCGAGAGAGTGCGCTCGAACATCCCGGGGAGCGTCGCGAGCGGGACGTGCTCGTTGTCGTCGTACACGAGGTGCTCGTAGACCTCGTCGGTGATCACCACCAGGTCGCGCTCCTGCGCGACGTCGGCGACGGCCTGGAGCTCGGCGCGGCTGAGCACGGTCCCGGTCGGATTGTGCGGCGAGTTGAGGAGGAGCACCGTCGTCCGGTCGGTGACGGCCTCACGGAGCTCGTCGACGTCGAGCCGGAAGTCGGGGGCGCGCAGGGTCACCGGCCGCCGAACGCCACCGGCCATCTGGATCATCGCGGTGTAGGAGTCGTAGAACGGCTCCAGCACGACCACCTCGTCGCCGGGGTTCACCAGCGCGAGCAGCGCGGCCGCGATGCCCTCGGTGGCGCCGGTCGTGGCCAGCACCTGGCGGTCGGGGTCGAGGTCGAGGCCGTAGTGGCGGGCCTGGTGAGCCGCGACGGCCTGCCGGAGCTCGGGGACGCCGATCCCGGGGGCGTACTGGTTGCGGCCTTCGCGCAGCGCCGCCACCGCCGCCTCCACGACAGAAGCCGGGCCGTCGCGGTCGGGGAAGCCCTGCCCGAGGTTCAGCGCGCCAGTGCGCACGGCGAGCGCCGACATCTCGGAGAAGATCGTCCCGGGGATGCCTCGCAGCCTGTCCGCCATCCGGTGCTCTGGGTCGGTTGATGCCATACCTGCGACTGTAACGGCCACCATCGGCCATGATGGAGGGGTGAGCCAGCACACCCGGACGACCGCTACCCACGCCGACGAGGGCGGGACCGAGGCGACCCACGCCGCGAAGTCGCACCGTTCGCAACGTTCGCACCGTTCGCGTCGCCACCGTGCCGGCCTGGGCGCGGCGTACTGGGTCGGGATTCTGCTCGTGCTCGGGGGACTGGGCATGCTCGGCTACGTCGCCTGGCAGTTCTACGGCACGAACTTCGTGTCCAAGCAGACCCAGGAGCGTCTGGTCGATGACCTCACCGAGCGCTGGGCCGTGGCTCCGGACGCCGAGATCGACCGTGCCCCGGCCGAGCCGGCGGGCGTCCCGCTCGGCGACGCCTCGGCGCTCATCCGGATCCCCGCGTTCGGCGACGACTACATCGTGCCGGTGCTCGAAGGGATCGGTGACGACGAGCTGTCGGCAGGCTACGGCCACTTCCCGGACTCGGCGGACCCGGGGCAGAGCGGCAACTACGCTCTCGCCGCGCACCGTGTCACGCACGGCGAGCCCCTGCGGGACATGCCCGAGCTGCGCCCCGGTGACGAGGTGATCGTCGAGACCCGTGAGGCGATCTACACCTACGAGCTCGACACCAATCCCAACGACCTCATCGTCACCTTCGAGGACATCTGGGTCGTCGACCCGCTGCCGAAGAACCCCGACGGCGGCGTGCAGCCCGCCCAGAGGCCGGGGCAGAAGCTGATCACGCTGACCACCTGCTCGGAGCTGTTCCACACCGACAACCGGATGATCGCTTTCGGCCACCTCGTCGAGACCGACAAGAAGCAGGCCAGCACCGCGGGCTAGATGCGTGGGCCGGAGGGCGCCGGCCGGCCTCTAGGGTGGGTCGCATGAGTGACCCCACCCTCGCGCGTGACATCGACGCCTGCTGCCGGCTGACCGGGGAGTTCACGCTCCGGTCCGGCCAGGTCGCCTCGGAGTACTTCGACAAGTACCTGTTCGAGTCCGACCCCGAGCTGCTGGCTCGCGTCGTCGAGCAGATGCTCCGGCTCGTGCCGGAGGACACCGACCTGCTCGGTGGACTCGAGCTCGGGGGTATCCCCATAGCGACGATGCTGAGCAGTCGTACGGGGCTGCCCGCGCTGTTCGTGCGCAAGAAGGCCAAGGAGTACGGCACCCGCAAGCTCGCGGAGGGTCCCGACGTCGCAGGGCGGCGGGTGACCGTGGTCGAGGACGTCATCACGACCGGAGGCGCGGTCCGCGACGCCACCCGGGCGCTGCGTGCGGCCGGTGCGACGGTTGAGGTGGTGGTCTGTGCCATCGACCGGAGCCCCGAGGGGGAGAACCCGCTCGCCGACGTCGGACTCGAGGTGCGCCCGGTGCTCACCAAGGCCGAGCTCGACGCGGCGTCCGCGACCTCCGTCTGAGCCGAGACGCGGGCGCGTCAGTCCTGCTCGCCGCGGATGTCCTCGCGCTCGACCCGCGCGCGCTCGTCGGGCTCGTCGTACCGCTCGTCCCGCTTGCGGGACCGCTCGCGCAGGGCCTCGACCACCATCGGGATCACCGAGACGACCACGATCAGGATCGCGATGAGGTCGATGTTCTCCTTGATCAGCGAGATCTGGCCGAGCCAGAAGCCGAGCAGCGTGATGCCCGTGCCCCAGAGGACCGCCCCGACCGCCGAGTAGGTGGCGAACCGGCCGAAGGGCATCCGGCCCACGCCGGCCGCCATCGTGATGAACGTGCGCACGATCGGCACGAAGCGCGCGAGCACGATGGCCCGGTTGCCGTACCGGTCGAAGAAGGCGTAGGTCTTGTCGACGTACTCCTGCTTGAAGAACCGCGCGTCCGGGCGTTTGAAGAGAGCCGGTCCCACCTTGTAGCCGATCGCGTAGCCGCTGACGTTGCCCAGCCAGGCGGCGATCGAGATGAGGACGCACGCGAGCCAGATCGGGACGTCCATCCAGCCGTTCGCGATGAACAGGCCGCCCACGAAGAGCAGCGAGTCGCCGGGCAGCAGGGCGAACAACCCGCACTCGGCGAAGATGATGAACAACAGCCCCCAGAAGGCGTAGGTCCCCATGGACTCGAGGAGCTTCTCGGGGTCCAGCCAGTCGAGGCCCAGCAGCATCGGCGCAAGTTCGGTCACAGGCGGAACCCTACTTGCCGTCCCTGACCTAGCATCGTCGCGTGCCTGAGACCGAGCCCATGCCCGCGCCCCCGCAGGACGAGCGGCGGGCGCCCTACGACCCCATGCCGCACGGCCCGGCGGAGGTCGGCGTCGGGCCCTGGGAGGGCGAGTGGCCGACCGGTGAGCAGTACGACGAACGCCTGCTCGCCGAGGGTGACCGCCGCAACGTCGTGGACCGCTATCGCTACTGGACGATGGAGGCGATCGTCGCCGACCTCGACACGAGGCGCCACGACTTCCACGTCGCCATCGAGAACTGGCAGCACGACTTCAACATCGGCACGATCGTCCGGACCGCGAACGCCTTCCTCGCCAAGGAGGTGCACATCGTGGGGAACCGCCGGTGGAACCGCCGGGGGGCCATGGTGACCGACCGCTACCAGCACATCCGGCACCACGAGACCGCGGCCGACCTGGCCGACCACCTCCACGGCCAGGGCGTCGTGCTCCTCGGCATCGACAACCTGCCCGGGTCGCAGCCGGTCGAGACCCTCGAGCTGCCCCGGCGCAGCTGCCTGCTGTTCGGCCAGGAGGGTCCGGGCCTGTCCGAGGGGGCACGCAAGGTCTGCGACGGGACCTTCTCGATCGCGCAGTTCGGCTCGACCCGCTCGATCAACGCCTCCGCGGCCGCGGCCATCGCCATGCACACCTGGATCCGCCAGCATGCGGACCTGACGGGCGACCACTCCTGGCGCGGCTAGCAGTCCACCTCGAAGAGCAGGTCCCCGCGCTCCACGTCGACGTCGAGCGCCTGCTGGGTCACGGTCTCCGGCTCGCAGTCGAGCACCACGACCGCGCAGACCGGCGAGCAACCCTCCTGCTCGACGAGGGAGGGGTCCCACGAGACGATCTCGTCGCCCGCCTCCGCGCGTCCACCCTCCTCGGCGAGAAGCTCGAACCCCTCGCCCTGCAGGTGCACCGTGTCGATGCCGAGGTGCACGAGCACGCCGTTCCCGGAGTCGCTCATGATGAGGTAGGCGTGGGGATGCAGCTTGGTGAGGACGCCGGAGACAGGTGCCACCGCGACCTGGCGACCCCCGCGGGGCCGGATCGCGGTGCCGGGACCGACGAGGCCCTTGGCGAACACGGGATCTGGTATGTCGCTCACCGCGAGGCTGTGGCCGGCGACCGGCGAGACGACCCTCAGGCTCAAAGCAGTTCTTCGATGTCGCTGGCCAGGTTGTCGGCCTCGGGACCGACCACCACCTGGACCACGGCCCCCGCTCGCATCACCCCGTGGACCCCCGCGTTCTTGAGCGCCTGCTCGTTCACCAGCGAGCTGTCCGCCAGTTCCGTGCGCAGCCGCGTGATGCAGGCCTCCACCTCGACGATGTTGGCCCGCCCACCCAGACCGGCGACGATCTGCTCTGCTTGGGTCACAAAAGCATTCAACCATCGATGGCAAGCGCTCTCGACCCGTCCCGGTGGTGTGGGAACCTTCTAGACAGCGCACTGGTCGGTTGAGGACCGTCATGAACCAGATCGTCGAGGAGGGTGATGAGCGGGGGACAGTCGAGCGGCGACCAGGCCCAGGCCAACGTCCGGCGGCGCACCGGTCTCGGCGTGCTCCAGCGCCTCGGCCGCAGCCTCATGCTCCCGATCGCGGCCCTCCCCGTCGCCGCCCTGCTGCTGCGGCTCGGCCAGCCCGACATGCTCGGCGCGGGTGACACCGGCCTCGCCCTGGCCTCGCGCTGGCCGTGGCTGGAGCCGGTAGCCGCCGTGCTCGCCGCCGCCGGGGGCACCCTCTTCACCAACCTCGGCCTCATCTTCGCCGTCGGTGTCTCGGTCGGGTTCGCACGCAAGTCCGACGGGTCCACGGCCCTGGCGGCGGTGGTCGGCTACCTGGTCTTCGACGCCGTCACCGGCGCCATGTCGCCCTACGTCCTGTCCGACGAGGCGCGGGCCGACGGCCACGCGGTCGAGTACGGCGTCTTCGGCGGCATCGCCGTGGGCATCACGACGGCGCTGCTGTGGCAGCGGTTCTACCGCATCAAGCTGCCGCCGTACCTCGCGTTCTTCGGAGGTCGGCGCTTCGTCCCGATCATCACCGCGCTGGTCACCCTCGGCCTCGGTGTCGCCCTGTCGTTCCTCTACCCGGCCTTCGACCTCGGGCTGACCCACCTCGGCGAGTGGCTGGTGGAGAACAGCATCTTCGGGGCCGGGGTCTACGGGTTCGCGAACCGGCTGCTCATCCCCTTCGGGCTGCACCACATCCTCAACTCCGTGCCCTGGTTCGTCGTGGGGAGGTACGAGACGCCGAGCGGCGAGGTGGTCCACGGCGACATCGCCCGGTTCCTGGCGGGGGACCCCACCGCCGGTGCCTTCATGACGGGGTTCTTCCCGATCATGATGTTCGCGCTGCCGGCGGCCGCCCTGGCGATCTACCACGAGGCGCGTCCGGAGCGGAAGAACTTCGTCGGCGGCATCATGCTGTCCGGCGCGCTGACCTCGTTCGTCACCGGAGTGACCGAGCCGCTCGAGTTCGCCTTCCTCTTCGTGGCCTGGCCGCTGTACCTCATCCACGCCGTGCTGACCGGCACGTCGCTGGCGCTCGTGAACGCCCTCGGGATCAAGGACGGGTTCGGCTTCTCGGCCGGGTTCATCGACTACGCGCTCAACTTCACGACCGCTACCAACCCGCTCTGGCTCATCCCCATCGGGCTGGGCTACGCCGCGATCTACTACGTGCTCTTCCGGTTCGCGATCCGACGCTTCCGCCTGGCGACGCCGGGTCGCGAGCCGGTCGACGAGGTGAACCTGTCCGGCGACACGGCAGCCGAGGGGGCCGGCGGGTCGCCGGGAGAGGGGACCGCGGACGCGCCGCCGGTGCCTGACCGGGACTGACCCGCACCGGACAGGGGTCGCCCACCGGCAGCGGTGCTTCTAGAGTGGCGGTGGCGCCGGGGAACCCCCGACCCGTTCGACCAGCCGTCTGACACAGGAGACCAGCTCGATGCCCATCGCGACCCCCGAGGTCTACGCAGAGATGCTCGACAAGGCGAAGCGCGAGTCGTTCGCCTACCCGGCGATCAACGTGACTTCCTCGCAGACCCTGAACGCAGCCCTCAAGGGCTTCGCCGACGCCGGCAGCGACGGGATCATCCAGATCTCCACCGGTGGCGCGGAGTACCTCTCCGGCCCGAGCGTGAAGGACATGGTCACCGGCTCGGTGGCCTTCGCCTCGTTCGCCGCCGAGGTCGCGAAGAAGTACCCGGTCAACGTGGCGCTCCACACCGACCACTGCCCCAAGGACAAGCTCGACAAGTTCGTCCGCCCGCTTCTCGACATCTCCGTCGAGCGGGTCAAGAACGGCCAGGAGCCGCTGTTCCAGTCGCACATGTGGGACGGGTCGGCGGTCCCCCTCGACGAGAACCTCCAGATCGCGCAGGAGCTTCTCGAGAAGGCCGCTGCGGCGAGGATCATCCTCGAGATCGAGGTCGGCGTCGTCGGCGGTGAGGAGGACGGCATCGTCGGGGAGATCAACGAGAAGCTGTACACCACCCCGGAGGACGCCCTCGCCACGGTCGAGGCCCTTGGCGCCGGTGAGAAGGGGCGCTACATGACCGCGCTGACCTTCGGCAACGTGCACGGCGCCTACAAGCCCGGCCACGTGAAGCTGCGCCCGGAGATCCTCAAGCACGCCCAGGAGGCGGTCTGCGAGAAGCTCGGCGTCGATGCCGGCTCGAAGCCGTTCGACCTGGTCTTCCACGGCGGCTCCGGCTCGCTCGCCGAGGAGATCGCCGCGGCGGTCGACTACGGCGTGGTGAAGATGAACGTCGACACCGACACGCAGTACGCCTTCACCCGCCCGGTGGCAGGCCACATGTTCCAGAACTACGACGGCGTCCTCAAGATCGACGGCGAGGTCGGCAACAAGAAGATGTACGACCCGCGTGCGTGGGGCAAGGCTGCCGAGGCCGGCATGGCCGCCCGCATCGTCGAGGCGTGCGAGAACCTCCGCAGCGCCGGGACCTCGGTCTCCCGGTAACAGCTGTCGACGCTCGCGAAGGGCGGCCGCCGACACCCCGGTGGCCGCCCGTCTGCACAATGGCGGCATGACCTTCAACGACCTGATGGCCGGACCGCCCCCGACCCACCTCCCCGAGGACCCCGCGGCAGCCGCGCTCGCGGAGGGCACGCGGGCCGCGGAGGTGGTGCGTTCCCACCCCGAGTCGCCGATCGCCTGGGCGACCCTGGCCGAAGCCGCTCTCGAGGACGGCTCCGTGGACGACGTCACCGCCTACGCGTACGCCAGGGTCGGCTACCACCGCAGCCTCGACCTCCTGCGCCGCAACGGCTGGAAGGGCCACGGGCCCGTGCCGTGGGAGCACGAGCCGAACCGGGGGTTCCTGCGGGCCCTCGCGGCGCTGGCCCGCGCCGCGGAGCGGATCGGGGAGGACCCTGAGGCGCAGCGTTGCAGCGAGTTCCTGAGGGACTCCAGCCCGTCGGCCTACGACGAACTGCTGGCCCGACCCGCGTAACCAGGGGAGAACGGCGGAGCGCCGGAATCGTCCCCTGCTGCGATTCCGGCGCTCCGACTAAGGGAAGTCTCGGCCGAAGCACTCGTCCCCCGAAGCTTCGGCCGGGCTTCCACTGCTGAGTCTCTCAGTCCGCAAGGGCAGGAACCTGGCCGGTTCCTGCCACTGTCACTATGCTGACGATCATGGCAGGCAAAGGGGCCGGGACGGGCTCGCCGCTGGAGCTGTTGGGGCTACAGCCAGGGGACGTGCGCATCTACCGTGCCCTCCTTCGCGCCTCCGGTGCGACGCGGGCACGCCTCACCGAGGTCACCGGCCTGACCCTGGCCGAGCTCGACGCCGCCTTGGAGAGGATCACCGCCATCGGTCTGGTCCACCTGGACCGAGACGTCGTCACGGCGGTGGCCCCCGCGGATGTCATCGGGCGGATCATCATCGGTGAGGCCGACCGGCTCCACCGTGAGACCGAGCAGGTCGACGCCCTGCGAGACCTCCTGCCCAGCCTCATGGCCGAGCATGCGAACGCGTCCCGGCCGCGAGGTGGGTCCGTAGACGTGTACGCGATGGAGGGAGGCGACGTCGTCGCCATGCTCCGTGGCCTCGCAGCCGAGACCTCCGGCGACCTGATGTGGTTCCGTCCCGACCAGTGGCGGCTTCCCGTGACGGGGGAGATCGACCGGCTGGTGCGTGAGCTCGTCTCGTCGGGGCGCAGGTCCCGGGCGATCTACCCGGCCCGCGCCCTCGAGGAGGCCCCGCACGTGCTCCGCTCGCGGGCGGAGGTGGGCGAGCAGATCCGAATCGTCGCGGTCGTCCCCACCCGGATCTCGATCCTCGGCAACGCCGCCCTCCTCCCGGATCGCTGGGGAGGCCCGACCGGGCGGCGGCTCGTCGTACGGGAGCACTCCCTCGTCGGAGCGCTGAAAGCGCTGTTCGACAACGTGTGGGAGCGCGGCATGGCGGTCCCTGGCATGGACCCCGGCTTCGACGACGCAGGTGGGCAGCGGAGCCTGCTCCTGCACCAGCTGACCCACGGGGCCAAGGACGAGCACATCGCGCGCACCTTGGGGGTGAGTCTGCGCACCGTCCGGCGTCGGATCGCCGAGATCATGGACGAGCTGGGAGCGGAGTCACGTTTCCAGGCCGGAGTGGAGGCCGTGCGGCGAGGGTGGATCTGAGGCGCCCAGCCGGCGGAGCGGGCTGACGGTTCAGTGCGGGAGCGTCATCCGCAACGCACCCGGCTCGACGCGCCAGGTGCGGTTGCGCTCGGGGCCGTAGACCTCCCCGTCGGCGCTGCAGTAGAAGTTCTGGCCGCTCACCGAGACGGTCGATGCGCGGAGGTACTTCACGTCCTCTCGCTCGGGGTGGTCACCCTTGCGGAAGGAGAGGGCGTAGCCGAACCGGGCCAGCGGCCCGATCGCGAAGGAGACCATCAGGTCCATCTTCCCGTCCTCCGGGTTCGCCCTCGGGGTGATCTCTGCGCCGCCGCCGACGTTCGGCCCGTTGCCGATCGCGGCCATCAGGATCGGGTGGGCGAAGTCGGCGACCTCCTCGCCGTCGGCCTCGATCCTCAGGCGCACGAAGGGCGGGTTCACCGCGGCGAGCAGTGCGCCGATCGGGTAGCCGATGCGGCCGAGCCGGTGCTTCCACTTGGAGGCCTTGCGGCTGGCCTGCGCGCCCACCCCGATGTGCACGTTGTTCACCACGATGCTCCCGACGCAGTCGACGATCAGGTCGACCGGGCGCACGTCGCCCTTGACCACGATCCGGGCCGCGTCCTCCGGGTCGAGCGGGATGCCCGCGCCCCGGGCGAAGTCGTTGCCGGTGCCGAGCGGGATCAGGCCCAGCACGACGTCGGCCAGCTCCTGGCGACGGTGCAGAGCGGCCACGACTGCGTGAAGGCTCCCGTCGCCACCCGCGACCACGACCCGCCGGCTGCCACGGCGGTGGAGGACGCCGTCGAGCTCCCCAGGGTTGGCGGTCGCGCAGACCTCCACGTCTCCCGCGTCCCGCAGCACGGCGAGCGCCTTGTCGACGTTCTCGGTGTCCGTGGTGCCGGCGTCGGCATTGGTGATCAGCAGCAGTGGTTCCACCAGCCGGACACTACAGGGGGCCTCAGACGACCTGTTATCGTTCTGTCGCAAGAGCCCCGGTGCTGTTGCACTACCGGGGCTTCTTCGTTTGTCTGGCCGCGTTGCCCCGGCCACACCATCTGTCCGGGGTCGGTGACGGCAGGACCCGAGACCGACCGCAAGGCCAGCGAGAGGGGTAGCTCATGCCCGCGATCGTCCTCGTCGGAGCCCAGTGGGGCGACGAAGGCAAAGGCAAGGCGACCGACCAGCTCGGGTCGTCGATCGATTATTGCGTCCGCTACCAAGGCGGAAACAATGCCGGCCACACGATCGTCGTCAACGGAGAGAAGTTCGCCCTCCACCTGCTTCCCTCGGGGATCCTGACCCCTGGGGTGACGCCGGTGCTCGGCAACGGCGTGGTCGTCGACGCCGCCGTCCTGCTCCGCGAGATCGAGGGACTCGACGCCCGGGGCGTGGACACCTCTCGCCTGCTCGTCTCGAGCAACGCGCACCTGATCACGTCGTACCACACGACGATCGACAAGGTGACCGAGCGCTTCCTGGGCAAGAACCAGATCGGCACGACCGGCCGGGGGATCGGCCCGACGTACGCCGACAAGATCAACCGGATGGGCATCCGCGTCGCGGACATCTTCGACGAGAAGATCCTGCAGCAGAAGATCGAGGCCGCGCTCGAGCAGAAGAACCACCTCCTCGTGAAGGTCTACAACCGCCGCGCCATCGAGGTCGAGGCCGTGATGGAGGAGATCGGGGCGTACGCCGACAGGTTGAAGCCCTACGTCGCCGACACGTCCCGCGTGCTGAACGCCGCGCTGGACGAGGGCAGGACGGTGCTGTTCGAGGGCGCCCAGGCCACGATGCTCGACGTCGACCACGGGACCTACCCGTTCGTCACCTCCAGCAACCCCACGGCGGGCGGCGTCTGCGCCGGGGCGGGCATCGGTCCCACCCGCATCGACCGGGTGATCGGCGTGATCAAGGCGTACACCACCCGCGTCGGTGCCGGGCCCTTCCCGACCGAGCTGCTCGACGAGGACGGCGAGAGGCTGCGCGACCTCGGTGCGGAGTTCGGCACGACGACCGGGCGGAACCGCCGCTGCGGCTGGTACGACGCCGTCATCGCCCGCTACGCCGCCCGGATCAACGGACTGACGGAGTTCGCGCTCACCAAGCTCGACATCCTCGGGTCTTGGGAGCGCATCCCCGTCTGCGTCGCCTACGAGATCGACGGGGTGCGGCACGACGAGATGCCGATGACCCAGTCGGAGTTCCACCACGCGAAGCCGGTCTACGAGTTCTTCGAGGGATGGAACGAGGACATCTCGCACTGCCGGAGCTTCGAGGAGCTGCCGAAGAACGCGCAGGTCTACGTCAAGGCGCTCGAGGAGATGTCGGGAGCGCCGTTCTGGGCGGTCGGAGTCGGCCCGGGCCGCGAGCAGACCGTGATCCTTCGCGAGAGCTGAGGTGGGCATGAAGGTACTCGTCATCGGCTCGGGCGGTCGCGAGCACGCCCTCGCCCTAGCGCTCTCCCGCGATCCCGAGGTCAGCGAGGTGCACGCCGCGCCCGGCAACCCCGGGATCGCCGCGGTGGCGGAGCTGCACGACGTGAAGACCGACGACGGTACGGCGGTCGCCGACCTCGCCGAGGGCCTCGGCATCGACCTGGTGGTGATCGGGCCCGAGGCGCCGCTCGTCGCGGGTGTCGCCGACGTGGTCCGAGCCCGTGGCATCGACTGCTTCGGGCCGTCCGCCGATGCGGCTCGGCTCGAGGGTTCCAAGGCGTTCGCCAAGGAGGTCATGGCGGCCGCGGAGATCCCCACGGCGATGGCCCACGTGTGCACCACGCCGGAGGAGGCCGCGGCCGCGCTCGACGCGTTCGGCCCGCCCTACGTCGTGAAGGACGACGGGCTCGCCGCAGGCAAGGGCGTGGTGGTGACGGAGTCCCGTGACGAGGCGCTGGCCCACGCGGCCGCGTGCGAGCGCGTCGTGGTCGAGGAGTACCTCGACGGGCCCGAGGTGTCCCTGTTCGCTATCACGGACGGCAGGACCGTCGTACCGCTCCAGCCGGCGCAGGACTTCAAGCGGGTCGGAGACGGGGACACCGGGCCGAACACCGGCGGCATGGGTGCGTACACCCCGCTCCCCTGGGCGTCCGATGGGCTCGTCGCCGAGGTCACTGAGCGGGTCCTCCAGCCGACCGTCGACGAGATGGCCCGCCGCGGCACGCCGTTCTCCGGCTTGCTCTACGCCGGTCTCGCGCTGACGAAGCGCGGGGTGAGGGTGATCGAGTTCAACGCCCGGTTCGGCGACCCGGAGACTCAGCCGCTCATGGCGCTGCTCGACTCACCCCTCGGCGTCCTCCTGCGCGCTGCGGCCCGCGGGACCCTCGACGAGGTCGCCGCCCCGCGCTGGAGGGATGGTGCGGCGGTGGCCGTCGTCGTCGCCTCCAAGGAGTACCCGGCCACGCCGCGCACCGGCGACGCGATCCACGGGCTGATGGACGCCGAGCGCATCGAGGGTGTGGAGGTGATCCACGCCGGGACCGCCCGCGGCGAGGACGGCGCGCTCGTCACGTCGGGTGGCCGGGTCCTCGCGGTCACCGCGGTCGGGACCGACGTCGCCGACGCGCGAGCCCGGGCCTACGAGGCGGTCGGGAAGATCAGGATCGACGGAAGTCACCACCGCACCGACATCGCCGCCGGCGTCTGAGCCCCCTGGCCGAGCGGCTCGGGTGGGGTCAGACGCCTTCGAGCACGCGCTCGAGAGGGGCCGGTGCGCCGGCCGGCGCCAAGGCGTCGACGAGCAGCCGCGCATAACGCGACTTCCGCCCTGACCGGGTTCCCATGAACCGGTGCAGCTGCTGCTCGACGCTGCGTCCTCGCTGGGCGGGTTGGTTCTGAAGAGCCAGGAAGGACCGAAGCTCTCCCGCCTCGGCGACGACCTGCACTACCCGGGGGGCGCCGAGGGCCCGGATCAGCTCGTCCTCGAGGTCACGCTCGCAGACGTGGAACCCGAGGTCCTCCATGTCGCCACGGGTGAGGCCTCGTCCGAAGCCGGCGCGTTCGAGCCCTCGCAGGAAGTGTCGTTGCTCGGCGGCGTCGCAGAGCCCGGCGAGCCGGAGGTCCAGCCCGTGGGGCCCGAACCGTTCGAGGAACCGGCCGACGTTCGTAGCGCCTCCCATGGGCACGACCCAGACCCCTTCCGAGGGGAGGTCTCGCCCGTGGCGCCGCGCCAGCGTTTCGAGCGCGCGGCAGTCACTCAGCCCCTCGACCAGGATCACGGCCCTGGCGGCCCCGGGTTCGCGACCCATGGCCCGAGTATCGAGGCAGGCCCGCCGCCGGCGCGACCGACTTTCGGGCCGCGGGGTGGCGGCCCGGACTGCCGGGGGTGGCGGTCAGAGAGGGGCGTCACGCGGCACACGGGACCAAGGACCCTGGACGGCCGAGGCGAAAGAGCCTCGACGCTCGGCCGTCCGGGGGAGCAGCCTTGAAGGGTCAGACGGCCGCACGAGCCGTTTGAAGCGGAACCTTCCGGGACGCGCACCCGTGTCGGAGGACTCACGGATTGGAGAAGCCATGATCGCGTTCCCGATCGTGTTCACCGTCCTCCTCGTCCTCGGCGTGGTCGTCGCACTGGCGCTGCGCAGCTGGGTTCGCGAGGAGGCCCGCACGGAGGCGTTGATCGAGTCTCCGGCGACCCACACCGTGTCGTACGCCGTACCCGACGGGCAGGACCCGGCCATCCTGGTCGCCGCCCTGCACGAGGCCGGCTTCTCGGCACGGGCCCACCTCGAGGGCGGCTTCGAGGTGCTCCGCATCGCCTGCAGCGACCAGCAGCGGGCGCAGGTCCGCAGTGTCATCGAGCACGTCGACCGCACGGGCTTCGACGGCGTCCCGATGCACATCGGACACGCGAAGTTCGTCGACGAGAACTGACAGGCTCGAAGCGGCGTCAGAGGGCCTGCGCCGGCTCGGGGTGCCGGTGCAGCCGTGCCCGGATGTCGGTGCTCGCGTTGAACGCGGCGGTCATCGCCTTGTCGGTCGCCGAGCCCTCACGGGGCAGCAGACCGATCTGCCGGGCGAAGGCGAGGCCGTCGTAGTAAATGGTGTTGTGCCGGACGCCGGTCACTCCGAGCCTTGCTCGCCGCCGGCCCGGCCACCATGGCCCGAACAGGCGGTTGCGGCCGCGGTCACTCCGTGCGGCTCTCCTCGCACGGGCAGGAGCAGGTCGAGCCGCCCTCGCAGCGCTCGAGCCAGAAGCTGTCGTCGTCCGACACGACGCTGACGTGCCCCGTCCGCGAGGGATCATGCGTCCGTCCTGCGCGGGCGCCGCCCGTCTCGGTGATTCGCGGAAGCATGTCCGTCCAACGAAGGCGGGACCGGCGGGTTATGCGGCCGATGCGAGAATCAACCCGTGAGCATCCCGAACGTCCTCGCCAACCGGTACGCCGGAGCCGACCTCGCGCAGCTGTGGTCGCCCGAGCACAAGATCGTGCTCGAGCGGCAGCTGTGGATCGCCGTCCTCAAGGCGCAGAAGGACCTCGGCATCGAGGTGCCCGACGGGGTGGTCGAGGCCTACGAGTCCGTGGTCGACAAGGTGGACCTCGACTCGATCGCCGCACGCGAGCGGGTCACCCGCCACGACGTGAAGGCGCGGATCGAGGAGTTCTGCGCTCTGGCCGGACACGAGCACATCCACAAGGGGATGACCTCGCGCGACCTGACCGAGAACGTCGAGCAGCTCCAGGTGAAGGCCTCCCTCGAGCTCGTGCGAGACCGGGTCGTCGCGACGCTGGCCCGGCTGGCCCGGCTCGCGAGCGAGCACGAGACCCTCGTGATGGCGGGCCGCTCCCACAACGTCGCGGCGCAGGCCACCACGCTCGGCAAGCGCTTCGCGACGATCGCCGACGAGATGCTTGTCGCGCTCGCCCGGCTCGAGGAGCTCATCGCGCGCTACCCGCTCCGTGGCATCAAGGGCCCGGTCGGCACGGCCCAGGACATGCTCGACCTGCTCGGCGGCGACGACGCGCTGCTCGCCACGCTCGAGGAGCGGGTCGCCGCCCACCTGGGCTTCGACGACGTCCTCACGAGCGTCGGCCAGGTGTACCCGCGATCGCTCGACTTCGACGTGGTGTCCGCGCTCGTCCAGGTCGTCGCGGGCCCCTCTAACCTCGCCACCACGATCCGCCTCATGGCCGGGATCGAGCTCGTCACCGAGGGCTTCAAGGAGGGGCAGGTCGGCTCATCGGCGATGCCCCACAAGATGAACACGCGCTCGTGCGAGCGGGTCAACGGCCTCGCGGTGGTGCTGCGCGGCTACCTCTCCATGGTCGGCGAGCTCGCCGGGGACCAGTGGAACGAGGGTGACGTCTCGTGCTCCGTCGTACGCCGGGTGGCGCTGCCTGACGCCTTCTTCGCCGCAGACGGGCTGTTCCAGACCTTCCTGACCGTGCTCGACGAGTTCGGGGCCTTCCCCGCGGTGATCCAGCGCGAGCTCGACCGCTACCTCCCCTTCCTCGCGACCACCAAGGTGCTGATGGCCGCGGTGCGCAACGGCGTGGGCCGGGAGACCGCGCACGAGGCGATCAAGGAGGCCGCCGTCGGCGTCGCCCTCGAGATGCGCCAGGGCCGCACCGAGAACGACGTCTTCGAGCGGCTCGCCGCCGACGACCGCCTCGGCCTCGGCAAGGAACAGCTCGAGTCGCTCGTCGCCGAGCCGATCAGCTTCACCGGCGCCGCGGTCTCGCAGGTGCAGGCCGTCGTACGCCGGGTCGCGGAGGTCACCGCCCGCTACCCGCACGCCGCGGCCTACTCACCCGGCTCGATCCTCTAGGTCCTCCCGCGCAACGTCATACGAACCGACTCCTATAACGGCCGGAACGTATGACCTCCCGCGGGACGTCATACGAAACGGCTGCTATAGGGACCGCGATGTATGACGTCCCGCGAGCGAGGAGGGAGCCTCAGGCGAGCGCCTGGCCGTCGTGGGTCGCCATCTTGCGGGCCACCTCGTGCAGGTCGGCGCGCCAGATGTCCTCGGGCACCGGCGGGAGCATGTCGTCCCACTCGATGGCCATGCTGCCGAGGATGTTGGGGAACCGTTCCGGCCGGGCGATGAACCACACGTGCATGTGCGCACCGCCGTCGCCCCACTTGCACACGTGGACGCGGCCGATGTTCGGCAGCCCTGCCATGATCCGGTGCAGCCAGTGGCTCACCCGGCCGAACTCGGAGGCCAGGTCGTCGTCCATGTCGGAGAAGTCCAGGTGCTCGAGCGGCTGGAGGGTGAGGACGAGCGGCAGCCCGCCCGGCTCGTCGGTGGAGCTGACCACCCACCGCTCGTTGCGCCAGATCGCGCTGGCCGGCATGCCCTTCTCGCAGGTGCAGGGCTTGTCCTTCTCGCCCAGACGCGGCTCCTCGGCCTCGACGGGAGGTGCGAGCACCTTGGTGGTGATCTCGCCCTCCCACGGGAAGATGTCCGACGACGCGGAGGTCGGCATGGGCAGCCGACCGTCCTTCCCGACCTGTGCGACGACCCGTGCGTAGATCTCTTCTGCTGTCTCCGGCATGCGGCCCAGGGTGCCATCTCGCCGAGGACTCGTCTCCGAAACCCCAGAGCGGTCGATCAGTAGGATCACGTCATGAGCGGCCCCAGCGCGTCCGACCTCGGCATCCCTGCTGCCCCGGAGATCCCCGGCGCCACGCACCTCCACTCGGGTAAGGTCCGCGACCTCTACCGCCTCGAGGACGGCCGGCTGCTCATGGTGGCCTCCGACCGGATCTCGGCCTACGACTTCGTGCTCGACACGACGATCCCGGACAAGGGCGTCATCCTCACCCAGATGTCGCTGTGGTGGTTCGCGCAGCTCGCCGACCTCGTGCCCAACCACATCGTCTCCTCCGACGTACCCGAGGTGGTGCGTGGCCGGGCCGTGGTGTGCGAGGAGCTCGACATGTTTCCGGTCGAGTGCGTCGCCCGCGGCTACCTCACCGGCTCGGGGCTGGCCGACTACCGCGCCACCGGGGAGGTGTGCGGCATCCGGCTTCCCGATGGCCTCGTCGACGGCAGCCGCCTCCCCGAGCCGGTGTTCACCCCGGCCACCAAGGCGGCGGTGGGCGACCACGACGAGAACGTGTCGTACGACGCCGTGGTCGGCGTCATCGGTGAGGAGCGCGCCGCCGAGCTGCGCCGCCTGACCCTCGCCGTCTACGACCGTGCGGAGCGGATCGCCCGCGAGCGCGGGATCATCCTCGCCGATACGAAGCTGGAGTTCGGGGCACGCCCGGACGGCACGGTGGTGCTCGCCGACGAGGTGCTCACCCCGGACTCGTCACGGTTCTGGCCCGCCGGCGAGTGGGAGCCCGGCCGCACCCAGCCGTCGTACGACAAGCAGATCGTGCGCAACTGGCTCACCTCCACCGAGAGCGGTTGGGACCGGGCCTCCGGGTCCAAGCCACCCGCCCTGCCCGCCGAGGTCGTGGCCCGCACCCGGGCCAAGTACATCGAGGCCTACGAGCGCCTCACCGGCCTGCCGTTCACGAGTCCGTCCAGCTAAGCAGCCACGCCCGCCCCTCAACCGAAGGAGTGTCCCGTGCTCAACCTCTCCGTCTTCCTGGAAGCCAGCGCCGGCAGCCACCCCGACCGCGATGCCGTGGTCCTCGGCGACCTGCGACTGACCTACGCGCAGGTCAACGGGTTCGCCAACCAGGTCGCCAACCTCCTCGTGTCGCGGGGGATCGAGCCCGGTGACAAGGTGGCGCTCTCGTGCCCGAACCTGCCCTACTTCCCGATCGTCTACTACGGCATCCTCAAGGCCGGCGCGACCGTCGTCCCCCTCAACGTCCTGCTCAAGGGTCGCGAGATCGCCTATCACCTCGAGGACTCGGACGCGAAGGCCTACTTCTGCTTCGAGGGCACCCCCGACCTGCCGATGGGCCAGCTGGGCCACGAGGGGTTCGAGAAGGCCGAGCGCTGCGAGCACTTCTTCATGATCACCGCCGACCTGATGGCGCCCTCGCCGATCGAGGGCACCGAGACGATGGCGCAGGCGCTGGGCAACCAGCCGGCCGAGTTCGAGTCCGCACCCACCGAGCCGACCGACACCGCCGTGATCCTCTACACCAGCGGTACGACGGGGCAGCCGAAGGGCGCCGAGCTCTCGCA
This sequence comes from Nocardioidaceae bacterium, assembly GCA_035688575.1. GTDB lineage: Bacteria > Actinomycetota > Actinomycetes > Propionibacteriales > Nocardioidaceae > Nocardioides_C. Next base: position 22,949 of record DASSMS010000099.1, read on the forward strand.
CAGCAACATGGTGATGAACGCCCTCACCTGCAACCGCCTGTTCGAGTCGGTGGCGAGCCAACACGACACGCACCTGCTCGTGCTGCCGCTGTTCCACTCCTTCGGGCAGACGGTCAACATGAACGCCGGCTTCTCGGTCGCCTCGACCCTCGTGCTGTTGCCCCGCTTCGACGCGGACCAGGCGATCGGCCTGATGCAGAAGGAGAGCATCTCCTTCTTCGCCGGAGTCCCGACGATGTACTGGGGCCTCCTCGGTGCCCTCAACGAGGGTGTCGACGTCGAGAAGATCGCGGAGAAGATGCGGCGTGCGGTCGCCGGCGGCGCTGCCCTTCCCGTGGAGATCCTCAAGCAGTTCAAGGAGAAGTTCGGCGTGCAGATCCTCGAGGGCTACGGCCTCTCGGAGACCTCGCCGGTGGCGACCTTCAGCGACCCGGCGCGGGACCCGCGTCCCGGCTCGATCGGGGTCCCGATCTGGGGCATCGACGTGAAGCTGGTCGACAAGGACTGGAAGACGATCGAGGAGGCCGACCAGATCGGCGAGATCGCGATCCGCGGCCACAACATCATGAAGGGCTACTACAAGCGCGCCGAGGCCACGGCCGAGGTCATGAACAACGGCTGGTTCAGGACCGGCGACCTCGCCCGGCGCGACGAGGACGGCTTCTACTACATCGTCGACCGCGCCAAGGACATGATCATCCGCGGCGGCTTCAACGTGTACCCGCGCGAGATCGAGGAGGTGCTGATGACCCACGACGCCGTGTCGCTCGCCGCGGTCGTGGGCGTCCCCGACGAGAGCCACGGCGAGGAGATCAAGGCGTTCGTGATCCTCAACGACGACGCCCGGATCACCGAGGACGAGCTGCGCGACTGGTGCAAGGAGCAGATGGCGAACTACAAGTACCCACGCCTGTTCGAGTTCGCCTCGAGCCTGCCGATGACCTCGACCGGCAAGATCCTCAAGCGGGAGCTCACCAGCGACTGACGTGAGCGACATCGACGATCTCCGCGCACAGCTGAGGGCAGAAGGCGTCAACGACCGAGCGGTGCGCGACGCAGCTCGAACCGGCCCGAGGAGGACCGAAGTCGTGAGTCGACGCGCGCCCGGCTGCGGCCGCGGGTCGGGGTCGCCGTGCGGCGACGTCTAGACTGAGGCCGACAACCCCGCGCACACCCCAAGGAGCCCTCCAGTGGCCCGTGTCGTCGTCGACGTCATGCTCAAGCCCGAGATCCTCGACCCGCAGGGCAAGGCGGTGCACAGCGCGCTCCCGCGGCTAGGCGTCCACGGCGTCACCGACGTCCGCCAGGGCAAGCGCTTCGAGATCGAGGTCGACGAGCTGACCGACGAGCGTCTCTCCGAGATCCACGACATCGCCGAGAAGCTGCTGTCGAACCCGGTCATCGAGGACTTCTTCGTGTACGTCGAGGAGCTCGACGAGTCCGAGGTCGACGAGGTCCAGGCGTGAGGATCGGCGTCGTCACCTTCCCCGGCTCGCTCGACGACGTCGACGCCGTGCGCGCGGTGGGCTTCGCCGGCGGCGAGGCCGTCGCCCTGTGGCACGGCGAGCACGACCTCCGCGGCGTCGACGCAGTCGTCCTGCCGGGAGGCTTCTCCTACGGCGACTACCTGCGCTGCGGGGCGATCTCGCGGTTCTCGCCGATCATGACCGAGGTGGTCGAGGCGGCCAAGGGCGGGCTGCCGGTCCTCGGGATCTGCAACGGCTTCCAGATCCTCTGCGAGTCCCACCTGCTTCCCGGGGCCCTGCTGCGCAACGACGCCCGCCGGTTCGTCTGCCGCGACCAGCGCCTGCGCATCGAGAACAACAAGACGCCGTGGACCTCCGACTACGAGGAGGGCCAGGAGATCACCGTCGTCCTCAAGAACGGCGAGGGCAAGTACGTCGCCGACGAGGACACCCTCGACCGCCTCGAGGGTGAGGGGCGCGTCGTCGCCCGCTACCTCGAGGTGAACCCGAACGGCTCGCTCCGCGACATCGCCGGCATCACGAACGAGGCGGGCAACGTCGTCGGCCTGATGCCCCACCCCGAGCACGCCGTCGAGGGGCTGACCGGCCCGGGCACCGACGGGCTGGCCTTCTTCACCTCCGCGGTGTCTCGGCTGCTGCTCGCCTGACAGCCGCCTGCACCTCGCCGACACCGGCCTCGAGCGGCCCCCGCCTCCGTGCGAGCCGGAAGGCCGCGCCCACGAGCAGCACGAGCGTGACCTGGCCGAGGAAGGTGCTCATCGTGTCCGAGTCCCACAGCCCCGGGCTGCGCAGCACGACGTGGGCGCTGTAGAGCGTCAGCGTCATCGCTCCCGCACCGAACGCCACCGCGAGGAGGCGCGGTGTGACGCGTCCGGCCGCGACGCACAGGGCGATCACCAGCAGCGAGGTGCCGATCGTGTGTGCGAGGTCGAACGGCGTGCCCGAGTGCGGGGCGTGCACGGCCAGCCACCACCAGCTGCCGGTCGGTGTTGTGCCGTACAGGCCACGCTCCAGGTTCGCCGACAGAGACTCGACGGCCGCCGGGCCGACGAAGGTCTCGACCAGCGTGCCCCAGACTCCCGGTCGCCCGATGAGCATTTCAGAGACCAGCACGCTCGTGGCGGCCAGCGCCGCGCCCACGACGCCGACCGCGGCCGTCGTACCGGAGCGGGACAGCTGCACCCGGCCGAGCGCCATGCCCGCGAACAGGTAGGCCATCCACGGGACGGCGGGGTAGTACCCGGTGAAGGTCAGCTCGGTGAGCAGCTGCCAGGGAGCGACGAGGCCGTCGAACGCCGGGCTGCCGTACGACGGGGCGGGCAGGTGCGGCCGGACGAGGTGTGACACGACGGGGGCCGCGACGACCCAGACGGCGCTCAGGGCGATGAGGGACCGGGCCCGAAGGCCCAGGAACGGGATCGCGAGCAGGAACAGCACCCCGTAGTAGGTCAGGATCACCGCGATCCCCGAGTCGAGCTCGGCGAGGGCCAGCCCGATCCCCGCGATCAGCAGCGCGCGCACCGCCAGACCTGCGGACGTCGCCGTGCGCTCACGGCCGTGCTGCGGCGACGCCCGGCCGCTCGTCAGGGAGATGCTCGTGCCGGCCAGGACCGCGAACAGCGCAGAGGCGCGGCCGCCGGCCAGCTGCTGGGAGAAGGTGACCTCGCCGTCCTCGAACGCGGGGAGGATGTGGGTCGCCATCATGCCGATGAGGGCGAGCGCCCGCGCGACGTCGAGCCCGATGACGCGTCCCTCGCTGACGATCGGCTTCACCCGCCCGATCCTGCCAGCCGGCCCGCGGCCGACGGCCGAGCCACGTCGGGAGGTCAGAGGCCGTAGGCCTTGGCGACCAGCTCGTAGGAAAGCCTGCGCTCGGCGGGATCGTGCACCTGGGTGGTGATCACCAGCTCGTCGGCGTCCGCCTCGACGCGTCGGCGTTCGAGGTCCTCCTGCACCTGCTCGGCGGTCCCCACGCTGATGAAGCGGCGCCTGGACCGGGCTAGGGTGAGCTCCTGCTCGGTCCAGGGGTGTGCGGCGGCCTCCTCCGGTGTGGGCACGGGCCCGGGCCGGTTCTGCATGAGGCGCACCATCGCGAGGTCGTTGGCCCGGGCGAGCGCCTCGGCCCGCTCCTCGGTCTCGGCCGCGATCGCCGCGACGCCGAGCATGACCCGCGGCTCGCTCAGGCGCGAGGAGGGCTCGAAGCTCTCCCGGTAGCCCGCGACAGCCTCGGCCGGGTCGGCGCTCCCGAAGTGGCCCGCGAAGGCGAACCCGGTGCCGAACGCGGCAGCCGCCCGACCGCCGTACAGACTCGAACCGAGGATCCACAGCGGCGGCAGCGGCACGTCGTCGGGGATCGCGACGAGCGGCTTGAACGGGTGGTCGTCGGGGAACCCGTCGACGTAGGCGAGCAGCTCGGCCATCTGCTGCGGGAAGTCCTCACCGCTCTCACGGCCGCGGCGCAGGGCGTAGGCGGTGAGCTGGTCGGTGCCGGGTGCGCGCCCGAGCCCGAGGTCGATCCGACCGGGATGCAGACCCTCGAGGACCCGGAAGGACTCCGCCACGGCGAGCGGTGCGTGGTTGGGCAGCATGATCCCGCCGCTGCCGACCCGGATCCTGCTCGTCGCGGCCGCGACACTCGCGATCATCACCATCGGTGCACTGCTCGCGACGCTCGGGATGTTGTGGTGCTCGGCCAGCCAGAAGCGGTGGTAGCCGTACGCCTCGGTGGCCCGGGCGAGCTCGATGGTGTCGTGCAGCGCCGACGAGGCCGGCCGGCCCGAGGGGATCGGCGACAGGTCGAGGACAGACAGGGGAACGGTGCTCACAGGGGCACCAACGCCGCAAACCGCTCTCGAATTCCTGCCCACGCCACCGCGGGCCTGAGCCGCTAGAGGCTGACCCGGATGATCCGGTCGTCGTCGCGGTGCGGGTCCGAGGGGCGCCCGTCGCGGTTGCTCGTGGTGATCCACAGCGCGCCGTCGGGGGCCTTCTGCACGGTGCGGATCCGGCCGAAGCGCTCGTGGAAGTACCGGGCGCGGCGACCCTTGTTGGGGCCGCTGAGGCGGACCGCCCAGAGCGCGTGACCGCGGAGGGCGCCGATGAACGCTCGGCCGTTCGCGATCGCAACGCCGCTCGGCGAGCAGTTCTCGGGTCGCCAGGTGGTGAGCGGGTCGCGGTACCCGCCGCGTCCGTCGCCGCCCTCGGTGCGCGGCCAGCCGTAGTTGCCGCCCCGGACGATCCGGTTGAGTTCGTCGCGGCGGTCGTCACCGAACTCGGTGGCCCAGAGGCGACCGTCGCTGTCGAAGGCGATCCCCTCGATGTTGCGGTGGCCGTAGGACCAGGTGTAGTTGCCGAACGGGTTGCCCTGGGGCACCTCGCCGCCGGGCGTCAACCGGAGGATCTTGCCGGCGAGAGACCCGCGGTTCTGGGCCAGGTTGCTGTTCTCGGCGTCCCCGGTGCTGGCGTAGAGCAGGCCCCCGTGGAAGACCAGCCGTCCCCCGTTGTGATGGGTGTTCGTGGGGATCCCGGCCAGGACGACGCGAGGCCGTCCGAGCGAACCGTCCGCGAAGCGCATCCGCACGATCCGGTTGTCGGACCCGGTGGAGATGTAGGCGTAGACCCAGCGGTTCGTGCTGAACTGCGGGTGGAGGGCGAGGCCGAGCAGGCCACCCTCACCCCAGTTCGCCTTCTGGCTGCGCACGGCGAGCCGACCGACCTGGCGCCGGCCACCGCCCTTGCGCACGACGAACACCTTGCCGGAGTCGCGCTCGCCCACCAGCGCGTTGCCGTTGGGGAGGAACGCGATTCCCCAGGGCGTGGACAGGTTGCGGGCCAGGACCTTGCCGACCCGCGGCGCCGCCTCCGCGGACTCGGTGAAGCCGTCGACCGCCGGGACCAGGAGTCCCCCCGCGGTGGTGGCCAGCCCGCCTTTGAGGAGGGTGCGTCGGTCCATTGCTGCTCTCCCGTCGTCGCGTGATGCCGCGTAGCAGACCCCCGCGGAGCGGGGGCACGTGCGACATACCTTGCCACGCAGAAGTAAAGGCAGAACAGATATCGGACGATCTTTCTCCCGCCCGTCCTGCGGGCTGGCCCCGGGCGCTCGGGGATCGGCCGGTAGATTGAAGCCCGGCCCACCTCCCTGATCGACCGATCCCGAAAGCCAACAATCGGTGACTGAACAGCGCCCCGAATCCCGGCTCGACACCGTCGAGGTCGCGAGCAAGGACCCAGACCGCCAGCAGCCCTGGGCCGATCTCGGCCTCAAGCCCGACGAGTACGACCGGATCCGCGAGATCCTCGGTCGCCGCCCGAGCTCGTCGGAGCTCGCGATGTACTCCGTCATGTGGAGCGAGCACTGCTCCTACAAGTCCAGCAAGGTGCACCTGCGCCAGTTCGGCGAGAAGGTCACCGACGAGATGCGCGCCTCGTTGATGGCGGGCATCGGCGAGAACGCCGGCGTCGTCGACATCGGCGAGGGATACGCGGTCACGTTCAAGGTCGAGTCGCACAACCACCCGTCCTACGTGGAGCCCTACCAGGGCGCGGCGACCGGCATCGGCGGCATCGTCCGCGACATCCTCGCGATGGGCGCCCGTCCGGTCGCCGTCATGGACCCGCTGCGCTTCGGGCCCCTCGACGCCGACGACACCCATCGGGTGCTGCCCGGGATCGTGGCGGGCGTCGGCGGCTACGGCAACTGCCTCGGACTGCCCAACATCGGCGGCGAGGCCGTCTTCGACGAGTCCTACCTCGGCAACCCCCTCGTCAACGCGCTCTGCGTCGGCGTCCTCCGGCACGACGAACTCCAGACCGCCGCCGCCTCCGGGGTCGGCAACAAGGTGATCCTGTACGGCGCGCGCACCGGCGGTGACGGGATCGGCGGCGTGTCCGTGCTGGCCAGCGAGACCTTCGACGAGACCGGTCCCGCGAAGCGCCCGAGCGTCCAGGTGGGCGACCCATTCATGGAGAAGCTCCTCATCGAGTGCAGCCTCGAGATCTTCCGCGAGAAGCTCGTCGTGGGGATCCAGGACCTCGGCGGTGCCGGCCTCTCGTGCTCGACGTCGGAGATGGCCTCGGCCGGCACCGGCGGCATGCACGTTGACCTCGACCTCGTCCCGCTGCGCGACTCGACGCTGTCTCCCGAAGAGATCCTCATGTCGGAGTCGCAGGAGCGGATGATGGCCGTCGTCGAGCCGGCGAAGGTCGACCGGTTCCTCGAGGTCTGCGCCAAGTGGGACGTCGAGGCGACGGTCGTCGGCGAGGTCACCGACACCGGGCGTCTGGTCATCGACTGGCACGGCGAGACCGTGGTCGACGTACCCCCGCGGACCGTCGCGCACGAGGGCCCCGTCTACAACCGCCCCTACGTGCGGCCGAGCCTGCAGGACGCCCTCCAGGCCGACGCGGCGGAGGAGCTTCCGCGGCCGAGCACGCCCGACGAGCTGCGCGAGACGCTGCTGCGCCTGGTCGGCAGCCCGAACCTGTGCGACAAGTCCTGGATCACCGACCAGTACGACCGCTACGTCCAGGGCAACACCGTCCTCGCCCAGCCCGAGGACTCCGGCATGGTCCGGGTGGACGAGGAGAGCAACCTCGGCGTCGCCGTCTCCACCGACTGCAACGGCCGCTTCACGAAGCTCGACCCGTACACCGGCGCCCGGCTCGCCCTGGCCGAGTCGTTCCGCAACGTCGCCACCACCGGCGCCCGACCGCTCGCGGTCAGCGACTGCCTGAACTTCGGTTCGCCCGAGGACCCCGAGGTCATGTGGCAGTTCGCGGAGGCCGTGCGTGGCCTCGCCGACGGCTGCCGCGACCTCGGCGTACCCGTCACGGGTGGCAACGTGAGCCTCTACAACCAGACCGCCGAGACCGCCATCCTCCCCACGCCCGTCGTGGCCGTCCTGGGCGTGATCGACGACGTCACCCGCCGTACGCCCTCAGGCTTCGTCGAGGAGGGCCAGCAGATCTACCTGCTCGGCACGACGCGTGAGGAGCTGTCCGGGTCCGAGTGGGCCCACGTCGTGCACGGTCACCTCGGCGGACTCCCACCCGCGGTGGACCTGGCTGCCGAGCGCGAGCTCGCCGACATCCTGGTCAACGCCTCGCGGGACGGGTTGATCGACGCCGCGCACGACCTCTCCGACGGCGGACTGGCCCAGGCGCTGGTCGAGTCGTGCCTGCGTCGTGGCATCGGCGCCCGGGTGTGGTTCCCCGATGAGCTCGACCCGTTCGTGGCGCTCTTCAGCGAGTCCGCGGGGCGTGCGATCGTCGCGGTGCCCCGGAGCGAGGAGGTGCGCTTCACCGACATGTGCTCGGCGCGCGGCTTCCCGCACGTCCGGATCGGCGTGACCGACGGACGCGGCGACGAGGCGCTGCTCGACGTCCAGGACCAGTTCAGCATCCCGCTGTCCGAGCTTCGGGCCGCCTGGTCCGCGACGCTCCCCGGCGCCCTCGACGCCTGACCTCGCTCGGCCTCGCTCGGCCGGCCGGGTTGGTCAGGGCCGGGCGGGCCTACTTCCCATGGCGAATGGTTACTTCCCTTGGGAAGAATCCCGTGGGAGGACACCAATTACCAGGGGACCCTGGTAATTGGTGCCGGGAGAGCGGCGGAGTCAGTCCGCGGCGGGGACCTCGCGTGGGGTCGCCGGTGCGTGACGGCGCTGTTGCCGCAGCTCGACGGTCGCGAGCGCCAGGGCGACGAGGACGAACGCGATCGCGCACAGAAAGGCTGCCCGGGCGGCTTCGGCGTACTCCGCGTCGTGGAGGGTGATCCGGAAGGCTGCGGCGAGCACGGCCGCGCCGATCGCACTGCCGACGCGAGCCCCGGTCTGGATCGCACCGCCGGCCGCGCCCCCCATGTGCGGTGGCACGTCGCTCAGCGTCATCGTGACGTTGGGTGAGATCACCGCTCCGGAGCCGATCCCGCCGACCAGAAGGGGGAGCGCGGTCCAGAGCGCAGTGTGCTCGGGGATGGTGATCGCCACCACCAGCCCGACGAATCCCGCGGCGACCAGGACCAGGCCGCCCACGGTCAGCCGGCGGCCCCACCGCCCGACCAGCCGTCCCGCGAGGACAGCCGTCACCGCCGAGCCGATGGCGAACGGGGTCACGGCGAGGCCGGATTCGAGAGGTGTGTAGCCGAGACCGTCCTGGAAGAACAGCGCGAGCACGAGCCACAGCCCGCTGAAGCCCGCGAAGTACACGGTCTGCAGCGCGATCCCGGTGGCGAAGCCGGGAGCGGTGCGCACCAGGCGTACGTCGAGCAGCGGGTTGCGGCCGCGGGCGATCACGCGCGACTCCCACCGCGCGAAGAGGAAGGCGGCGACCGGAGCGAGGGGGACCAGCAGCCACCAGGCCGTCCCCGGGGTCGACATCGCCCTGACGAGGGGGAAGAGGACGCAGAGCACCGCCGAGCCGAGCAGGACCACCCCCACGGGGTCGATCTCGCGCCGGAGAGCGCCTCGCTTCGGTCGCGTCCGCGGGATCAGCCGGGCCGCGAGCACCATCGCGCCGATCCCGATCGGGACGTTCACGAGGAACACGGCGCGCCAGCCGTGCTCGGGGCCGAAGAGCGCGATGAGCAGTCCACCCACGACAGGTCCGGTCGCCGCGGAGACGCCGACGGTGGTGCCGAACCACCCGAAGGCGCGCCCCCGCTCGTCGCCCCGGAACAGCTCCTGGATCAGGCCCGTGTTCTGCGGGGTCAGCATCCCCGCGGCGGCCCCCTGGAGCAGGCGGGCCAGCACGAGAAGCTCCTGGGTGGGCGCGGCCCCCGCAGCCGCGCTCGTGAGGGTGAACCCGGTCAGGCCGATGAGGAACATCCGGCGGCGGCCCAGGAGGTCACCGAGCCGCCCGCCGGCGACGAGCACGAGGCCGAAGGTCAGGGCGTACCCGGACACGACCCACTGCACCGCCTGCGGCGAGGCATCGAGCCCCGACTGGATGGAGGGGATGGCGACGTTGACGATCGTGACGTCGAGCAGGGACATGAACCCGACCACGAGCGTGACCGCGAGGGCGCGCCAGCGACGTGGGTCGGGCACGTAGTCGCTCGCGGTCTCGCTCACCCGTCAGGTTTACCCCACGCGGCGCGCCTCATCCGACCAGACGGTCTGGCGGCTCGCGTCAGTCGCTGACGAGGATCGCGGCAATCGCGTCGTCCGCGCTCACGAGGTCTCCCTCCGTGCCGGGCCACACCGCCCGTGTCGTGCGGGCCAGGAAGTTCAGGACCTCGCGTGCGGGGGCCTTCAGGAGTGCCTGGCCCCCGGGGGAGCGCAGCACGAGGCCGACCTCGGCGTGGCCCTCGGGATCCAGGGAGGGGAACACCTGTACGTCGCCGTCCCCCGCCGGCTGGGAGATGCCGCGCAGCATCAGGTCACGTCCGAACACCCACTCCATGCCCGTACCTGGCTCGAGGAAGACGACGGCCACGGCGTACGGGTCGACCGGGTCGTAGCGCAGCTCGGCCTCCACAGGTGCCGACCCGTCCGGGCCGATCAGCTCGAGGACGACGTGCTGGGTTACTACATCGGGCGCCATGGTCATGCGTGCTCCCTCTACTCGTACTTGCGGGTGGCCGCGACGGTCACGACCGTGGAAAGTGCTTCTGTTCTGTTCACTGCATCCGGCAGCTCCAAGGCAACCGGTCGATACTCGCAAGCCTTGCGGGCGATGGCTAGGGAGCTCTGTCCCATCCGTCCGGTTTGTGAAGAAGGTTCACCAACCTGTGACCAAGGCGACCGCCTGTCTCGGTGACCCAGGCGATGGCTTTGAGACGTTCCTCCCGCTCCGTACCCCCGAACCGCGACCGGAGGGACTAGCTCGAGGTGACTAGCCCCTGCGGTCGCGCAAGGGGCTCGACGCGGTCAGCTCCCGGCGCCGCGGTGCGCCGACCGGCTGCGCTTTGGGCCGGGCTCACGAGCCGTTGAGGCGGTGGAACATCCGTCGCTGCGTCTTGTAGAGCCTCGGGAACTCGGCGAAGAGCCGGTCGTACACGGCCCGGTTCGCCGGGTGCGGCTCGAAGGTCGTCTCCACGGGGACGAGTTCGTGAACCTCGGCGCGGTCGACCTCGCCCAGCACCAGCCCCGCGAACATCGCGGCACCTCGCAGCCCGGACAGCACCGGGTCCGCGACCCGCTCGACCCGCCGGTCGCAGACGTCGGCGAGCACCTGGCACCACAGGTCCGCCTGGATGCCGCCGCCGATGAGCCGGACCGGGTCGAGCCGATGGCCGGTGAAGTGGTCGGCGGCCTCGAGCAGCCATCGCGCGTTGTAGGCGACCCCCTCGAGGACGGCACGGACCAGGTCGGCGCGAGTGCTGTGCAGCGACAGGTTGTGGAAACCGGCTCGGGCGCGAGCGTCCTCCACCGGTGAGTTCTCGCCGTCCAGCCACGGCGTGAAGAGCACGCCTCCCGAGCCGGCGGGTGCGGTTCCGGCGAGCTCGACGAGCGCCTCGTACGTCGGAGGCGGCCCGTCGCCCAGCCCGTCGGGGGCGGCCACCACCCGGTCACGCAGCCACTCGAGACAACGGCCGGAGGTCCGCTGGTTGTCCACCATCAGGTACTGCCCCTGCCAGAGCCCCGGCACCGCCGCGATCTGCCGGAACAGGTCGGTCTTCTTGCGCGAGACCGGGCAGCTCACCCACGTCGTCGTGGAGACCGCCAGGTGGGCCTGGTGCTCGGACAGGCAGCCTGCGCCGACGGTGGACGCGTGCAGGTCGGGCAGGCCGTTGACCACCTGCGCCTCCGGGCTGATGCCGAGCTCCGCGGCGACGGCGGCCGCGACCGGTGCCACGACGGATCCGGTCGCGACGAGCGGGGGGAGCTTGGCCTCGTCCACACCGAGCAGGCCCAGGAGCCTCGGGTCGTACGCGAGCACCTCGGTCCGCCGGTTGTCGGTGATCCAGCGAGGGAACATCGAGGCGTGGGTCGCGGCCGGCACTCCGGTGAACCGCATGGTCAGGTAGTCGACCGGCTCCAGGTAGAAGCGGGTGGCCGAGGCGACCTCGGGCTCGTCCCGCTCCAGGTGGAGCATCGTCCCGACCGCGTCGCCGCCCGAGGGGCTCGGGATCCCGCCGGTACGACGTACCCACTCGACGACCGCGCGGGCGCGGTAGCCCTGCACACGGCCACCGACCAGCGCCCGCGAGTGCCGTGCGCCACGGGTGTCCATCCACATCACGCAGGGTCCGGTCGGGAGACCCGAGCCGTCGACCGGGACGGTGCTCGACCACTGGCCGGTGACCGCGACGGCGACGACCTGGTCGCCACGCACCGGACCCTCGGACAGGCCGCGCCGCGCCGCCTCGACGACCAGGCGCCACCACCGCTCGGCGTCCTGGGTGGCCGCGCCGCCTGGCCCGCGAACGGTCTCGAGGTCGGCTCGCGTCCACCAGCCGATCGTGCCCGCGAGCGACACGAGGCCGACCTTGAGGACGGTCGAGCCCAGGTCGACGGCGAGGACGAACCGCTCGTCGCGGGACGCCTCCGCCATCACCCCTCCGCGGGAGCCGGCGGCACCGACTGCTGGGTGTCGAGCATGTCGCTCATGATCGCGTGGATGAGCTCCACGGTCTCCGCGTTGAGCCCGCCGGCGACCCCGCCGTAAACCGCCGACATGAACGCAGCCTCCCCGGCGGCCTCCTTCTGCTTGGCGTAGTCGACCGCCTCGGCGAGGTCCCGGGCGAACTGGTCCACGACGCCCGGCTGGGTCTGCGGACGGGTCACGGCCATGTGCATGGAGTTCGGGTACTGCTGCCCGTTGAACCTCCAGCCCTTGGGGGCCATGTGGTCCCACACGTGGTAGATGTCGAACTCGTCGGAGGTCATGCTGAAGCAGAAAGTCGGCCTGCCCATGATCCGGAGCTCCGGGTGCGAGCGCACCACGTCCTGCATCGCCTCGGAGGTGCTGAAGATCTGCCGGGCGTACTCCCGGTAGCCCTCCCGTCCGAGCTGCACCATCGCGGCCCAGGTGGAGGCCACGAGCCCGCCGGAGCGGGAGCCCTCGATCCCCGGGGACATGTACTTGCCGCCGCTCCAGCCGGCCAGGAAGAAGTACTGCGCGTTGCGGTAGGCCCTGTCGCGGAACAGCACGGTGGAGCTGCCCTTGAACGCGTAGCCGTACTTGTGGGTGTCCGCCGAGATGCTCGTGACACCGGGCACCCGGAAGTCGAACGGCGCGATGTCGTAGCCGAGCTCCTCGCCGAACGGGAGGATGAAGCCCCCGAGGCAGCCGTCCACGTGGAGGCCCACCCCGCGCTGCAGCGCCAGCTCGCCCAGCTCGGCGATCGGGTCGATGGTGCCGTAGCCGTAGTTGGTCGCCGAGCCCACGATCGCGACGGTGTTCTCGTCCACCAGGTCGGCCATGGCTGCCACGTCCGCCTGCGTCGTCTCCGGTACGACGGGCGCGACCCGGAGCTCGATTCCGAGCAGGCGGCACGCCTTGTCGAAGGCAGGGTGGCCCGTCTCGGGCTTCACGAAGTTCGGCCGGGTCACCCCGCGGCTCTTGCGGGCGTACTCCCGATAGGCGAGGACCGCGTGGAGGATGCTGCCGGTTCCTCCTGTCGTGATCATCCCGGCGGGCGTCGCGTCGGTGACCGCGTCGGCGTGCATGAGGTCGAGCGCCATCGCGATCACCTCGCCCTCGAACTTCGTGGCGCTCGGGCACATGTCCCGCTGGAGGATGTTGACGTGGGCGAACAGGCCGAACGCCTCGTCGAGGAACCGGTAGTGGTCGTGGTCGCCGGAGTACATCGTCCCGGAGCACTTCCCGGTCTCCCAGAAGGCGTCCTCCTCGGTCGCCATGGTGCGCATCTCGGCGAGGACGTCCTCACGTGACCTGCCGTGCTCGGGGAGCGTCCTGTTGACGGTGAACCGGTCTGCGTACGGGAAGTCGGGCAACGCGCACCTCCTGCGGTCGGGCCTTCGATGCTAGGCCCGGCCGCAGGACACCCGCAGCAGCTTGCGGGCGGCCTGAGCCGCGTGTGCCTGCTATCGGCCCTTGCTGCCGCCGATCTTCGTGTACGTCGAGGCCGAGTCGTTGCCCTGGTCCAGGTCCCACGTCGGCGTCGTCACGACGGCCGTGGAGCTCAGCGAGCCCTTCGTCGCTGTGACCGTCACGTCGATCGTCACGATCAGCCAGTCGCCCCGGTTCAGGCTGTTCACGGCGCACCTCACTGTCGAGTCGGACCCGGTGCACGACGCCGTCGTGCTGAGGGGTGCGTCGAGGGCCGCGGACACCGAGTCGAGGCGGACGTCTGACGGCAGGCCCTGGGTGAAGACGATGTCCGTCGCCGCGTCCGGGCCGGCGTTCGACACCCGGGCGGTGTAGGTCAGCGTGCTGCCGCGCTTGACCGGGTCGGGCGTGGCGCTGAGAGACGACAGCACGAGGTCGGCCGCGGCGTCGACCGTGAAGCTGCGCCTGGCGGGCGTGCTGTCGACGAGTCCCTCGGCGTCCACGCCGCGGACCTGGAACGTGTGGGTCTTGGCCGTGGTCAGGTCGTCGTAGGTCACCGGCGAGGTGCAACGCTGCCAGGTCGAGTCGTCGAGCGAGCACTCGAAGTACGCGGTCGCCTGGGTCGAGGAGAACCCGAAGGTCGCGGAGGTCGACCGGATGGTCCCGGTCGGACCGGACGTGATGGAGGTGTCCGGACCGTCGACGTAGAACGTGCGCTGGGCAGGGCTGGCGTCGGTGTTGCCGGCGGTGTCGGTCGCCCTGACCCGGAACGTGTGAGTACCGGCGGCCAGACCGTCGTACGTCATCGGGGAGGTGCACGGCGCCCAGGCCGCGCCGTCCAGCGAGCACGTGAACGTCGAGGTCTCGGTGGCGGCGAACCCGAAGGTCGCCGAGCGTGACCGGTGAGTGCTCGAAGGTCCCGACGTGAGCGAGGTGTCGGGTGCCGTGATGTCGGCTCCCGGCGCCGTGCCACGCAGCAGGACCAGGCCGTAGTTGTAGTCCGCGATCGCCACGTCGGCGAGGCCGTCACCGGACACGTCCCCGACGGCCAGGGCCTTGGCGTCGTAGTGGCTGGCATAGGGGATCGGGTACAGCGTCTCGGTCTCCATCGTGCCGGGCGTGGAGTCGTAGACCCCCATCCTGCTCCAGCCGCCGTGCAGGGTGAGCAGGTCGCCGAGACCGTCGCCGGTCACGTCGGCGACCTCGAGCGTCTCGGGGATGTCGTAGCTCTGGCGGACGTAGGGCTTGGCGAGCGTGCCGTCGGTCAGCTGGAACAGCGTGACGACCCAGGAGTTCGGCTTGTTCCCGCCCACGCTGACGTGTACGTCGACCCGGCCGTCGCCGTTGGTGTCGCCGACGGCAAGACCGTTGACGTAGTCCCAGGGGCTCACCCCGCCGGAGGCGTGGCTCACCGGTGCTGCGAACGAGTGGTCCGGCTGCTGTGCGCGCACCTGGACCGTCCGACCCTGGGCGCTGACCACGTCGTTGAGACCGTCGCCGGTGACGTCGGCGACCTCGACCTCGTCGGCGATGCCGTTCGAGAGCATCCGGCCCGTGGGCGCGCTCATGAAGTCTCCCCGGATCTGCCACCACACCTCGATGCCGTTGCGCGTGTTGACGACCAGGTCGGCGAGGCCGTCCCCGCTCACGTCGGCGAGCTCGAGGTCGCGACCCTCCTCGATCGGGACGGTCCACGTGTACGTGAGGCCACCGTCGACCTGCGCGAAGATCTCGACGCCCGCCTCGGTGGTCACCGCGGCATCGAGGTCGCCGTCCTCGTCGAGGTCGGCGAGGGCGACGGCCATCTCACTGCCGTAGGGCGCCTGCGTCGCCACCGAGGTGGGTGCTCCGAGGCCGCCCTCGGCGTGTTGCGGGTAGACCCAGAGGCGGTTCTCGATCGCCGGGTCGGCGGAGTAGTCGGTGGACAGCACGACGTCGGCGCGACCGTCTCCCGTGACGTCGCCCATGGCGACGTTCGCGGCGTCCTTCCACGGCTCGTGCGTCGTGTAGGGCGCGAAGAGCCCCTCAGCGGCGCTTGCCGCTGGAGGAAGGACGGCCAGCGCCCCTCCGGACATCGCCAGCGCACCCGCCAGCAGCACCGATCCACGTACCCGTCCCATGCCCCCGCCTTCCCCCGACGAACGAATCCGAGCCGAAACGTAGCAATGCCCCCGATAGGGAGGACATAGGTCGATCGGACCCAAAACGGGCACCAGTCGGGCCATGCCCTGGGGTACCCGAGGGTCCGCTGACTTCTCCCGAACGAGGGCGCCTCGCCGGGTCGACGTGACGACCCGTTCCGTGGGGGTCAGCGGCACGCGGCCTCGTCCTCCGCCCGCGTCAAGCACAGGCAGAGGGGTGGAGCCCCCCAAGGCTCCACCCCTCCGGTCCGCGTCCGCCCCCGGGCCGCGACGGGCCCGGGAGTCGCGTCAGTAGGTGCTGACGTCGAGCAGGCGCTCCTTGGTGCTGTCGCGGTCGTCGCTGTTGTTCCAGTCGGTCGTGCCGGAGTTCTGCAGTGCCGACTTGACCTGGGACGGCCCGGCCGAGGGGTTGTTGGCCGCGTAGAGGGCTGCGCCGCCCGCGACGTGCGGGCTGGCCATCGACGTACCCGAGATGGTGTTGTACCCGCCGCCCTTCCAGGTCGAGTTGATGCACACGCCCGGGGCGATGAGGTCGACGTCGGAGCCGTAGTTGGAGAAGTTGGCGAAGGTGTCGTCGACGTCGCTGCGGCAGGTGGCCGCGGCGCCCCCGCCGGGCAGGCCGTTGAAGTCGGCGAGCGCGCTCACCGTGATGACCTCGTCGTAGGCCGCGGGCACGTGGTTCGCGGAGTCGTCGGTCTCGTTGCCGGCCGCGACGACGTAGGTGACGCCGGCTGCGACCGAGTTGCAGATCGCGCGGTGCATGGCGTCGTTGTTGGAGTTGCCGCAGTTGCGGTCGTCGGTGCCGGAGCCGCCGAGGCTCATGTTCGCCACCTCGATCTGGTCCGCGTGGGCGGTGACGTAGTCGATGCCGCAGACGATGCCCGAGAAGGTGCCGCTGCCGCGGTTGTCGAGCACCCGGACCGGCCAGATGCGGGCGCCGGGCGCCATGCCGACCACGCCGTCGCCGTTGTCGATCGCGCCGACGGTGCCGGCCACGTGGGTGCCGTGGCCGTTGCCGTCGTCGGCCGACTTGCCGGTCGTGCAGTTCTTGGCCATCGAGGTCTGGACGTTGAGGTCGGCGTGGTCGAGGTCGACGCCGGTGTCGATGACCGCGACGTCGACGTTCACACGCTCGTCGAGGCCGTTGATCCTGGCGGTCGGGCTGACGTCGGCGTTGGCGCGGTTGATCCCGGTCGGCGTCGACTGGGCCGAGGCCTGGACGGCTCGGTCTCGCTGTACGTACAGCACCCGGGAGTCCCGGCTGACCCGCTCGACGGCGGTGGGGCTCATCCGTGCGGAGTACCCCTTGAGGGCCGAGCGATAGACGTGGCTCACCTCGGCGTTGTGGCTGCGGCTGTGCTCGGCAGCGACCTTGCCGGAGGCGGCGCCGTCCTTCAGGACGACGATGTAGGCAGCGGAACCGTCCGGCCCGGAAGCCGGTGCGGCGTTCGCCGAGAGAGCTGGTGACCCGAGAGCGATGAGCGTGATCGCCGCGAGTGCGGCGGTCGTGGACTTTCGCATGTGTCCTCACCTGGAGTTCGGTCTGCCCGGATGAGCAGGGAGAACGTCATTCCACGTCGGGCCGGTTCGGGAGGCAATGGGCTGGTACGTGCAGGTTTGCGCATTTCAGATCTCTGCAGGGGTACGGCGGCGCGCCCGGCCGCCGTACCCCGAGACGCCGGAGGCGCGCCCGTCCCGGGGTGGGACGGACGCGCCTCGTCGATCGGATGCGTTCAGAACGTGCTCGCGTCGAGCAGGCGCTCCTTGGTGCTGTCGCGGTCGTCGGCGTTGCTCCAGTCGAGCGAACCGGCGCTCTGCAGCGCGCTCTTGACCTGGGCCGGCGTGGCGCCGGGGTGCGTGGCGGCGTAGAGGGCCGCGCCGCCTGCCACGTGGGGGCTGGCCATCGAGGTACCGGACAGCGTGGCGTAGCCCCCGAGCTTCGACGTCGAGTAGATGCACACGCCCGGGGCGATGAGGTCGACGTCCGCGCCGTAGTTGGAGAAGTTGGCGAAGGTGTCGTCGACGTCGCTGCGGCAGGTCGACGGCGCCCCTCCACCGGGCAGGCCGTTGAAGTCGGCGAGGGCACTCACGGTGACGACCTCGTCGTAGGCGGCAGGAGTGAAGCCCTTCGCGTCGGCGCTGTCGTTGCCCGCGGCGACCACGTAGGTGATGCCTGCCGCGACCGATCGGCAGATCGCCTTGTGCATCGCGTCGTTGTTGCTGTTGCCGCAATTGCCGTCGTCGGTGCCGGAGCCGCCGAGGCTCATGTTGGCGACCTCGATCTTGTCGGCGTTGGCGGTGACGTAGTCGATGCCGCAGATCACGTCGGAGTTCAGCCCGGTGCCCGCGTCGGTGAGAACCTTGACCGGCCAGATCCGGGCGCCGGGGGCCATGCCGACGACCCCGTTGGCGTTGTCGATCGCGCCGATCGTGCCCGCGACGTGGCTGCCGTGCCCGTGGAGGTCGTTGGCGTTGATCGCGCCGACCGAGCAGTTCTTCGCTCCGGCGCGGTAGACGTTGATGTCGGAGTGGGAGAGGTCGACGCCGGTGTCGATGACCGCGACGTCCACGTCGACACGCTCGTCGGCGCCGTTGATCCTGGCGGTCGGGCTCGCGTCGGCGTTGGCGCGGTTGATGCCGGTGGGCGTGGTCTGGGCGGTCGTGGCGACCGCGCGGTCCTCCTGGACCCAGGCCACCGAGGGTGTGGCTTCGAGAACCTTCGCTACGGAGGCCGGCATCGTGGCGGAGTAGCCCTGGAGTGCGGAGGTGTAGACGTGCCCGACGTCGAGGCCGAACCGGTCCGCGTGGGCGGCGGCGATCTCCCGTGCGGCTGCACCGTCCTCGAGCACCACGACGTACTTCCCGGTGTCGGCGGACGCGAGGTCAGCCGGGGCCGAGCCGGGTGCGGGAGCGGCGGATGCCGCCAGTGCGGAGGTGCCGAGCACAAGGCTGAGGGCGGCGGCAGCCGCCAGAGGAGTTCTGCGCAATGGACTTCCTTGTCTCCGAGACAAGCCGCGGGTGCGCGGCCGAACGTAAAGCCCAACGACGTGGCGCCGCCGGCGTCACGGCAGCGCTCGCTTCACGTTTGCGCAGGTTCAGAACTCTGCAACCTCAAAGGGCCCCGGCAGCGAGGAGGGCCCAGGTGTCCGCGGCGACCACGCCGGTACGCGGGAGGCCGACCTCGCGCTGGTAGGCCCGCACCGCCGCCGTCGTGGCCGGCCCGAAGATCCCGTCCACCGGCAGCTCCGCCCGGACCGCGGCGTTCAGGGCGCGCTGCACGCGGCGGACCGCCGGACCTCCCGAGCCGATCTTCACGACCGGCTCGGAGTGGCCCTCGGACAGGACGACGGTCCAGGTGGGGCGGCCGACCCTGCCTGTGACAGCGAGCCCGCGGGACTCCTGGAAACGCCGAACCGCTCGCACGGTGCCGCGGTGGTAGAAGCCGGTGACCTTGCCGTCGTACAGCCTCTTGCGCCTCAGGAAGCACTGCAGCGCGCTCACCTGGGCACCGCGGGCGCCGCGGGCCAGGGTGCGGTACCGCGGGAAGTCGACCCGGAGCCCGCCGCAGAGCTTGGCGGCCTTGCCGGGGCGGGTGCCGGGCCCGAGGTCGAGGTAGTTCGTGTCGATGTTGACCGTCACGCCGCCGTAGGTCTCGTCGTGGCCGCCGCGGTACTGCCGCATCCGGTTGCCCGGCAGCCAGCCGTCGTCCTCGATGAACGAGGAGAGCAGACTCGGCGGGGTGGCGGTCGGCGGCCTGCGGTAGCTCTCCGGCTTCACCCACTCGGCGATCCAGATCCGGTCCGGCATCGCGTACTGCGCGAAGGACACCCGAGCGTCGTCGAGGATCGCCACCCACGAGGAGGCGCTGGAGTAGAAGCCCGAGACGTGGTCGAGGTTGTGGAGGGCCCTGGTCCAGGCGGACAGGAACGCCAGGGCCGACGCGCGGCAGCGCGGCGTGATCGAGGTCGGGACGACGTGCTCGAGGTCGTACCAGAGCGTGCTCCCCGGTGCGATGCCGAGTGCCCGGGCGCGCTGGACGGTGTCCTGGGCCTCCAGGCGGCCCTGCTCCCGGGCGGCCGCGTAGTCGTCGGCCGGGTTCGGCCTGATCCGCACGTCGTCCTCGTAGCGCACGTTGCAGGATGCCTGCGGGCCCACGGTGATCGGCAGCAGCCGCCACCCGTTGCGCAGCTGGGTGCCGACCCACTCGGGGGTGAGCTCGGTCTGCTTGTCGTCACCGCAGAAGCGGCTGTCGCCGGCGATGTAGATGCCCACCGCCCAGTACGGCGAGGTGGTCAGCCAGGTGTCCATGACCTCCTGGGACTGGGTGACGCACTGGTCGAAGCCGTAGCCGGTGAACCCGCCCGGCGTGACCCGGTTCGCGCCCTGGGCCGGGGCGGCGACGGCCCCGGTCAGGACCGTGGCGAGGGCGACCAGGGCGATGAGTACGACGGACGTGGTGCGTGCGCCGCGCCAGGAGACCGAGAGCAGCATGTGAAGACTTCCCCGCTGGATGACTGGAAGTCAGCCTATGCCGGGTAAAGGGCCCGTCGCGCGAGAACGCGGCAAACGTGGCGGGCCCGTGACCCGGTGCCCCTCAGCGGCGCCCGGCCTCGAGGTCGGCCCACGTCGCCGGGTCCACCACGCCGGTCGGGGAGAGGCCCCGAGAGCGCTGGTACTGCGCGACGGCCCGGGTGGTCCCGGCGTGGAAGACCCCGGTGATCGCGACCTTCTGGTCCAAGGTGGCGGTGAGGCCGCGCTGGACACGGCGGACGGCGTCTCCGACCGATCCCCGTTTGATGAGCGGGCTGCGCCCCTCGGCGAGGAGAGCGGTCCAGGTGGGAGCGGTCATCGTGCCGGTGACCCGCAGGTCGCGGCTGCGCTGGAACGAGCGGACGGCGCGCACAGTCCCCGTGTTGTAGACGCCGTTCACCGTGCCGCCGTACAGGCGCTTCTTCTTCAGCAGGCACTGCGCGGCCTTGACCTGACCGCCCTTGCTCCCGCGGCGGATCTGCTTGTAGTCGGCGAAGTCCACCCGCACGCCACAGGTGGACCGGGGGCGAGGGGCGACGGACCCGCGCCCGACGTCCATGAAGTTGCGGTCGATGAACATCCGGACGCCGCCGTACTCCGCCCACGTGTCGAGGTCGTACTGGTGGACGCGGGCGTGCGGGGTCCAGTTGTCACCGCGGACCCACTTCTCGGAGATGCGTGTGTCGGCACGGCCGTTGCCCCAGGCGTACCAGATCTGGTCGGGCAGGGCGTACGAGCCGGGTGAGACCGTGTCGGCGTAGTCGAGCGCGTCGACCGCGGCGCTCACGTTGCTGTACACGCCGGACCTGAAACCCTCCGCGTGGAGCCGCTTGGTCCACGCGGAGAGGAAGGTCAGCGTCGAGCGCCGGCAGTGCTTGCCGCTCAGGTCGAAGTCCTCGATGTCGTACCAGAGCGTGCTCCTGGCCGCGATGCCGAGGTCCTTGGCGGCTCGCACCGCCGCGTTGGCGTTGAACCGGCCCTGCTTGGCCGCCGCGGCGTAAGAGCTCGTCGGGTCGGAGTCGATGTCCGCCTTGTACGCCACGGTCGAGCACTCCGCCTGGGGGCCGACCCAGAGCGGGAGCACCCGCCAGCCCCGGTTGGTCTGTCGCTTGACCCACGAGCTGGTGAGGTTCGTGCGGTCACAGGTGGTGGCCGCCCCGCCGAGGTAGACGCCCACGCCCCAGAACGGCGAGCTCGTGCGCCAGGCCTCCATCGTCGCCGAGTCGGGGGTCGTGCACGTGTCGAAGGCGAACCCGGTGAAGTCCCCGGGGGTCACGCGCGTCGCGGCCTCGGCCGGTACGCCGTACAACCCGACCGCCCCGGTCAGCAACGCGATCGCTGCCCGTGCGAACCATCTGCCGGCCCGACCGCCCATGTGCTGCCCCGTCTGAAAGTAGAGTTTGGTGAGCCCCGCACGGTAGCGAGGCACCAGCCGCCTGAAAAGAGCAAAACGTGACAACCCGCGCGCAGGTCGACTCGTGGGCACGACAGTGGGCGGCGATACTGTGCGGCATGCCCGTGCGTCTGCGTCCCGCCGACCCTGCCCTGGTGGGTCCTGCTCTGGCGCGCTTCCGCGAGGGCGCGGCCGCGCCGGAGGACCTCCGGCTGCTGACCAAGCACCTCCTCGCCCTGCTCGTCGCCAAGGCCCCCGGTGGCGCGGTCGAGGTCCGCGTGCCTCCGTACGCCGTCGCGCAGTGCGTCGAGGGCACCCGGCACACGCGCGGGACCCCTCCCGCCGTCGTCGAGATGGACCCGACGACCTGGGTCGCGCTGGCGACGGGGGACCTCGAGTGGCAGGACGCCGAGGCCGCCGCCCGGCTGACCGCCTCGGGGGAACGATCCGACCTCAGTCCGCTGCTACCCCTCGTGGAGGCGTCATGACCTACCGGCCGACCGTCTCCTCCGAGGAGGCAGCCCGCATGCAGGCGTGGCACGACGAGCACTACGAGTACCTCAAGAAGGTCTCGGAGGAGGGCCAGGTCTTCGACTACCTCGGCCTCACGCTCGTCGTACCCCCTCACGTGCAGGTCATCGAGAGCACCTCCGACGTGCTCGGCCAGGTCGTTCTCGACGAGGTCCGCGAGGGGGAGCGGGTGCTCGACATGGGCACCGGCAGCGGGGTCAACGCGATCCTCGCGGCGACGAAAGGCGCCGACGTGGTCGCCGTGGACGTCAACCCCCACGCTGTCGCCGCGGCGCGCGCGAACGCCGAGCGCAACAAGGTGGCCGACCGGGTCGACATCCGCAGGAGCGACCTCTTCGCCGAGGTGGAGGGCAGGTTCGACCTCGTCGTGTTCGACCCTCCGTTCCGCTGGATGAAGCCCCGTGACTGGGCCGAGGCGTCCATCACCGACGAGGACTACCGCGCCCTCACCGCGTTCTTCGCCCACGTGCGCGGACACCTCGTCGAGGACGGCCGGATCCTGGTCTTCTTCGGGACGACCGCCGACGTCGGCTACCTCGAGCAGCTCATCGAGGGCAACGGCCTGGTCGGCGAGGTCGTCTCGCGGCGCGCTCTGGACAAGGACGGCCACCAGGTGGAGTACCGCACCTACCGGATCCAGGTCGCCGACCTCGCGATCCCGGGCAGCGCGGGATCCTGAGCGCTGCCCTCCGGTCGTGGGTGCGAGCGCGCACCATGCCGCGCGCTGACCCCCACGTCCGGGTCATAGGCTGACCGCCATGACCTCCGCAGCCAGCCCGAAGACCCACATCCGCGAGGCCGTGCAGGACGTCCTGCCGTCGGTCCGTGCAGACCTCGAGGCGCTCGTGCGCATCCCGTCGGTCAGTGCGGACCCGGCGCTCAAGGACGAGGTACGACGGTCGGCGGAGGCCACGGCCGAGCTGTTCCGGGCCGAGGGTCTCGACGTCGCCATCCTGTCCAGCGGGGGTGGCGCGCCCGCCGTCGTCGCGAAGCGGGCCGCCCCCGCGGGCGCGCCCACGGTGCTGCTCTACGCGCACCACGACGTGCAGCCCGTCGGCGACCGGGCCGCCTGGGAGAGCGAGCCGTTCGAGCCGACCGAGCGCGGTGAGCGCCTCTACGGCCGCGGCGCCGCTGACGACAAGGCGGGCATCGCGGCCCACCTCGCGGCGATCCGCGCTCTCGGGAGCCACCTGCCCGTCGGTGTGACCGTCTTCGTCGAGGGAGAGGAGGAGGTCGGCTCGCCGACGCTGGAGGCGTTCCTCGCCGAGCACAAGGACACCCTGGCCGCGGACGTCATCGTCATCGCCGACTCCACCAACTGGGACGTCGGCCTCCCCGCCCTCACCACGACGCTTCGCGGCAACGTCGATGTCTTCGTCGACGTGGAGACCCTCGACCACGGGGTGCACTCGGGCATGTGGGGCGGGCTCGTCCCCGACGCGATGATGGCGATGGTGCGCCTCCTGTCGACCCTGCACGACGACGAGGGCAATGTCGCCGTCGAGGGCCTGGTCACCGGCCCGGCGAGCGACCTCGACTACCCGGAGGAACGGATCCGGGCCGAGTCGTCCCTGCTTGACGGCGTCTCGCTCATCGGCTCCGGCCCCTACGTCGAGCGGCTGTGGACCAAGCCGTCGATCTCCATCATCGGCCTCGACACGACCCGCACCGCCGAGGCGAGCAACACCCTCATCCCCTCGGCGCGCGCGAAGGTCTCGCTCCGGGTCGCTCCGGGTGACGACGCGACCTCCGCCCTGGAGAAGCTCGTGCACCACCTCGAGAAGCACGCGCCATGGGGTGCGCGCGTGACGGTCACACCGGGACGCGAGAGCGGGCAGCCCGGCGTGATCGACGCGCAGGGTCCGGTCTACGACGCGGCACGGGCGGCCTTCCGTGAGGCATGGGACGGCGTCGAGCCGGTGGACATCGGCGTGGGCGGGTCGATCCCGTTCATCGCGTCGTTCCAGAAGGCGTTCCCCGAGGCCGCCGTACTCGTCACCGGCGTCGAGGACCCGGACACCCGCGCGCACGGCGCCAACGAGGGGCTGCACCTCGCGGAGTTCGAGCGGGTCTGCCTCGCCGAGGCCCTGCTGTTGCACTCCCTTGCGAAGCCCTGACGGAGGGGTGCACGCCCGCATTTCCCGTCCACGGGGCAGACGCTCGGGCCGCGGGTCGGACGCGGCATCGGCTGACCCGTAGACTCGAGCCGTGCCAGGGAACGTTCGCCGCGGAGACGGCCGCCTGAACCACGACCTCGACCCCGCGGAGCGCGGACCACAGGACGCGTGCGGGGTCTTCGGCGTATGGGCTCCGGGCGAGGACGTCGCCAAGCTCACCTACTACGGCCTCTACGCCCTCCAGCACCGCGGGCAGGAGTCCGCCGGGATGGCTGTGAGCAACGGCCGGCAGATCCTCGTCTTCAAGGACAT
Organism: Nocardioidaceae bacterium; assembly: GCA_035688575.1. Classification (GTDB taxonomy): domain Bacteria; phylum Actinomycetota; class Actinomycetes; order Propionibacteriales; family Nocardioidaceae; genus Nocardioides_C. Next base: position 47,412 of record DASSMS010000099.1, read on the forward strand.
GGGCCTGGTCTCGCAGGTCTTCGACGAGAGCACGCTCGCCTCGCTCCGGGGCCACCTCGCCGTCGGCCACGCCCGCTACTCCACGACCGGCGCGAGCACCTGGCACAACGCCCAGCCGACCTTCCGGCCCACCGCGAACGGCTCGATCGCGCTCGCCCACAACGGCAACCTGACCAACACCCGCGAGCTCGCCGAGCGGGTCGCGGACCTGCCGAACCTCAACGGCGAGCTCGACCTCCCGACCCGCGGCCTGGAGTCCACCAACGACACCAGCCTGGTCACCGCGCTCTTCGCCCACCACCCCGACAAGAGCCTCGAGGCGAACGCCGTCGAGGTGCTGCCCTCGGTCAGAGGCGCGTTCTCCTTCGTGTGGATGGACGAGAACACCCTCTATGCTGCCCGGGACCCCCAGGGCATCCGGCCGCTCGTGCTCGGTCGCCTCGAGCGCGGGTGGGTCGTCGCCTCCGAGACCGCGGCGCTCGACATCGTCGGTGCGTCGTACATCCGCGAGGTGGAGCCTGGCGAGCTCATCGCCGTGGACGAGGACGGCCTGCGCAGCCGCCACTTCGCCGAGCCGGCCCCCAAGCACTGCCTCTTCGAGTTCGTCTACCTCGCCCGTCCCGACACGCTGATGAACGACCAGCGCGTGCACAGCGTGCGCGTCGACATCGGCCGCCGGCTCGCCCGTGAGTTCCCCGTCGAGGCCGACCTGGTCATGCCGGTGCCGGAGTCAGGCACGCCCGCTGCGATCGGGTACGCCGAGGAGAGCGGCATCCCCTACGGCACGGGCCTGGTCAAGAACTCGTACGTCGGACGCACCTTCATCCAGCCTTCGCAGACCATCCGCCAGCTCGGCATCCGGCTGAAGCTCAACCCGTTGCGCGACGTCATCGAGGGCAAGCGGCTCGTCGTGGTCGACGACTCCATCGTCCGGGGCAACACGCAGCGGGCGCTGATCCGGATGCTGCGCGAGGCGGGCGCCCGCGAGGTGCACGTGCGGATCTCGAGCCCGCCGGTGAAGTGGCCCTGCTTCTACGGCATCGACTTCGCGACCCGGGCAGAGCTGATCGCCAACGGGCTCTCCACCGAGGAGATCGCGCGGTCGATCGACGCCGACTCACTCGGCTACGTCTCGCTCGACGAGCTCGTCGAGGCGACCACCGTGCCGAAGGAGAGCCTCTGCCGGGCCTGCTTCGACGGGGTCTACCCGGTGAAGCTGCCCGAGCCGGAGCACCTCGGCAAGCACCTGCTCGAGCTCGCCGACCTCTCCGAGGCGGAGGGTCTGTCCACCTCGGTCGCCGGTGCCGGTGCCTCCGATGCGCTCGACCGCCCCTGACCTGACCGTGCAGATCGCTGCGAAGACCGACGGACGAGGACCGCATGCCTGACGAGAACCTGCCCGCGACCGGTAGCACCTACGAGGCCGCGGGTGTCTCCATCGAGGCCGGCGACAAGGCCGTCGAGCTGATGCGGACCTGGGTGGAGAAGGCCCGTCGCCCCGAGATGGTCGGCGGCATCGGCGGGTTCGCGGGTCTCTTCGACGCCAGCGCACTCAAGAAGTACGACCACCCGCTCCTCGCCAGCTCCGCCGATGGCGTGGGCACGAAGGTCGCGATCGCGCAGGCGATGGACGTCCACCACACCATCGGCTTCGACCTCGTCGGCATGCTCGTCGACGATCTCGTGGTGTGCGGCGCGGAGCCACTCTTCGTCACCGACTACATCGCCACGGGACGGGTGGTCCCGGAGCGGATCGCCGCGATCGTCCAGGGCATCGCCGAGGCGTGCGTGCACGCGGGGGCCGCGCTGATCGGTGGCGAGACCGCTGAGCACCCGGGGCTCCTCGAACCCGACGAGTACGACGTCGCGGGGTCCACGACCGGCGTGGTCGAGGCCGCGAGCCTGCTCGGCCCCGGGCGTGTGCGCGCCGGCGACGTCGTGCTCGCGATGGCCTCCTCCGGGCTGCACTCGAACGGGTACTCCCTGGTCCGGCACGTCCTGCTCAAGACCGCGGGCTGGTCCCTCGACCGGCAGGTCGACGAGCTCGGCCGGACTCTCGGCGAGGAGCTGCTCGAGCCGACCCGGATCTATGCCAAGGCCTGCCTGGACCTCGCCCGCAACACCCGGACCCACGCGATGTCTCACGTCACCGGTGGCGGTCTCGCCGCGAACCTCGAGCGCGTCATGCCCGACGAGCTCTCCGCAACCATCGACCGCAGCACCTGGACCCCCCAGCCGATCTTCGACCTGGTCAGGCGGGTCGGCTCGGTCGAGCAGGCAGACCTCGAGAAGACCCTCAACTGCGGGGTCGGCATGGTCGCGCTCGTGGCGCCCGAGGACGTGGACCGCGCCATGGCGATCCTGGACGGCTACGGCGTCGCGGCCTGGGCTGCCGGCGAGGTCGCCGCCGGCTCCGGCGCCGGCACGGCCTCCTCGGCAGGCTCGGTCACGCTGACGGGTCAGTACGCCGGCTGGTGAGACGGGCTCCGCGGTCTCCGCGGCACGGCTCCAGGTCGCCGTCCTGCGCTCTCGGCGGGGTCGCCGACGCGCCGGAGGGGGCTGCAGTTCTAGTCGGATGTGCGAGATTCACCAGGGGCCAGGTAGCCTTGACCCAGGACAAATACCAGGCAGAGACCGGACGCGCGAGGTGCTTCGTCGATACCCAGGGGAGACTTGGGTGGATGGCGGGGTTTGTCGTGACTCCGGCCGAGTGTGCGAGGGGGTCGACCCTATGGGGCGCGGCCGAGCGAAGGCTAAGCAGACGAAGGTTGCTCGCGACCTGAAGTACCGCTCTCACGAGACGGACCTCAGCGCGCTGGCCCGGGAGCTGCACGGCGAGTCTGGGAAGGGCACGTCGGACAACGCGAACGACTCCGACGAGTACGACGAGTGGGCTGACTACTCAGACACCACGCGTCGCGACTGACTTCTCCCGAAGCCAGCAACATCCGACTGCGAGGACCCGCGGTTCCGTCCACGGCATGACCATGGGCACGGACCGCGGGTTTCGCATGCCCGCATGAGGCCGCCGTGCGAGCCGTGGCCGGCGGGAGTCGCGACCGCCCGGCGCGGGCGGTGAGGTGGGTCGGGGCTCCTCGTGCGGCGTGCCGTGCTGCGAGAGGCACGTCCCGCGAGCCCGAGCTTTCGCAGCACAGTCGGCGACTCGGCCCGAGCGGTCGGGGAAAGTGAGGAGCACCACCAGCCGGTGGCCGGTGGTGCTCCTCGTCACGCTGGTGCTGTCGGGCGCAGGCGCCGCCGCCCGAGTCAGCCCTTCAGCCAGATCCCGCGCAGGCGGCCGACTTCCTTCATGCGGCGCTCGGCGAGCCGGTCGGCGGCGACGGCCGGGGGCACGCCCTCCTCGGAGGCGAGCGCGAACACCTGCGCCGTCGTGTCGTAGATCTTGGTCGCACGCTGCTTCGCGCGCTCGAAGGAGAAGCCCTCGAGCTCGTCGGCGACCTGGATCAGACCACCGGCGTTGACCATGTAGTCGGGCGCGTAGAGGATCCCGCGGTCCTGCAGCTGCTTCTCGATGCCCTCGTGCGCGAGCTGGTTGTTGGCCGCGCCGCAGACGATCTTGGCGCTGAGCACCTGCACGACCTCGTCGTCGAGCGCGCCGCCGAGCGCGCAGGGTGCGTAGACGTCGAGCTCGGAGCGCACCAGCTCGGTGGTGTCGGCCACTGCGCGCACCTGCGGGTGGTCGGCCTGGACCCGTGCGACGGCGGCTGGATCGACGTCGGTGACCACCACATCGGCTCCGTCGTCCACCAGATGGGTGACCAAATGGTGACCAACCTTGCCGACGCCCGCGACTGCGACAGTCCGCCCGTGAAGGGTCGGGGCACCCCATGTCACCTCGGCCGCTGCGCGCATCCCCTGGAAGACACCGAAGGCCGTGAGAACGGACGAGTCACCCGCTCCGCCGTGGGCCACGGTCCGGCCGGTGACGTAGGAGCACTCGCGCGCGATGTTGTCCATGTCCTCGGGGAAAGTGCCGACGTCGCAGGCTGTGTAGTAGCGCCCATTGAGCGACTGCACGAAGCGTCCGTAGGCCCGCAGCAGCGCCTCGGTCTTGATCTTGGTGGGGTCCCCGATGATGACGGCCTTGCCTCCGCCGAGGTCGAGTCCGGCCAGCGCGGCCTTGTAGGACATGCCCTTCGACAGGTTCAGCACGTCCTCGAGCGCGTCCTGCTCGTTGGCGTACGGGTAGAAGCGGGTGCCCCCGAGGCCGGGGCCGAGAGCCGTGGAGTGGATGGCGATGATCGCCTTGAGGCCGGTGGGTTCGTCATGACAGAAGACGACCTGCTCGTGGCCGGAGCCGAGCTCGAATACGCCGGCAGACTGCTGCGCTGCGGTCACGGTGGTGACCCTTTCCTCTTCGGGCCCGCGGGGTGTTGCGGGCTACTGTTGGGCTGACCCGCGGGGGTGGTGCGGGTGTGGTGACCAGCCTACGGAGATCACGCGATTCGTGCGACCTGGGTCACACGGACCCTGTCCGACTGTGGGCAGTCCAGACCACTTGGTGGTTCATAGGGACCATTGTCCCAATTCAAACTGCTCCTTACTCTCATTGGTGGCACCATTGAATGAACATGACCAGGGCCTCCTCCCTGGTCGTGGGTGGGTACCGACAGGGAGGGAGGTTCGCATATGAACATGCGACCACCTGAGTCCGAGGCGCTGCTCACGCCTGCCGAAGTCGCGGCTATGTTCCGAGTTGACCCGAAAACGGTCACCCGGTGGGCCAAGGCCGGCAAGCTGAGCTCGATCAGGACTCTCGGAGGACATCGCCGCTATCGCGAGTCCGAAGTGCGCGAGTTGCTCACGGGGATGGTTCCCGAGCAGCGTCGCGGGGACGAGAGCTGAGGGAGGCTCGACATCCCGGGGGGACGTGGCAGCTTGGGTTTCGGATGCCGGGGGGCGCCGACAACCTCGGTTCGAACGTTCGAGGACCTAGCACCTCCGAGGTGCTAGGTCCTTCCTTGTGCTTCAGGGCGGGTCAGCGCAGGCCGTGCACGTAGCCGGCCAGCCGCCGTGCGTCGCGCACCCGCTGCTCCCAGGTGATGCCCATCGCGACAAGCAGCACGCCCGCCGCCCCGATCAGGGCCCACCGCGGAACCGCGTCGGCCACGGGTGTGGCCAGGCGGAGCACCAGCAGCGTGCCCACCCAGGCGCCGTGCACCACCGGGGCGCTCCAGCGGAGCCGGATCCCGCCGAGCACCAGGCCGAGGCAGGCCCCGCCGAGCAGCACCGACCGGAGCGCGATCGGCTCCGCGAGGACCCAGAGCAGGCTGGGCACCAACGCGAGCGCGAGCCCCGGGGTGAGCGGGGCCATCGTGCTCGACCCGGGGTTCCTCCGCAGGTGGACGAGACCGACGATGAGCAGTGCGACGGCCGAGGGCAGGGTGTAGGCCTCCGGGGTGTCCACGCCGACGTCCGCGAGACGCACCCAGCTGGCCAGGACGAGGAGGACGCCGCCGAGCCAGCCCACGACCCGGCGATCCGGGCGGAGCAGCGCCATCGCCGAGACGGCAGCGCCGGACAGCGTCAGGTACACCGCCGCCCACGTGGCCTCCGACGTGAAGCTCGCCAGGGCTACGGCGGCCGTCGACACGACGCCGGCGGCGACCAGGGCACCACCCTCGGTGCCGAGCCGGGCGTAGGTCGCCGGGCCGGCCATGCGCAGCCGCTCGTCGACGTATGGACCGCCGAGGACGACAGCGGCCAGCGCGAGCAACGCCTCCACCGCAGTCCACTGTGGCGAGGACCCTGCGATGGAACCGATGGTCCAGACAAGTGCTGCCACAGCGCCCGACACGAGGGCGCCGGCGCCGACGCTCACCTCGAGCGCTGACCACCGCAGGTGTACGACGGCGGCGCCGGCCAGGACGACCAGGAGTGTCATCAGCGTGAGCCACTCGACGTGGAGGGCCAGCACCAGCGCGAGCGAGACGAAGACGGCGGCAAGGCTGAGGGGGAGTGCGTGCTGTCGCCGCATGGAGATGGCCAGGAAGCCCGATGTCGCCGCGAGGAGCGCGACGGTGACGAGCCACATCGGCACCGGGTACAGCGCCAGCGTGAGCACTGCGGTGGCCGCGGCCAGCGCGACGACCACGTCGAGGTCGAGCAGCGGAGCGACCACCCGGTCGGCCCAGGCGAACGAGCGAGCCACAGCCACCAGGGCGGCGACCGCGGCCACCACGACGACCGGCAGCAGCCAGGACGCAGCCTCCCCCGAGTCGACGAACCGGGTAGTGAAGGTGTCGTTGGCGTTGCCGGACCAGACGGCGCTGCCGGCGTCCAGCATCCTCTGCAGACCCTCGGACGCGAGGAACCACGCCGCAACCGCCATCCACAGCAGCCCGAGGCCCACCGGGCCACCCAGGCTGCGTCGCCACGGCTGCGGCGCGAACCAGGTTGCTGCCGACACCGCCAGGACCAGGACGGCACCGGCAGCGGTGCGCTCGGTGACGGACTCGTCCGTGAACGGGGCGAGCACGACTCCGGCCAGCACGAAGACAGCCACGCCGAGAGCGGCCACGCGTGCGCCGAGGGGCAGCCGGCCGGCAAGGGCGAGGGCCCCGGCGAGCGCCGCAGTCACGAGCAACGGCCAGACCTCCAGGTCGGCCCAGAGCGCGCCCAGTGACGGGTTGGCCACGGCGCGGTCCCACGAGGTGACGGCGAGCATCAGCCACGCGAGGGCACTGACGACGACGGCCCCGACGCTGAGGACGCCCATCCGCGCGGTGTGAGCGGCGAGAGCGGTTGCCGCGGTGAGTACGACGGCCAGGGTCAGTGCCGCGGACAGCGCGAACCAGTCAGCTGCGACGAGGCCGGATGCGGCGCAGGCGACACCGAGAATCGCGAACACCTCCGCGCCGACGAGCGCGCCGACCGGCGTCCGGCGTACCGCGAAGGCGGCGGCAGCGCCCGCCAGACCGACCACGACGCCGAGGAGCACGAAGAACTCCGCCGTGGCGACGTCACCGAACCACCCCGCGTCACGGCCGCCGAAGAGGTCGAAGGTGAGCAGGCCCAGCGCCACTACTCCGAGCGACTCGGCGGCGGCCCGGAGGTCGCGGTGTGCAGCCCACGCGGAGAGACCGCCGGCGACCGCCGTGAAGCCGAGCAGGGTGGCGGTGCGGCCTGCGACACCCATGGCAGACCAGGCCACGGCGAGGAAGACGAGCGCGGCGATGAGCAGGCAGAGCGCGCCGAGGCCCAGGAGGATCTTGGGGACCGACGCGCCGCTGAGGCCGATGTGATGGTGCTCAGGCGGGGGGCCGCCCGGGCCGGGGACCGACGGAGCCGGGGCCTCGGGGCGGACCAGGGTGTCGACGCCACCGGCCGGACGGGCCGCCGTCGTGGTCGTCGCGCGGGCCGCTGCGGGAGCCGGCGCTCGCATCGCGGAGAGGAGCTCGTCCGCGGTGCTGAGCGTGGTGAACAGCCTCGCGGCCAGAGGACCCTCGAGGGAGAGCCCGCAGCTCGGGCAGCGGCTCGTGCCGAAAGGCATCGGGGCCAGGCAGTCAGGGCACCGCTCAGGGTCGGCATATCTCGTCATGTCTCCATTGACCCACCGTGTCCCCCGAACGGGCAGGGTCCATCGGCTCAAAAGGCCTGAGTATCCGCAACTAGAAATTGCCCTCACGGGCAACGTTGATGGGTCTCGGATTTCTCGGGACGAGAGGAGCAGAATCGGCGCATGGACGGGTTCCTCGCGAGTGTGGTCGGGCTGCTCGCCGTTGCGCTCCTGGGACTCGCGGTGCTCACTGCCCTGGGCAGCATGCGCCGTGGTGCGCGGCTGTCGGCTGCGGCTCTGAGCGGTCTGTTCTTCCCGGTGGCCTGGGTGCTCTGGTACCTCCGCGACGTCCATCCCTACGCGGGCCGCCGAAGCAGCGCCGCGACCGGGGCCCCTGACGCTTCCGCATTCGCATCACCCGAGCCACGGGAGCCGATCCGGTCACCTGCACGGGGGAAACAGGACCGACGGCCCTAGTGCTGACCCGGGCTGCTGGGCGGAGATGGGAGGAGTTGTAGTCGAGGGAGGTGAGTCGTGTGGCAGTCCTGGAGCAGAGGATCAACCACAGCACGCTCGAGGTCGTGCTTCGTCCGACGGAGCCGGTGGCGGCGGTGTACCTGGGGTCCGCACCGGACGTGGCGAACGAGTACCAGCTCGCCTGGGAGACCAGGTGGCGGCCGTTGGCGACCGCGCTGCGCGAGCAAGGTGCGGACGAGGAGACCGTGAAGGCACTCGAGGCGGCTGTGGCTGCTCCGGCGGCGGCGAGGGCGGCCCGCGGCTCCGGTCAGGTGGCGGGATTCGCCCGCGCGGGAGAGGCGCTCGCCGTGGTCACGCTGCCGGACCTGCCACAGCCGGACATCGCCCGTTTCGGCGCACCCGCGCACATGCTGCCGCTCCTCCACTGGGCGCAGGAGCGTCCGCCGTACGTGCTGGTCGTCATCGACCGCACCGGCGCCGACATCGCGGCCTCGATCGGCGCCGGGAGCGAGCCGGTCTACTCGGAGGTCGAGGGGCCCGACGACGAGATCGAGCGGAACGCGCCCGGAGGCTTCAAGGCCCAGCCTCGCTACCAGCGTCGCGCCGAGGACTCGTGGGCGCACAACGCTGCCGCGGTCGCGGAGGCTGCCGCGTCCGCCCTGCACCGGGTGGAGGGGAAGATCCTCGTCGTCTCCGGGGACGTCCGCGCCCAGCAGCTGCTCATGGAGCGGCTCCCCGAGTGGGTGAAGCGGGAGGTCCGGGTCAAGCGGATCAGCGGGAGCCGGGGGAACGACGGCTCGCAGAAGGCACGTGCGGAGCTCGTCCGTGGCGCGGTCCGCGAAGCCACCGAGGACGAGCTGCGCGCGCTGTGGGAGACCTTCGTCGAGGAGCGTTCGCCGCACGGTCTCGCCGTCGAGGGAGCGGCGCAGACCCTCAACGCGCTCGCCACGGGACGCGTCGCCACCCTCGTCGTCTCGGGCGACGGGCGCGCGAACGACCTGGCGGCCTGGTTCGGTCCCGCTCCGATCGAGGTGTCGCCGGCCGAGGCCGGCCACCCGGTCGCACCGGACGCACACCGGGGACCGCTGGTCGACGTCACGGTGCGTGCGGCCCTCCTGACCGGCGCGCACGTTCGGGTGGTCCCGCCGGACGCCGACTACGGACCGTCAGAAGGTGTCGGCGGGCTCTGCCGCTACCGCTGAGCGGCAGAGCCCGGGGGCGTGCCGCCAGACCACGCGCAGGGGCTATCCCAACGACATCCGGGGCTCACCGTTGAGGAGGCCGGTGCCTGTGATCGTGCACCTGCCACCTCTCGGCACCCCTCCGTTGTACGCCTGCCGAACGCACGAGCGGGTCGCCATCTGCGCCCAGTAGTTCGGGTGGAGTGACTCCTGGATGTAGTAGGGCGAGCTCGCGCAGCAGGTCGAGACGGTGCGGATCTGGTTGATCCACTCGGTCTTGTCCACGGCCCCCGGCTGGGTCCAGCTGGTCAGCCCCCTCTCCTCGTACAGCCCCACGGTGCTCTCGCAGAGCCGCCGGCCGTTGAACGCGGTGGCCAGGTCGAGCGTCCTGCTGTTGGTGATACCGGCGGTGCTGATGGCTCCGACCACGGTGCTGTTGATGGTCGGGAGTGCGGTGTCGTTGGCCCAGTCGAGGTCGGCGTTCCAGAAGCCGCAGCCCCCGGTGTCCTGGCGCGTGTAGCCGCTCTCGGCGTACCGGATGCCGTTCGACCGCGGAAGCGGCGAGGGGTAGTTCTGCACGAGCATCGTCCACGACCCGTCGCTGTAGCCGGCGTTGCGCATCGCCGTGCGGACGTTCTGGTACGCCGTGGCGATCCGGCTCCTCACGGTCGAGACGTTGCCGCTGGTGAAGTTCGAGCTCACGCTGCTGTCGTCGTGGCAGTAGTCCTTCCACCACGTCGGAGAGGTGAGGAAGTTCGTGACGCAGGTCTGGACGATAGACGCGAAGTTGAAGTCGTTGCCCCCGATGGACACGACCACCATGCGCACGTTGTGGACGGCCGCGAACTGCTGGAGCGCCTTCGCCTGACCGAGGTGACCGGCGCCGTCGTCGTAGAAGTCGAGCCCCGGCTTGAAGCGGTCGCTGGAGTCCCAGAACGTCGAGGTGCGGGCGCCGGAGCAGGCGAGGTTGAGGCCGTTCACGCCTCCTCCGACGTACGCCTCCGCCGACTTGCTGCGGTGGCACCGAGCGATCTGCTCGCCGGTGCCCGAGGCGTTGTCGAAGTACGCAGTGGGGCCGAGCGCGTCGGCGTACGACGTCGAGTCGTTCGAGCTCCCCGCCCACCGGCCGGCCTCACCGGAGATGTAGGAGTCGCCGACGGTGACCACCCAGGGCGTGCCGACGCCGGGGCCGTCGGCCTGAGCCGGTGCCGTCGAGATGCCGAGAACGCCGAGCGCGAGGGCGAGAGCGAGGAGCGGGGCGAGGAAGAGCCCGCGAGAAACCCGAGAGGGCAGCCCGAGCTGCCTGACGTGCATGGACAACCGTTTCCCCTTTGAGACGGATGCCTCCCTCGTCCCGCTTTGGGACCAGTCGCAACGTAGCGGTCGCGCTCTCGGTTGGGAAGGGGTCGGAGCTCAGGTACGACGGTGCGAGCGGACGTGTCGGGTCTGCAGGGCGATCCGCGCGAGCATGACCAGCGCGACGACGACGGAGACCACGAAGACGCCCAGCGCGATCCGGTTCTCAGCCGAGGGTCCTCCCTCACCGGAGCGGGCCAACAGCGCGGAGGCGAGGATCATCGCCGCGAGGATCAGGCCCGCTGCCACGACGTTCGCGAGCTTGTGCAGCCCCCGGAGGAACTCGTCCTCGTCGAAGGCCTTGACCCGCAGCTCGAAGTGGCCCTCGCCGATTGCGTCGAAGGCCCGGTTAACCCGGGCAGGAAGGGCCTCGACGAACTCCTTGGCCTCGAGGACGGTCGCGAACATCGCCGCCGGCGAGGTCTTCATGGAGGACCTCATCAGGTCCGCGGTGTGACGCCTCAGGGCATCGCGCGGCTCGAAGGCGGGGTCGAGGGTCGACGCGACCAGGTCGAGGTTGAGCATGGCCTTGCCGAGCATCACGAGCTCGGGGTCCATCTTCAGGCCGGCCTCGCCCGCCCGGCGGGTCAGCTGCAGCATCACCGCTCCGACGTCGAGGTCGGAGATCGAGGCGTCGACGGAGCGTCCGACGATGTCGGTGACCGCCCGCTCCAGCAGCACCGGGTCGAAGTCCGGCAGCTCCTCGCCGAGGGTCCGGGCGACCCGGGTCACCTCGTCGGGGCGGCCGTCGGCCAGGGCGAGGAACAGCTTGACCAGCCGTTCGCGGTAGGCCGGGGCGAGCCGTGCGACCATGCCGATGTCGAGCAGGGCGATGCGCCCGTCGGGGGTCAGCAGGACGTTTCCCGGGTGCGGGTCTGCGTGGAAGACGCCCTCGACCAGGACCTGCTGGAGGTAGGCCGCGAAGAGGTCGTCGGCCAGGGGAGCGCCGTCGACCTCGAGCCGACCGAGCGGTCCGAGCTCGGTGATCTTCCTGCCCTCGAGGTACTCCATCGTGAGGATGCGGCCGGTGGAGAAGTCCGGGTAGGGCTTGGGGACCACGATGCCGGGGTGGTCGGACAGGATGCGGGCCATCGTCGTGAGGTTCTCGGCCTCGCGGTGGTAGTCGAGCTCGTCGAGGAGCGACTTGCGGAACTCCTCGAGCAGGTCGGCGAGACCGTAGCGGCCGAGGTCGGTGCGGGTGTCGAGCACCTCGGCGAGGTCCGCGAGCACCTCCATGTCGTCTAGGACCTGTCGACGGATGTCGGGCCGCTGCACCTTCACGACCACCTCGCGGCCGTCCCGCAGCGTCGCGCGGTGCACCTGGCCGAGTGAGGCGGCCGCAAGGGGCTTGGGGTCGAAGGTGGGGAAGACCCGGGACAGCCGGACCTCGAGCTCGGAGCTGACGATCTCCTCGACCTGCTCGAACGGGAACGGCTCGACCTTGTCCTGCAGGCGCGCGAGAGCCTCGATGTACGCCGGGGTCAGCAGGTCGACCCGGGACGAGAGCAGCTGCCCGAGCTTGATGAAGGTCGGGCCCATCGCCTCGAGGTCGTCGGCGAGCCGGGCCGCGGCCTCCGGGTCCCCCGTCTCGACCTGGTCGTCGTCGAGCACGCCGTCGATGCCCGCGGAGCGCACGAGGTCCCCCCGACCGTGCCGGACCAGGAGGGTGGCGATCTGTCGATACCTCTTGGCATGGCGAGTACGCATCTTCAGCTTCATGGTGAGTCGAGGGTAGCCAACGCGCGAAGAGCGGCGACTTCCCAAGGCAATCTGTTGCTTCCCATGGTGAATTCACCATGGGAGGACACCAATTACCAGGGCACCCTGGTAATTGGGGGGAGCGCAGCCCGGGGTGCCGAAGGGGGTCCGATGTCGGCCCAATAGGGACCAATGCCCCCTTCGGCGGGGGCTCGCTGCGCGTGAGGCTTTGGGTGGTCGGAC
>DASSMS010000081.1:0-22173 GCA_035688575.1 Nocardioidaceae bacterium
GGGGCGTGCTCCGGGCGGCACGCGGCGCGGGGCGCTGGGGGGTCGTCATCGGGCACCTCCGGCAAGCAGGTTCCCGCGCAGGTCACTCCCAGCGGTTGCCTCGCGGTAGGCCCGGACGGCCTCCTTGGCCTTCTCGTCCAGGACGGCGGGCACGTGCACCTCGACGGTGACGAGCAGGTCGCCACGGTGTCCGTCCTTGCGCTGCACGCCCTTGCCGCGGACCCGGAAGGTGCGGCCGTTGGGGGTGCCCGGCGGAATCTTCACGGTCACGGGCGCACCGCCGAGCGTCGGGACCTTGATCTCAGCGCCGAGAGCCGCCTCGTCGAAGCCGATCGGGACGTTGACGGTGAGGTTGTCCCCCTTGCGGCCGAAGACCGGGTGTGGTGAGACCTTGACGTTGACGTAGAGGTCTCCCGCCGGCCCTCCGCGCTCGCCGCTCGCGCCCTTGCCGCGCAGGCGGATCCGCTGGCCGTCCTTGACCCCGGCCGGGATGCGGGCCTGGATCGTGCGCGACGACTGGCCACGACCCGACCCGTGGCAGGTGGGGCACGGGTCGTCCACGACGAGCCCGCGACCTCGGCAGGCCGGACAGGTCTCGTTCATGGTGAACGCGCCGCCCACGGATGCCGCGTGCATCCCCACGCCCTCGCACTCCGGGCAGACCCGCGGGACGGTGCCGGCACGGGCGCCGGTGCCGTTGCAGTCAGGGCAGGGGGCGTCGGAGGAGAGCCGCAGCGAGACGGTCACGCCCTCGATGGAGTCGGAGAAGCTGATCGTCGCGTCGGTCTCGACGTCGGCGCCTCGGCGGGGCGCCTGCTGCCGGGTCCGGCCGCCGCCGAAAACGGTGCCGAAGAGATCTCCGAACCCGCCCCCGCCGGCGTGGCCCCCGAGGAAGTCGCCCATGTCGAACGGCTGCCCGCCGCCCGCGCCACCTCCGGGGCGGCCGGTCGTGAACGGACCGAAGCCGCCGCCGTAGGTGCGCAGCTCGTCGTACTGCTTGCGCTTCTCCGCGTCGCCGATCACGTCGTAGGCCTCGGCGATCTGCTTGAAGCGCTCCTCGGCGACCTTGTCGCCGGGCTTGGAGTCCGGGTGGTGGGTGCGCGCAAGCTTGCGGTACGCCTTCTTGATGTCGTCCGCAGATGCGTCCTTGGACACGCCGAGCACCTTGTAGAAGTCCTTGGTCGCCCAGTCAGCACTGGTCATGCGCGCACCTCCCTCCGGGTCCTGTCGTTACCGGCTGTCGTTCTCTTCGTCGACGGCGCCGCCTGCAGGCGCCCCCGGCTCGGGGTCGACCACCGTCACCCGCGCGGGGCGGACGACACGGTCGCCGATCCGGTAGCCGGCGTGCACGATGTCCCTGCAGGTCGTCGTGGTCACGTCCGGCGAGTGCGAGTGCATCAGCGCCTCGTGGAGGTTCGGGTCGAACTCGTCGCCCGACTTGCCGAACTTCTCGAGGCCCAGGCTCGCGACGATGCGCTCGAGCGAGTCGGCCACCGCCTTGAAGCCGCCCTCCACCTCACCGTGCTCCCGGGCGCGGTCGATGTCGTCGAGCACCGGAAGCAACGCGGAGAGCACCGCGAAGGTGGCGTTCTGCTTGACCAGCTCGCGGTCCCGGTCCACCCGGCGCTTGTAGTTGACGTACTCGGCCTGGAGCCGCTGGAGGTCGCCGGTCAGGGTCGCGACGTCCTCCTGGGCCTTGGCGAGGTCGGCCACGAGCTCGGTCGGGGTGTCGTTGGCCATGCCGGCCCCCGCCTCGGTCCCGCTCATCGTGTCGCCTCCCTCCTGGTCGGTCACGGTGGCGCTGCCGGCCTCGGCCTCGCCGGCCGCCACGTCACCGGCCGGCCCTTCCGGGCCCACGGCCGGGGACGTGCCGGCGGTCGTGCTCTCGTGCTGGTCGTCAGCAGAGGTCACTTGTTCTCACCCTCGTTGTCCTCGTCGACGATCTCGGCGTCCACGACGTCCTCGTCGGAGTCCCCGGTGCCCGTCGTACCGCCGGCAGCGGCGGCCTCGGACTCACCGGCGGCGTACATCGCCGCGCCCATCTTCTGGCTGGACTCGCCGAGCTTGGCGACCGCTGCGTCGAGGGTCTCCTTCTCGGCGTTCTCGTCCTCGAGGACCTTCTTGAGCGCCTCGACGTCGGCCTCGACCTCGCTCTTGACCTCGGCCGGGACCTTGTCGCTGTTCTCGGAGAGGAACTTCTCCGTGGTGTAGACGAGGCTGTCGGCCTGGTTGCGGGACTCGACGGCCTCGCGCCGCTTGCGGTCCTCCTCGGCGTACTGCTCGGCGTCCTTGATCATCTTGTCGATGTCTTCCTTGGACAGCGCCGAGCCACCGGTGATCGTCATCGACTGCTCGCGACCGGTGCCGCGGTCCTTGGCGGACACGTGCACGATGCCGTTGGCGTCGATGTCGAAGGTGACCTCGATCTGCGGCACGCCACGAGGCGCCGGCGGCAGGCCGGTCAGCTCGAAGTTGCCGAGCGGCTGGTTCTGGGCCGCCATCTGACGCTCGCCCTGGTAGACCTGGATCTGCACCGAGGGCTGGTTGTCGTCGGCGGTGGTGAACACCTCGGACCGCTTGGTCGGGATGGTGGTGTTGCGCTCGATGAGCCTGGTCATCACGCCACCCTTGGTCTCGATGCCCAGGGACAGCGGCGTGACGTCGAGGAGCAGCACGTCCTTGACCTCGCCCTTGAGGACACCGGCCTGAAGGGCGGCGCCGACGGCCACGACCTCGTCGGGGTTCACGCCCTTGTTGGGCTCCTTGCCGCCGAGCAGCTGCTTGACCTGCTCCGTCACGGCGGGCATACGCGTGGAGCCACCGACCATGATCACGTGGTCGATCTTCGAGATGTCCTGGCCGGTGTCCTTGAGCACCTGCTGCACGGGCTTCTTGGTCCGCTCGAGCAGGTCGGCGGTGATCTTCTGGAACTCCGACCGCGTCAGCTTCTCCTCGAAGTGCAGCGGGCCCGACTCCGAGTGGGTGATGTAGGGCAGGTGGATCGTGGTCTCGCTGGAGGCGGACAGCTCGATCTTCGCCTTCTCGGCGGACTCCTGCAGACGCTGGCGGGCGATCTTGTCCGCGCCGAGGTCCACGTTGTTGCTCGCCTTGAACTTCTTGACCATCCACTCGACGATCCGGTTGTCCCAGTCGTCGCCACCGAGGTGGTTGTCACCGGAGGTGGCCTTCACTTCGACGACGCCGTCACCGATCTCGAGCAGGGAGACGTCGAAGGTGCCGCCACCGAGGTCGAAGACCAGGATGGTCTGGTCGTGCTCCTTGTCGAGGCCGTAGGCCAGCGCGGCCGCGGTCGGCTCGTTGACGATGCGCGAGACGTTGAGGCCCGCGATCTCGCCGGCCTCCTTGGTGGCCTGGCGCTGGGCGTCGGAGAAGTACGCCGGGACGGTGATGACCGCGTCGGTGACCGTCTCACCGAGGTAGGACTCGGCGTCGCGCTTGAGCTTCTGGAGGATGAACGCCGAGATCTGCTGCGGCGTGAACTCCTTGTCGTCGATCTTGGTCTTCCAGTCCGTGCCCATGTGGCGCTTCACGGAGCGAATGGTGCGATCGACGTTGGTGACGGCCTGACGCTTGGCCACCTCACCGACGAGCACCTCGCCGTTCTTGGCGAAGGCGACCACGGACGGCGTCGTCCGGGCACCCTCTGCGTTTGCGATGACGGTGGGCTCGCCACCTTCGAGTACGGAGACGACGGAGTTCGTCGTGCCGAGGTCGATGCCGACCGCGCGTGCCATGTTCCTACCTCCACGGATCGTCCCCGCCGCGCGGCGGGGAGTGCTTCTCGTCTGCTCGGGGCGAGAGCCGATGAGCTCTCGCGACAGAAAGTCTGTCAAACAACTTGAGTGCGCTCAACTCAACTTCTGTCATGGGGGATAACGCACCCAGAGCGCCACTTGTTCCCACTCGCCAGGCAGGCATGTGTGACGAGTGGAACTGCCGAGAGGGACGGCTCAGGCGTCGGGCCGCAGCGCCCCGCGCTCGAGACGAGGGAAGGACCGCCGGAAGAGGTCGACGGCCGGCCCGAGCAGGAGGAAGACCAGCACGGTCCCCGGCCCGAACGCGGCACCGAGCAGCCAGCCGACCAGGGCGCCTCCGGCCTGCACGAGGTTGTAGCTCCACCGGAACGGGATCGGCGGGTCCCACGCGATGGCCATCGCCTCGGCAGGACCGGCCCCGGTGGCGCTCGCCAGGTAGGCGGCCACCCCGACCGTGATCAGCACCAGCGCGGGGACGAGCAGGGCCACCCGCCAGCCGACCGAGGAGACCTCGGGCACGAAGGCCATCACACCGGAGATGACGAAGCCCACCAGGAACCACTGCACGAGCGTCCCCGGACCGGGTGTCGTGCCGCGCACCCAGGCCAGCCCGATGAAGGCCGCGCCGACGAGGATGTTGAGCTGCCAGAACTCCATCCCGGTCGTGATCGTCAGGCCGTTGACCAAGGTGGAGTAGCCGTCCGACCCGAGCTCGGACTCGAGCAGGAGGGCGACACCGGTGCCGAGCACGACGCAGGCGAGGACCAGCTGGACATACTTGACCAGCCCGTCGCGCGAGCGCCGCGAGGCGGCCTCGCGCGTCATGGGGCGACCGGTTCGCCGATGACCTCGAGGGAAGACCCTGCCGGCACGTCAGCCGACCGGTTGCGGCTCGCGGGCGGGCTCGGCGGACGGGACGTCGAGCCGGCCGGTGCGCGAGGCCCAAAGCTCGAAGGCGACCGTGGCGAACGGCGGCACCGAGCACGCGAGGCCGAGCAGGGTGGCCCAGGGCGTCCAGCGGAGGCCGCGGGCGAGGATGAGGGTGAGCCCGACGTAGGCCATGAAGATCCCGCCGTGGATCGGCCCGAACACCTGCACGCCGAGCTCGGTGGTGCCGGCGACGTGCTTGAGGTACATGCCGAACAGGAGGCCGGCCCACGAGAGCGCCTCGGCGACGGCGACGACCTTGAACAGCGTGATCTGGGTGCGGAGGGGCATGACCGCGATCGTAGAGGCGTGACCACCCCCACAGGCCGTGGGGTCAGCGCACGGTCACCGTGACGACGTTCGAGGTCGTGCCGTTCGCCGGGTCCACGACCCGGAACTTGTTCGGCCCGGCCTGGCCGGTCATCACGTAGGAGCTGAAGGTGCCACCACTCACCGAGGCCGACGTGGGGAAGTCGGTCCAGCGTCCGGAGAACCGCTGCACCTGCAAGGACGCACCCTCGCCGCGAGGATAGGTGCCGGACAGGTAGATCTTCTCCATGCGGGAGACCTCGAGCGGGCTCGCCGAGAGGCTGATGACCGAACGCGGAGGCTTGGGCTTCTTCTCCTCCGCCTCGGGCGACTTCGACGGCTCCGCCTCGGGGCTCGCACTGCGCGACTCCCGGGGGTCGACGCCCCCGTTGAGGTCGGCGAGCGTCAGGCCCTCCTCGTCCTCCTCGTCCGGGCTCTCGGAGGACTCCGGGATGTGGAGGCTCGGTTCCGCCCTCGGCGTACCCTCCGAGTCTCCGAGGCCGCTGATGCCGACCGCACCGAGCGCCACGAGGCTGATCAGGCCGCCGACGAGGAGCGCCACGCCGAGCAGCGCACCGACCCCGGCGAGGAGGGACCGGTACCACGGGGAGTCGTCGTTCTCGGCCACGCACCCAAGGGTAGGCCAAGGGACAACATCCGCCCCTCCCGCATCTCGAGGCGCCCCGGCTGCCGGGCGATCGCGTCCGGCCCTGGACCCAGAACTGAAACACGTTCTAGCATGAGGCGACTCGTCCCCCATCGTCGGGAGTCTCCCCATGCGATTCACCTACGCCGAGGCCATGACCCAGGCTGAGCACTACCTCCCGCTCGCCCGGGCGGCCGAAGCCGCGGGCTACGACTCGATGACGGTCGCTGACTCGCTGATCTACCCCAAGGAGTCGGACGCGACCTACCCCTACACCGACGACGGCAACCGGGAGTTCCTCGAGGACAAGGAGTTCATCGAGACCTTCACGCTGATCGCGGCGCTGGGCGCGGTGACCGAGCGGATCCGCTTCACGCCCTTCGTCCTCAAGCTCCCCGTGCGCCCTCCGGTGCTCGTCGCCAAGCAGGCGAGCTCGATCGCCTTCCTCACCAGGAACCGGCTCGGCCTCGGTGTCGGGCTGAGCCCGTGGCCGGAGGACTTCACCGCCATGGGCGTGCCCTGGAAGGGCCGCGGGAAGCGCATGGACGAGGCGATCGACATCGTCCGCGGCCTCACCTCCGGCGGCTTCTTCGAGTACCACGGCGAGGTGTTCGACCTCCCGGCGATGAAGCTGACCCCGGTCCCGACCGAGCCGATCCCGATCCTCGTGGGCGGCCACAGTGACGCGGCGCTGCGGCGCGCCGTACGCCGGGGGGACGGCTGGATGCACGCCGGCGGTGACGCGCAGGAGCTCGACCTCATGCTCGACAAGCTCGCCAAGCTGCGAGCGGCCGAGGGGGTCGCGGACAAGCCGTTCGAGATCCATGTGATCTCCATGGACGCCTACTCCCCCGACGGCATCAAGCGCCTGGAGGACAAAGGCGTTACCGACGTGATCGTCGGGTTCCGGGTGCCCTACGTGATGGGTCCGGACACCGAGCCCCTCGACAGGAAGGTCGAACACCTCGAGCGGTTCGCCGAGTCGGTCATCTCAAAGGTCCGCCCGTGACCCGCGACCTCACCGCCCCCTTCGCCGAGGCGGTCGCGGAGGCTGAGCGACTGATCGAGGGCGCGGACTTCGTCCGCACGGAGCAGGACCTCGCCGAGGGCTACGAGTACCTCGCCGGGAGCATCCGGGCCTCACTGCAGCTCGCTTTCGGCTACGACCTCGAGCACCCGCTGTTCATCAACTCCACGCACCAGTACTCCAAGCAGGGCCTCGACAACCCGGACGCCCTCTACTTCCACGCCTTCATCTCCGGCGACCACGAGTACGTCGTCACCGGGCGGCGCGGCACGACCGCCGACCTGTCGTTCCAGGTGATGAACGGGAGCTACTCGCCGGCGGAGGCACCCGACAGCGTCGCTGCCTTCGACGACCGGGCTCTCGACGTGGCCGACGACGGGACCTTCGAGATCCGGTTCGGCCCTGCGCGCGAGGACGCTCCGGCCGACTACTTCGTGCTCGCTCCGGACTCCTCGATCCTGATCGTCCGCGAGGTCTACAGCGACTGGAGCACCGAGGACCGAGGAGAGCTGCGGATCCACCGGGTCGACACGCTCGGGACCGTCCCTTCCCCGGCGGCGCTGGAGCGGATGGAGAAGAGGTACACCGTCGCGGCGAAGATGCTCGTGGGCCGGATCAAGACGTGGTTCGCCTTCCCGGAGTGGTTCACCTACAAGGAGCCCGTCAACACGCTGACCGAGCCGCAGGTGACCCCGGGCGGGCTCTCGAGCCAGTTCTCGAGCATCGGGCACTACGAGCTCACCGAGGACGAGGCGCTCGTCGTCACCGTGCCGAAGGCCGACTGCGCCTACCAGGGCATCCAGATCGGCTCGGCCTGGTACATCTCCACCGACTACGTCAACCACCAGACCTCGCTGACCGCCGCACAGTCACACGTCGACGAGGACGGGATGCTGCGCTACGTGGTCAGCGAGCGGGACCCCCGCATCGCGAACTGGCTCGAGACCACCGGCCACTCCCGCGGCGTGATGATGCTGCGCTGGCAGCGGCTCTCCAGGGAGCTGACCGCGGCGGACGGTCCCCGGGTAGACCTGGTGAAGCACGACGAGCTCTTCGACCTGTTCCCGCGTCTCGAGGAGCAGCGGGTCACCCCGGAGGAGTACGCCGTCCGGATCGAGGCTCGCCAGGTCGGCGTGGCGCGACGGATGCTCAGCTGATGGGGCTCCTCGACGGCCGCGTCGTGGTCGTGTCGGGCATCGGGCCCGGCCTGGGCACGGCGATCGCCCTGCAGTCGGCGAGGGCCGGGGCGACCGTCGTACTCGCCGCTCGCACCCAACGACGGCTGGAGAAGGTCGCGGCGGCGGTGCAGGAGGTCGGCGGGACAGCGACGGTCGTCCGCACCGACATCACCGATGACGCGTCCGCGCAGAACCTGCTGGACCGCACGCTCGAGGAGCACGGCCGGGTCGACGCACTGGTCAACAACGCCTTCGCGATGCCGCCGATCGAGCCGGTGAGCCAGGCGGACTTCGACGTGGTCCGCGACGGGTTCGAGACCAACGTCCTCGGGGCCCTGCGCATGTCGAAGGTCTTCGTGCCGGCGCTGGAGCAGACCCGGGGCGCGATCGTGACGGTCAACTCGGCGGTGCTGAGGCACAGCAGCCCCGAGTACGGCGCCTACAAGATGAGCAAGGCGGCCCTGCTCGCCATGTCCCAGACGCTCGCGTCGGAGGTCGGGCCACGTGGCGTGCGCGTGAACTCCGTGGCGCCCGGCTACATCTACGCCGACTCGCTCAAGTGGTGGTTCGACCACCTCGCCGAGGAGCGCGGCGTCACCCACCAGCAGGTGTACGACGAGACCGCGGCGACGTGCGACCTGCGGAGGCTGCCGGTGCCGGAGGAGATCGCGGACGCGGTGGTCTTCCTCGCCTCCGACCTGTCGCGTGGGATCACCGGCCAGTGCCTCGACGTCAACTGCGGCGAGTACCACCACTAGAGGAGCCGGACGTCATACAGAGCGGTCGTTATAGGAGCCGGAGCGCATGACGTCCCGCCGGACGTCATACATCCCGGTCGCTATAGCGGCCAGAAGGTATGACGTCCCGCAGAGAGAAGGGCGCAGGATGCGCGAGAGGGAAAGCGTCGGGACGTTCGAGGACCTGCACGAGGCGGCGTCACGGGCGACCGGGCTCGACGACTTCGGCGGCGACGAGTACCACGAGGGCCTGCGCATACTCCTCGACGACTACGCCAACGAGGCCCGCCTGACGGGGGTGGGCAACTACATGCAGCGTTCGTTCGTCCGGGGCGCCCTGGTCGCGCGGCTGCTCAGCGAGGCTGGCTTCGAGAAGCACCCGTCGTACGTCGATGTACCCATCGAGCGTCCCGTCTTCGTCACCGGCCTTCCCCGCACCGGGACCACCGCGCTGCACCGCCTGCTCACCGCCGACCCCGCGCACCAGGGGGTGGAGCTGTGGCTCACGGAGTTCCCCCAGCCGAGGCCGCCGCGCTCGACCTGGGAGCAGGACCCGGTGTTCAGCGGCATCCAGGCCGCCTACGCCTCCCACCACGTGGAGCATCCGGAGTTCATGGGCATCCACTACATGGACGCCGCCTCGGTCGAGGAGTGCTGGCGGCTGCTGCGCCAGTCCGGGAAGTCGATCGGCTACGAGTCGCTGGCCTACCTCCCCAACTACTCCGCCTGGCTGGCGAAGCAGGACTGGACCGACGCCTACGAGCGGCACAGGGCCAACCTCCAGCTGATCGGTCTGAACGACCAGGACAAACGCTGGGTGCTCAAGAACCCCTCGCACCTCGTGGGGCTCGACGCGATCATGAGCGTCTACCCGGACGCCCTCGTCGTCCAGACGCACCGCGACCCGAGGGTGGCGATCGCGTCGGCCTGCTCCCTGAGCGCAGAGGCGACCCGCGGCTGGTCGACGGTCTTCCAGGGAGAGGTGATCGGGCGGACGCAGCTCGACATGCTCGCCGGGGCCTGGTCGCGCTTCGGCCAGGAGCGGGGCAGGCACGACCCCGCGCAGTTCGTCGACGTGGAATACGACGACTTCGTGGCCGACCCCGTCGGGACGGTCCGGGGCATCTACCAGGCCTTCGACCTGCCATGGACCTCGGAGGTCTCCGAGCGGGTCACGGCGATCGACGCCGAGTCGCGCCAGGGGGGCCGCCGACCGTCGCACCGCTACTCGCTTGCCGACTACGGCCTCACCGACGACCAGGTCCTCTCCCGCTTCTGACCCTCACTCCCGCGCCAGCTCGACGTCCTCGAACTCGACCTCGGCCCCTTCGGCGAGCGCGGGCTGCTCACCCTCCTCGCCGTGCCGTGCGAAGCCGGGGGCGCCGAGCGTCGCCCGCAGGGTGTACTTCCCCTCCTCGGGAACCTCGAAGTTGTTCGCGTAGTGGAAGAACGTGCTGTGGAGGAACTGCAGCTGCTTCTCGTCCACGACCTTGCCCTCGGCGTCGCGGACCTGGAGCGTGATGGGGACGTCCGGGACGATCCGTCCGGTCGCGGTCTCCGTGGGGATGATCTCGATGTGGTGGGTCTCCTGCGCCGTCGGCTGCCTGAAGTGCGTCTCCCCCTCGTGTGCCTCGTGCCAGGGCTCGGCGGCCTCCACGATGTAGGAGACGGTCCACTCCCCGGTCTTTGCCTGCCCGCCGCGCTCGGCCACCTCCTGGGCGAGGACGGAGTACTGCTCAGCCACTCCTGCGGGCACACCCTCGTCCGCGGACCCGTCGGAGGATGCCTCCGCACTGCAGGCGACGAGTGCGGTCAGGGGGAGCAGGCCGGCGGCCAGGGCGAGACGAGACATGAGCAACCTTTCAGTCGTGAATTAGGTAAGCCTTACCTAACTAGACTGCGGGTTGACTCGCAACGAGACCTCGGTCACCCGGCGGCCGGCCGGGAGGACCGGCCCCGTCACCGGGGTCGTACGACGATGCGCGCTCCGTGCCGGGGGACGCTGGTGATGTTGCGGACCTTCGGCTCGTCGCGAGCTCCGTCCGGCACCCGCACGTCGTAGGCCGCAAGGACCTCGCGGAGCACGGCCACGCCCTCCATCAGCGAGAAGCCCGCCCCGATGCACCTGCGCACCCCGCCGCCGAACGGGATCCAGGTGTTGGCCTCGACGTGGCCGTCGACGAACCGTTCGGGCCGGAAGACCTCGGGCTGCTCGAAGTTGTCGTCCCTGCCGTGGGAGATGATGATCGACGGCCCGATGTTGGTGCCCCTGGGCAGGTCCCACCCACCGATCGTGGCCGGGGCCATGAGGTGGCGCACGACCATCGGGATCACCGGGTGGAGGCGCATGGCCTCCTTCATCACCGCTTCGAGGTAGTCGTCGTCGCCCTCGTCAGCAGCTCGCTGCGCCTTGCGGAGCTGGGCGTCGTCGAGGCCGAGCTCGTAGAGCGACCAGGACAGAGCGGTGGCGGTCGTCTCGTGGCCGGCGAGGAGCAGGGTGACCAGCTGGTCGCGCAGCTCGGCGTCGGAGAGGCCGTCCTCGCCGTCGCCCTTGGCGAGCAGCTGGGAGAGCACGTCGGTGCGCTCGTGCAGGTCGCCCGCGGCGCGACGTTCGGCGATCTCGGCGTACATCACCCGGTCGAGCGCACGCTGGTTGTCGACGGTGGCCTTCCACGGGCCGAACCTCTGGAGGAACGGGTAGCCCCAGCCGAGGAGCACCACAGGGTTGATGTCGACGGTCTTGTTCACCAGCGGCCGGAGCTCGGCGAGCCGCTCCTCGTCGGTGACGCCGAAGACCACCTGGAGGATCACCTCGAGCGTGAGGGCGTTCATGCGGTCGAGGGAGCGGAAGGTCGTCCCCGGCCGCCAGCGGGCCACCTCGTCCTTCGCCAGGCCGGTGACCACCGACTGGTAGCGACGCAGCGCGGCGCCGTTGAAGGCGGGCATCAAGAGCTTGCGGGCGCGGCGGTGCTCGCTTGAGTCTTGGAGCAGCAGGGAGTGCTCGCCCATGATCGGGCCGAGGATGGCGTTGCCCTTGCCGGCGTGGAAGACCTCGGGGTCGCCGGCGAAGATCTCCTTGGTGTACTCGGGCCTGGTGAACAGCACCAGCGGCGACGCCTTGGGCACGAGGCGGATCGTGAAGACGTCGCCGTAGCGGCGGTGCATCGCGGGGACGAACCGGTGCCGGAACCGCATCAGCGCCATGCTCTGCAGCAGCGCCGGCCAGCGCGGGCCGGGCGGGAGCTCGCGTGCAGGGATCCTGCGGGCGAAGCCGGCGTTGTAGGGCTTCATCTTCGCGAAGCGATCGTCGGTGACCGTCATGACCACATCCCGGGTGCTAGAACGTGTTTCGCATACTACGGGTATGGGCCCAGGGACGGAAGGTCGCAAAGGGTCGGAATCAGTCGAGCAGGCCGCGCCGCCGGGCCAGGGCAGCAGCCTCGGTCCGCCCGCTCGCCCCCAGCTTCGCCAGGATGTTCGAGACGTGGACACTCACGGTCTTGGCGCTGATGTAGAGCTGGCGCGCGATCTCCCCGTTGGAACGCCCCTGCGCCACCAGCGTCAGGATCTCGTGCTCACGGGGGGTCAGCGTGGCCGGTCCTGCCTCCTGGCGCTGCGGGGTCGCTCCGGCGGCTCGCAGCTCCGCGAGCAGAGGCGTGGCACCGAGCTGGTGGGCGGTCTCTCGTGCCGGGTCGGCGTGCACACGCGCCTCCGCGGTCCGGCCGAGCGACCGGAGTACGGCGGCCAGCCGCGCGCGCGACCGAGCGAGCTCGAAGACGTGGCCGAACTCCTCGAACGCGGCGACCGTCCTCTCCCAGGCGGAGAGCAGCTCCTTCTCCTCGGGGGTGGCGAGGCCGCTCAGCCACCGCAGCCGCAGGTGCTCGGCCTCGGCGCGCGCCACCCAGGCACGCCCTTCCGGACCGAGCTTCCGTCCGCGCTCCTCGGCCCGGGCCACGACCTCGCGGCCGACCGCGAGCAGGTCGTCACCGCGACGGAGCATCTCCTCGCGCTCCGACACCGAGCGGGAGGGAGCCTGCTGGGCGAGGTGGCCGACGACGAGGGCGCCGAGGCGCACCTGCGCCATGAACGACGGCACCTGCCACAGGCCGGTGACCGTCTCCACCACGTCGTCGTGGACCCGGAGCAGCCCTTCGAGGTCGCCCGCGTCGCCGTAGAGGTCGATGGCGGCCGCGCCGCTGAGGATGGCGATCAAGCCGTCGCGCTGCCACCAGGGCCGGATCCGCGACAGCACGTCAAGCGCCGCGGTCTCCCCCCGGCCGGCCGCGATCCCGAGCGCCACCGAGGCGAGCGAGGCAGCGGGAAGGTCCGGCGGCGACTCGTGCGAGGTGTCGGTCGTCCGGACCGCCTCGTCCCACCGCCCGGCCACGTAGGACACGAGGCCGGCCATGAGTCGGGCGTCGTAGCCGTAGGGGTCCCAGGGGCGAGCCACCTCCACGGCTCGCCGCCAGGCGCTGCCGTAGGCGGCCAGGGACTCGTCGAGGCGGCCGAGCTCGTAGTGGAGGGCGCCGAGGAGGTTGAGTCCCCGCAGCTCCGCGTTGGTGTCTCCGTCGGCCCTCGCCTGGGCCACGATCTTCTCGAACGTCCGGCGGGCCGACTCGGGGTCGCCGGCGCGCTCCTCGAGGCGCGCGAGGGTCGTGGCCGCGTTGAGCTCGACCCGCGGCAGGCCAACCTCCCGGGCGAGCGCGACTGCCTCGCCCGCCCACCGGGCTGCCTCGTCGGCGCGTTGGCGTGCGGCGTTCGCGTGGGCGTGCACGCTGAGGAGCTTGGCCCGGAGCGGCGTGGGCTCGGTGCCGACGAGGCCGAGTGCCTCGGTGGTCAGGTCGAGGGCGTCGATGGTGAGGTCGGCGACGAGGGCCGCGTTCGCGAGCGCCAGGAGCAGCCGCACCCGGTCATGAGGGTCGGCGTCCGCGGGCAGGTCGCCGAGCTGGTCGGAGACGAGCTGGAGCGCCCGGTGCGGGTCCCCCGAGGCGATCAGCGCGTCACAGGCACGAGTGGTCAGCGACACCACGTCGACGTCCGGGAGCCCGTCTCCGCGGTGCGCCGGGTCGGCCGCGAGCTCCAGCGCGACCTGGTAGTGCCTCGCTGCGTCGTCGGGCCCGCCCACGGCCATCGCGTCGTCACCGGCCTCGATGCTCGCGCGAACCGCGGTGGGCAGGTCGTGCGCGGCGCGTGCATGGCGCGCGAGCTCAGCCGCCGTGCCCTGCGCGACGTGGGAGGAGAGCGCCTGCGCGTAGGCGTCGTGCAGTCGCACGCGTTCCCCCGGCAGCAGGTCGTCGTAGACCGCCTCGCCGAGGAGTGCGTGGCGGAACACGTAGCTGGCGCCGGAGGGCACCAGCACGTTGCTGTCCACGGTGTCGCGCAGGGCCCGGTCGAGCGCGCCGGCGTCGAGGCCGGCCACCGCGGCCAGGAGCTCGTGGGAGACCTGACGTCCGGCGCAGGACGCGGCACGGACCACCTGTCGCGCCTTCTCGTCGAGCTGGTCGACGCGGACCATGAGCAGGCTCGCGAGGTCGTCGGGGAGGTGGCTTCCGCCGAGCTCGGTGGCGACGACGAGCTCCTCGGCGAAGAAGGCGTTGCCCTCCGCACGGCTCACGATTGCCTGGAGGTCGTGCTCCGACAGGTGGCCGGACTGGATCGCCTTGGCCAGGGTCCGCACGGACATGTCGCTGAGAGGGCCGAGCTGGAGTCGGTGCACCCCGGGGATGCGGCTCCACCGAGCGACCGACGCGCGCAGTGGGTGGCGGCGGTGCAGGTCGTCGCTGCGGTAGGACGCCACGATGCTGACGGGTCCGTCGAAGCGGCGCTGGAACAGGAACCCGAGGAGGTCACGGGTGGACTGGTCCGCCCAGTGCAGGTCCTCGAGGACCACGAGCAACGGGCCGGACTCCGCGAGCCGCTCGAAGACGGCATGGGCGGTCTCGAACAGCTCGGTGCGCCCCACGTCCTCGCTGACGGGTCCGGCCTGCCCCAAGAGCACCCGCTGTCCGGGGAGCAGGTGGCGCACGGCCGGGTGGGCGTCGGAGAGCGCGGTCACGAAGGCCGGGGACTCCTGGGCGAGACGGCCGAGGATCTCGGTGAAGGGGAGGTACGGCAGGGCGCTGTCGCCGAAGTCCAGGCAGTGCCCGACCACCGTGCGCCACCCGGCGCCGTCAGCCTTCTCGCACAGCTCGGTCAGGAGTCGGGTCTTGCCGACTCCGGCGTCACCCGAGAGCAGCACCACACCGGCGCCGCCACCGGGGGTCAACCCCACCAGGCGAGTCAGCTCCTCGAGCTCGTCGTTGCGCCCGACGAGCGGTGTGGTGAGCAGGTGAGAGGGCACGTCCCCCATCATCGGGGGTATCGCCGACACGCGCAGCACAGTTTGCCGCGGGGCCGGCCGCGACCCGCTCACGCGGTGGCGACGCCGTGGGGCTGGGACAACGCACCGGCCCGGCCGGCTCTCTGGCGGCGCGCGCGCCGCGCCCTTCGACGCGGAGTGGCGGCGGACATCTGCTCGCGGCGGTAGGCGACCTCGGCCTCGACGAACATCTCGTGTGACAGGAACATCGGGTACTCCTCGTGCATCTCTCGGTTCGATGCACCGAGAGTGCGTGCCTGAGGTAGGCAGGCACATCGGGAGAACTCCTTATCCGCCTCGCCCGGCGCCTTAGACCGGGGAGCCGCCGACGAGGACCTCGCGGACCAGGGGGACGCCGGGGCGGTAGGCGAGGTGGACGTACGACGGCGCGTCCAGCACAGCGAGGTCCGCCGCGGCCCCCACCCCGAGGTGGCCGACGTCGTCGCGGCCCAGCGCAGCCGCGCCTCCGCGGGTGGCCGCCCACAGGGCCTCGGCCGGGTCCATCCGCATCTCGCGGACGGCCAGCGCGACGCACAGCGGCATCGACGAGGTGTAGCTCGAGCCCGGGTTGCAGTCCGTGGCGATCGCGACGTTGCACCCGGCGTCCAGCAGCCGCCGTGCGTCGGGGTACGGCGAGCGCGTGGAGAACTCGACGCCGGGGAGCAGCGTCGCCACCGTCCCGGACGAGGCCAGCGCCGAGACGTCGGCGTCGGAGAGGTACGTGCAGTGGTCGACCGCGACCAGCCCGAGCTCGCAGGCGAGCTGCACGCCGGGGCCGTGCCCGAGCTGGTTCGCGTGCAGCCTGCCGCGCAGGCCGGCCCCGGCCCCGGCCGCGAGCACGGCCCGGGCCTGGTCCTCGTCGAAGGCACCCTTCTCGCAGAACACGTCGACCCACTTCGCGTGGGGCGCGCAGGCCTCGAGCATCGGGCCGGTGACCAGGTCGACGTAGCCCGCCGGGTCGTCGGCGTACTCCGGGGGCACCACGTGGGCGCCGAGGAAGGTGGTCTCGTGGGTCGCCTGGCGGGCCAGGGCGAGGGACCGGGCCTCGTCGACCACCGTGAGGCCGTACCCGCTCTTGATCTCGACGGTGGTCGTTCCCTGGCGCCGCATCTCCCCGACATGGCGCGCGACGTTCGCCGCGAGCTGCTCGTCGGAGGCCGCCCGGGTCGCCACGACCGTCGTACGGATGCCGCCCGCGGAGTAGGGCCTGCCACTCATCCGGGCCGCGAACTCCTCGGACCGGTCCCCGGCGAAGACGAGGTGGGAGTGCGAGTCGACGAACCCGGGGACCACGGCACGGCCGCTCACGTCGTACGCCGTGTCCGCCGCGGGCGCAGACGCCGCCGGACCCACCCACGCGACCCGGCGGTCCTCCACGACGAGAGCCGCGTCGACCAGCGTCCCGAGGGGTGAGCCGTCACCGAGCGTCGCGTCGTTGGTGACCAGCTGGCCGATCCCGGTGACCAGGAGACTGCTCATGTGTCCTCCTTCCAGAGGCCTGCGATGACGGCCTCGAGCTCGCGTCCGATCTCACGGCGTCCCGCGGTGTTCGCCACGACCTGTCCGTCGCGCACCACCTGGACCACGTCCGCGGCACTCGCCGCGAAGACCGCCGACTCGGCCGTTGCGCCGGTCCCCGCGGTGCGGGGTGAGCGCAGGTCGAGGGTGACCAGGTCTGCGTGCGCCCCCACCTCGATCCTCCCCACGTCGTGGAAGCCGAGGGAGGCGTGGCCGGTGGCGGTCGCGGCGGTGAGGAGCTCCTCCGCCGACCAGTGGCCGCGCTCCCGGGTCGCGAGGCGCTCGTCGAGCTCGACGGCACGCATCTCCTCGAAGGCGTCGACCACGGCGTGGCTGTCGGAGCCGAGGGTGAGCCGGGACCCGGAGGCGTGGAGCCGCCGGGACGGGCCGATGCCGTCGCCGAGGTCCCGCTCCGTCGTGGGGCAGAAGCAGGCGTGGGTGCGGGTCCGGCCGAGGGCCTCGATGTCCCCGTCGGTCAGGTGGGTGGCGTGCACGGCACTGGTCCGCTCGCCGAGGACGCCGGCCTCCTCGAGGACCTGCGTGGGCGTGAGGCCGTACGCCGCGAGGCAGGCGTCGTTCTCCGCCACCTGCTCGGAGAGGTGCACGTGGAGGGGCGCCTCGTGCTCCTCTGCCCAGGCTGCCACCAGGCGCATCTGCTCCGGGGGCACGGCGCGCACCGAGTGGACCGCGGCGCCGACCACCACGTCGTCGCCGGCGGAGTACTCCAGTCGCTCGAGCCGGCTCGCCCACCCATCGGCGTTCCCGTCGCTGAAGCGCGTCTGCACGCCCTCGGGCCCCACGCCAATCCCTGCGGCGACGTAGCAGGTGTCGAGCAGCGCGATCCTGATGCCTGCGTCGCGCGCCGCCTCGATCACCGCCAGCCCCATGGCATTGGGGTTGTCGTAGCGGGACCCACCCACGTCGTGGTGGAGGTAGTGGAACTCGCCGACGCTGGTGTACCCGCTCGCCAGCATCTCCCGGTAGGTCGCCCGCGCCAGCTCGTAGTAGGAGTCCGGGTCGAGCCGCCCGGCGAGCGCGTACATCTGCTCGCGCCAGGTCCAGAACGTGCCTCGCTCGCGCTGCGTCCGCCCGCGGAGGGCCCGGTGGAACGCGTGGCTGTGGCAGTTCGCCATGCCCGGCACGGTGAGCCCGACCAGCCGGTGCGCCCCCTCCGGAGTACGCGGCACACCGGCCTCGACGCTCGCGAACCGCTCGTCCTCGACCGTGACGAGCACGCCGTCGACGACCTCGCCGGCCCCGAGCCAGGCGTGCTCGAGCCAGAACCGCGCGATCACGACGCGAGCCTCTCCAGGGTCACGGCCAGGGCCTCGACACCTGCGAGGCAGTCGCCGGTCTCGGCGTGCTCGACCGGGGAGTGCGAGATGCCGGTGGGGTTGCGGACGAACAGCATGGCCGTCGGCACACCGGCCGCCGACAGGATCCCCGCGTCGTGCCCCGCCATGGTCGGGATGACCGGCCAGCCGTCCGCGCCGGCGATCCGCTTGGCGAGTTCGGCGTCGAACGCCACCTCCGGCGAGACCGACTCGGGCGTCAGCACCACGGAGGTGCCGTCCCGGCCCGCCCGCTCGCTCGCGTGGCGCTCCACCTCCGCGACCAGAGCCGCAAGGTGCTCCTCGGACTCGGCCCGCGCGTCGAGCCACGCCGTGACCCGCGAAGGGACGGCGTTCGTGCCGTTCGGGTGTACGTCGACCCGCCCGAACGTCGCGCGCTGACCGGAGAGCCGGGCCTGCCTGTTCGCGGCCAGCACCGTCATCGCGTAGGTGAGCATCGGGTCGTGCCGGTCCTCCATGCGCGTGGTGCCGGCATGGTTCGCCTCGCCCGCGAAGTCGAAGCGGTAGCGGCCGTGGGGCCAGATCGCGCTGGCCACGCCGACGGGGGCCTCCCGGTCGACCAGGTCGCGCCCCTGCTCGACGTGCAGCTCCACGAAGCAGGCGACCTGCTCACGAAGATCCGCCCAACGCAGCCTCCCCGCCGCCGCGGGCAGGTCGGCCCCGGCGACGGCGTCGACGAAGAACACCCCGTCACGGTCCCGGAGGTCCCGGGCCTGCTCGACCGTCGTGGCGCCGGTGAGCAGGCGCGAGCCGAGACAGGCGAGGCCGAAGCGCGACCCCTCCTCCTCGACGAACACCGCCACGCCGATCGGTCGCGCCGGGGTGAAGCCGCGGTCGCGGAGCACATCGATCGCCGCCAGGGCGGACACGACACCGAGCGGGCCGTCGTACGCCCCGCCGTCGAGCACCGAGTCGAGGTGGGAGCCGGTCAGGACACCCGCCCCGGAGGCGCCCTCGGGCCGCCACCACGCGACGACGTTGCCGTACTCGTCGGCGGTGACCTCGAGGCCGCGGTTGCGGCACTGCTCGAGGAACCAGGACGCCGCCTCGCGCTCGGCCGATGTGAACGGCTGGCGGAAGTACCCGCCGCTCGCCGACGACCGGCCCAGCGGCTCGAGGTCACGCCACATCTGCGTGAAGTCAGGGGAAGGCGACATGATCTGCTCCATGGAGTTCCAAGAGGTCGTGCGCAGGCGCCGGATGGTCCGCAACTACTCGCCCGAGCCGGTGGACACTGCGGTGGTCGAGCGCGTCCTCGCGAACGCGCTGCACGCCCCGAGCGCCGGGTTCACCCAGGGGTGGGCGTTCTTGCTGCTCGACAGCGCCCCCGACGTGGTGCGGTTCTGGGAGGCGTGCACCCCACCCGAGGCGGGGGCGGAGCCGGACTCCTGGCTGCGCGGGATGCGCACCGCCCCGGTGGTGGTCGTCCCGATGTCGAACAAGGCGGCCTACGTGGGCCGCTACGCCGAGGAGGACAAGGGCTGGACGGACCGTTCGGAGGCGCGCTGGCCGGTGCCGTACTGGCACATGGACACCGCCATGGCCTCGCTGCTGATGCTGCTCACGGCGGTGGACGCGGGGCTCGGGGCGTGCTTCTTCGGCGTCCCGGGCTCTCGCACCGACGCGTTCCGCGAGGCCTTCGGGGTCCCGCCGGACTTCATGCCGGTCGGCGCGATCACGCTCGGCCACCGCACCGGTGACCTCGGCTCCCCCGGGTCGGCTGCGCGGCGTGGCCGCAGGCCGGTCGAGGAGGTCGTGCACCGCGGCCGCTGGTGAGCACGGGACGTCGTTGCCGTCCACGTGGACGGCAACCGCGGTCGCTCGGCCGAGGTTGCCGTCGTACGCATCCATGTGGCCAGCAACGACACCACCGATCCCCGTCCGGCGGGTGGGTACGGTGGAGTGACCTGAGGACGTGATCCGGGGGTGAGCCGGATGGCCAAGCGCGACACCAGCCGTGACCTCGAGCGGGAGATCGAGGAGGAACGCCGGCTGCGGCGGGCCCGGGTCACCGCTGCGACCGGGCAGGTCCCCGAGCCCGATGAGCCGGTCGACGAGCGGGCAGAGGACGAGGACGACGACTCCCCCGCCCAGAGGATGGAGCAGAAGGCGCTCTGGGTCGACCTGCAGGTCCGCCGCGCGATGGAGCGGGGCGAGTTCGACAACCTGCCCGGGGCGGGCAAGCCGATCAAGGGGCTCGGATCGACCCACGACCCCGACTGGTGGGTCAAGAGCCTCATCGAGCGCGAGCGCATCACCGGCGTGCTCCCCCCGGCGCTCGCGCTGCGCAAGGAGGACGCCGGGCTCGACGGTGCGCTCGACCGCGAGACCACCGAGGATGGTGTACGACGAGCCGTCGCGGACTTCAACCGCCGGGTCGTCGAGGCGCGCCGTCAGCTCACGGGCGGTCCCCCGGTGGTCACACCGACCCGTGACGAGGACGCAGAGGTCGCCGCGTGGCGAGCGAGGCTCGTCGAGCGCCGGGAGCGACAGCGGCGGGCCCTCGACGAGGCATCGGGAGCTTCCGGCGTACCGGCCGGCCGTCGTCACCGCTGGTGGCACCGCAACCGCTGACCTCCGCAGGCACAAGCGGCCTACTTCCCACGGAGAACTGTCTCTTCCCATGGGAAGATCACCGTGGGAAGCGACAGTTTCTCGACATCCCCTGGTAATCGGTGACGCCACGGCGCCTGCTCACCCTTCCTGCATCGGGACGCGTACGCCGCGCTCAGCCGCGACCGCGACCGCCTCGTCGTAGCCCGCGTCCACGTGACGGATCACGCCCATGCCCGGGTCGTTGGTCAGCACCCGCTCGATCTTCTGGGCGGCCAGGTCGGTGCCGTCCGCGACGGTGACCTGGCCGGCGTGGATGGACCGGCCCATCCCGACGCCGCCTCCGTGGTGGATCGACACCCAGGACGCACCGGAGGCGGTGTTGACCAGCGCGTTGAGCAGCGGCCAGTCGGCGATCGCGTCGGAGCCGTCGAGCATGCCCTCGGTCTCGCGGTAGGGCGAGGCCACCGAGCCGCAGTCGAGGTGGTCGCGCCCGATCACGATCGGCGCCTTGAGCTCGCCGTTGCGCACCATCTCGTTGAACTTCAGGCCGGCAAGGTGTCGCTCGCCGTAGCCGAGCCAGCAGATGCGCGCCGGGAGGCCCTGGAAGGCGACCCGCTCACCGGCCATGGTGATCCACCGGCGCAGCCGCTCGTTGTCGGGGAACAGCTCGAGGATCGCGCGGTCCGTCGCGGCGATGTCGGCGGGGTCGCCGGAGAGCGCCGCCCAGCGGAACGGGCCCTTGCCCTCGCAGAACAGCGGGCGGATGTAGGCCGGGACGAAGCCGGGGAAGTCGAACGCCCGGGCGAAGCCGCCCTTGCGGGCCTCGTCGCGGATGGAGTTGCCGTAGTCGAACACCTCCGCGCCGGCGTCCATGAAGCCGACCATCGCCTCGACGTGGCGGGCCATCGACTCGCGCGCCCGCTCGGTGAGCCCGGCCGGGTCCTTCGCACGCAGCGCGGCCCAGTCCTCGAAGGCCACGCCGGAGGGCAGGTAGTACAGCGGGTCGTGCGCGGACGTCTGGTCGGTGACGATGTCGATCGGCGCTCCCTGCTCGAGCAGGGCGGGCACCATGTCGGCGGCGTTGCCGAGCACCCCGATCGAGAGTGGTCGGCGCTCGTCGCGGGCCTCGACGGCCAGGCGCAGCGCCTCGTCGAGCGAGGACGCCCGAACGTCGAGGTAGCGGTGCTCGATGCGCCGCTCGATCCGCGACTCGTCGCACTCGATGCAGATCGCCACGCCGTCGTTCATGGTGACCGCCAGCGGCTGCGCGCCACCCATGCCACCGAGCCCGGCGGTGAGGGTGATCGTGCCGGCGAGCGACCCTTCGGCGGTCTTGTCCGCCACCGCTGCAAAGGTCTCGAAGGTCCCCTGGAGGATGCCCTGCGTGCCGATGTAGATCCAGGAACCGGCGGTCATCTGGCCGTACATCGTGAGGCCGAGCTCCTCGAGCCGGCGGAACTCCTCCCAGTTGGCCCAGTCGCCGACCAGGTTGGAGTTCGCGATGAGCACCCGGGGCGCCCACTCGTTCGTACGCATGACCCCGACCGGCTTGCCCGACTGCACCAGGAGCGTCTCGTCGTCGGCGAGCGTCGAGAGGGTGCGCACCAGCGCGTCGTAGGACTCCCAGTTGCGGGCGGCCTTGCCCGTGCCGCCGTAGACGACGAGCTCCTCGGGGCGCTCGGCGACCTCGGGGTCGAGGTTGTTCATCAGCATCCGGAGCGGCGCCTCGGTCTGCCAGCTGCGGGCGGTCAGCTCGGTGCCTCGGGGGGCGCGGATCTCTCTGGTCATC
>DASSMS010000130.1:0-12444 GCA_035688575.1 Nocardioidaceae bacterium
GCTCAACCTCACCTACCGGCGCCCCACTCCCCTGGGAGAGCTGTGCGCGAAGGCGTGGATCCACGAGGTGGACGGCCACAAGACCACGGTCAAGGGGCACATCCTCGGCCCCGACGGCGAGCCGACCGTGGAGGCCGAGGGCCTCTTCATCCTGCCGCGCTGGGCCCGCGAGGCCATGGCCGCCGCGAAGGCGAAGAAGGCGGGGCACGCCTTCGAGTAGCCCCGTCGGACACCAACGAGGGCAAGAACTGCGCTCGTGCGCGACCCTGGCCCCGATTCCGGCCCGAACCGGGCCACCCCCACGCACATGCGCGATCCCGGCCCCACCTACCCGGCGGATGGCGGCGCCCGGCGGCGGACCGCACCGGGCGCCGGACCCGACAGCCGCCGGCGGGGTTCAGGACCGGCCGGTCTCCTCGTCGATGACGTGCATGGCAGCCTCCTCGGCGCTGGCACCGGCTCCGCTGATCCCGACGTCCTCCGCGACCATGTCCTGCTCGGTGTCCTCGCCGACGCCGTAGTCCTCGGCGACGAGCCGACCGGCTCGGCGGTCTCCGACCTCGCCCATGGGCTCGTCGTCGCCCCCCTCGGTCTCGAGGTACGGGTCGGGCTCCGGCTCCTCCTGCGCCAACCGCTGCTCGAGGCTCTCGCCCATCTCCTCCTCGTAGGGCGTGTTGCCATAGCCCTCCGCGGGCGACCACCGCTCGGGCGGGGAGTACCCCTCGTCGAGGGCATCGACGAGGCCGCGGTCCACGAGGGTGTCCTCGGGCTGCAGCTGGTTCTCGTCGTCGACGCTGTACTCGCCGTAGTTCTCCCGGCTGGTCTCGCCGCTGTTCTCGCTCATGTCCTCTGCCTTCCTGAGCGGCTGCACCTCAAACCTAGCGGCGCCGCACAGGCCGTGGGGCTGAACGGCGGCGGGGTCGTGATCAGGGGTTGCGGCAGCCGCGACACCCGTCCTTGTAAGCCGCAGAACCGGGCAGACCGGCAGGTCTCGAACCGGCTGCCCGTCCCTGTGGTCGAGACCACGGGGTACATGCTCCGCGCCCTCCGGGGAACCGATTTCGGACAGGGTCGCCCACGCACACGGCGGTCCGCAGCTACACGGAAGGTGGAACATGACCGAACAGCCCGAGAGCATCAACGAGCAGCTCGGCACCGACGCGACCGACGGCGGCTTCGACGACAACACCGCGGGCGAGAGCTACCACGGCTACAGCGTCGACGACGAGGACCAGCCGCAGTCGACCGGCGACAGCCTCTCCGACAGCGACCGGGTGGGCGAGCCCCTGGACGAGGGCTACTCGCCGCCGGAGAAGTGGTCGGCGGCGCAGAGGTACGGCAACACGCCGCTCGAGGAGCAGCTGGGCGAGTCCCTCGACCAGCGGCTTGCACAAGAGGTTCCGGAGCCCGACCCGTACGACGCCGCGGCCAGCGAGGCCGAGCACGTCGGGGGCGAGGTGGGCGAGGAGCGCTCCGGCCGTCTCGTCGCCGGAGACGAGGGGGTCGCTCAGGACACCGAGAAGGATCTGGTCGCCGAGGATGTCGGGATCGACGGAGCCGGCGCGAGCGCCGAGGAGGCCGCCGTCCACGTGATCGACGAGGACTGAGCGGCATCGGCGGCTCGCCGTCGTACCGGATGTGAGCTGCCGACGGCCGAGGGGGCCAAGGACCCGTCGCACTCACGTTGGGCAGGAACACCGAGGCCCGCGAGAGCATCAGCTCTCGCGGGCCTCGTCCGCGTTCAGGCAGTCGGCGGCTACGGAGCGCCGCCCCGCCGGCTAGCGCCCGCCGCCGACGGAGACGTCCTCGCGCTTCATGCCACGCTCACCGGAGTCGGTCAGGCGCGCCTCCTCGGCCGCCCGCGCCTCGAGCTCGGCCCGGCGGGTCGCCTCGATCATCTCCCGCGTCGCGTCGTACACGCCGGGTGGGCTGACCAGGTCGGACGCGCCGCCCTCGAGCCGGTTCAGCGCCGCGCGGGCGAAGATCTGCTGCTCGGTCGCGGTGCGCTCGGAGCGGCCGCGGCCGATGAAGCTCACGAACCAGTGCAGCAGCGCCGTGACGCGGTTCTTGAAGCCGGTGATGTACACCAGGTGCACCGCGAGCCACATGAGCCAGGCGACGAAGCCGGTCAGGCGGATCTTGCCGATCATGGCCACCGCACGGAACCGGGAGATCGTGGCCATGCTGCCCTTGTCGAAGTACCGGAACGGGCCCTGCGGCGCCTTGCCCTTGACTCGGCGGTCGATCTCCTTCGCGGCATACTTCGCGCCCTGGATCGCGACCTGCGCGACGCCGGGAAGGTTGTTGAGGCTGATCATGTCGCCGACGACGAAGACCTCGGGGTGGCCCGGGAGGGTCAGGTCGGGGTTCACGCCGATCCGGCCCGCCCGGTCGAGCGGCGCACCGGTCTGGTCGGCGAGCATCTTGCCGAGCGGGCTGGCCTGGACGCCCGCAGCCCACACCTTCGTGACCGCGTCGATGCGCCGTCGGGTGCCGTCCTTGTCCTGCACCTCGAGGCCGCGCTCGTCGACGTCCACGACCATGGCGCCGAGCTGGACCTCGACCCCGAGGTTCTCGAGCGCGCGCTTGGTCTTCTCGCCGAGCTTGGCACCGAACGGCGGCAGCACCTGCGGCGCGGCATCGAGCAGGATGACCCGGGCCGCACGGGTGTTGATGCGCCGGAAGTCGTGCTTGAGCGTGCGGTGGGCGAGCTCGGCGATCTGGCCGGCCATCTCGACACCGGTGGGTCCGGCCCCGACCACGACGAAGGTGAGCAGCCGGTCGATCTCCTCCTCGTCCTCGGCGATCTCGGCGAGCTCGAACGCGCCGAAGATGCGACCGCGCAGCTCGAGCGCGTCGTCGATGGACTTCATGCCCGGCGCGTACTCGGAGAACTGGTCGTTGCCGAAGTAGGACTGCCCGGCGCCGGCCGCGACGATCAGGGAGTCGTACGGCGTCACGGTCT
Organism: Nocardioidaceae bacterium; assembly: GCA_035688575.1. Lineage (GTDB taxonomy): Bacteria > Actinomycetota > Actinomycetes > Propionibacteriales > Nocardioidaceae > Nocardioides_C. Next base: position 2,966 of record DASSMS010000130.1, read on the forward strand.
CCCTGTGGAGCACGTGGGAGGTGACCGTCTTCGCCTCGAGGTCGATGTCCTTGACCTCGCCGAGGATCACCCGGGCGTTCTTCTGGGAGGCCAGGACCTCACGGGTCGGCGGGGCGATCTCGCCCTCCGACAGGATCCCGGTCGCCACTTGGTAGAGCAGCGGCTGGAACAGGTGGTGCGTGGTCTTCGCGACCATCGTGATGTCCACGTCACTGCGTCGCAGCGCCTTGGTGCCGAACAGGCCTCCGAAGCCCGATCCGATCACCACGACCTTGTGCCGGTCCTGTGCGACCTGATTCATGCTGCTGCCTCTCCTGGGTTGCTTACGTCGTGCTCGCGAGCCACTGTGCCCATTGTCGTCCCCTGTCAGTCACAACACTCAGGCCGTATCGGGTCATGCCCCGCGGGGAATGACCTGCCTCACAACGCCTACGCGGGGGCACTCGTGGGTACACCGCAAGAGTGCGACCAGACTCACACGGCGGTTCGGGCAGTATGGGCGGCGTGACCCACTTCGACCTCGCGATCATCGGCAGCGGATCGGGCAACTCGATCCCTGACGAGCGCTTCTCGGAGCAGAGGATCGCGATCCTCGAGAAGGGCACCTTCGGCGGCACCTGCCTCAACGTCGGGTGCATCCCGACCAAGATGTTCGTGCACCCGGCCGACCTGGCCGCCTCCGTGGCGCACGCCCGCGAGCTCGGCGTCGACCTCACGCTCGAGGGCGTGCGCTGGGCCGAGATCCGCGACCGGATCTTCCGCCGGATCGACCCGATCTCGGTGGCCGGGCGCAACTACCGTGCCGAGCGGCTCGAGAACGTCACGCTGTTCGAGGGACACGCCCGGTTCACCGGTCCCCGCACGATCGACACAGGCACCGGGGAGACGATCACCGCCGACCAGGTCGTGCTCGCGGCAGGCAGCCGAGCCGTCGTACCCGACATCCCCGGGCTCGCCGAGGTCGACCACCACACCAGCGACACGATCATGCGCATCGACGCCCTGCCCGAGCGGCTCGCGATCATCGGCGGCGGGTTCGTGGCGGCGGAGTTCGCCCACGTGTTCGGCTCGTTCGGAACCGCGGTGACGATCCTCAACCGGTCCGACGCGCTCCTCCGCGGCGAGGACGAGGAGGTCTCGGCCAGGTTCACCGCGCTCGCCCGGGAGCGCTGGGACGTCCGGCTGGACACGACCGCGGAGAAGGTCGAGGAGTACGGCGAGGGCATCCGCCTGCACCTCGACACGGACGGGGTCGCCGGCAGCCTCGACGTCGACATGGTGCTCGTCGCCACGGGACGCCGCTCCAACTCCGACGGGCTGGCCCTCGACCTGGCCGGCGTGGAGGTGGACGAGGACGGGCTCGTCGTGGTCGACGAGCACCAGCGCACCACCGCAGAGGGTGTATGGGCGCTCGGGGACGTCAGCAACCGCTTCCAGCTCAAGCACGTGTCGAACGACGAGGCCCGGGTGGTCCGGCACAACCTGCTCCACGTCGACCGCCCCGAGGCAATGGTCACGAGCAACCACGAGGTGGTGCCGAGCGCGGTGTTCACCTCCCCCCAGGTCGCCTCCGTCGGGCTGACCGAGCAGGACGCGCGGGAGCGGGGTCTGCGCTACGTCACTGCGCGTCAGTCCTTCGGCGACACGGCGTACGGCTGGGCCATGGAGGACACCTCGGGCTTCGCGAAGGTGCTCGCCGACCCCGACAGCGGGCGACTTCTCGGCGCCCACCTCATGGGCCCCGAGGCGTCCAACCTGATCCAGCCGCTGATCGGCGCGATGTCGTTCGGGCAGACCGCGCAGGAGGTCGCTCGCGGGCAGTACTGGATCCACCCCGCGCTCACCGAGGTGGTGGAGAACCTCCTCCTCGGCGTCTGCGACGACGCTCCACGGACCGGGACACCCGGCTGATCACGCGCCCGGACACCGGCCCCGTGAGCCGGTTGCGGTGGACGGGAGAGCCGGGCGAGAGCACTGTCGAGGCCACCTTGTCCAGCCGAGGGTGCTCGTGGTCGCCGCCCTCGACCACGCCGGTGTACCAGACCATGCCGAGCCCCTCCGGCCCCTTGTCCTCGAGCACCGCAAGGTTGTTGTCGAACCACGGCCCGTTCACGAGTCCCCACGTGAACGGCGGGTCTGGGACGTGCGCGGACTTCGCGGCGACCGCCCCCATCGGCCCGGCCAGGCCGTAGGAGAGGAAGGCGGTCGCGAACCTCATCGCCCGGGGAAGCGGGTTGCGGATCGGCGAGCAGACCGCCTGCACGATCCGGCTCCGCGGACCCGAGCGCTCGTGGACCCGGCGCACCTCGGAGACGTAGGAGTGGTGGACGTCCCCGGACAGGAACGTCACCGTGTCAGGGGCGGGCCCGCGCTCGCCGTACGCCACCGACAGGGCCATGTCGGCGACCTCCCCGAACCCGTGCTGGAAGGCGCCCCAGTGCTCGAGGTCGACCACCTGGCGCATCCACTCACCGAAGCGGGCTCCTCGGTTACCCCAGGCGCCCTCGACGAGCGCCTCGTTCCAGGCCTCGAGGTGGTGCAGGCCGGGCGAGAGCAGGAACGGGAGGGACGTCCCCACGAGCAGGTGCCGGAAGCCGCCTTGCATCTGCTCGTCGAGCCAGGCGAGCTCGTCGGGGTCGAGCATGGAGCGGTTCTCCGGTTCGAGCACCCGCGCGGCACGCGAGTCCACGACGACCAGGCGCACGTCGTCGATGTCACGGGTGAAGCTCCAGCGGTACGACGTCGGCTGCTGGTCGACTCGCTCGGCGAACGCGTCGACCTGCGCGGAGATGTCGACCTCGCCGGCACCGTTCCCGGCCGACTCACCCTCCTGCACGCTCAGCGACCGGCCCGCGACGGCCTGCCACAGCTCGTCCTTGGCCCGCTCGGCGGGAGAGAGGTTTCCGAGGTGCTGGTAGACCCAGTACGAGCCGAGGCCCGACACGATCCGCTCGTGCCACCACGAGGTGGCCTCCATCTTGTGCTTCCACTCGATGGAGGTGTTCCAGTCGTCGCGGATGTCGTGGTCGTCGAAGATCATCAGGCTCGGCAGCGTCGAGAGCAGCCACCGGTTGGCCGGGTCGCTCCAGGCGAGCTTGTAGAGGTGGGTGTACTCCTCGTAGTCCTTGAGCTCGTCCCACGGCGGCTCCGTGATGTCGCGGCGGGACTTGATGAACTCCTCCATCTCCGAACTGGTCTCGTCGGCGTAGACCTGGTCGCCGAGGAAGAGCACGAAGTCCGGCCACCGCACGTCGTCCTCGCCGGCAGCCATCCGAAGGGCGTAGGCCCGCATCGCGTCCACGCCATGGGTCAGGTTGCCGGCCCGGTCGTGCGAGACGCTGGTGCGGCAGGAGCCGTAGGCCATCCGGAGCGGCTTGCCCGGGTCCAACGTCGGGATGACGCTCGGCGGGTAGGGCGAGGACGGCTCGGGCCACACCGTCGTACCGTCGATCTCGACGCGGTAGGGGTACTTCTCACCCGGCTCGAGGCCGTCGACCTCGACGAGGGCGTAGTGGTGCCCGTGCACCCCGAAGGTGGCGGCCGACCACGACCGGTCGGCGGCGTGCACGACGACGGTGGCGGCGACGCTGGTCTCGACCCAGATGCTCGCGCTGGTCTGGTCGACGTATCTGAGGAGGGGTCCGAGCACGAGGAGGTCCTGGGTCACCCCACCGTTGTACTCCCTCACCCCATGCCCGGCTACGACAACCCCGAATAGGCTGCCCGCATGACTACCCCGACCGACGTCCCCGGAGCGGACGACGCCGCCGTCCTCGCCGCCTGGCACGACGCCCTGAACGCCGGTGACATCGAAGCCGCGGTGGCCTTGTGCAGCGACGAGGTCGCGGTGCAGGGCCCTCGCGGCGTGGGCCACGGCCACGACCTCGTGCGGGGCTGGCTGACGAGGTCCGGCATCCGCCTCGAGCCGCAGGAGGAGCTGGTCGGGTCCGCCGGCCGCTTCGTGGTCCGCGAGGTGGCCAGGTGGACGACCGCCGACGCCCCGGACGGAGCACCGCTGGAGCCAACCGAGACCTGGTGCGTGTTCCAGGTGGGGGACGGCAAGGTGACATCAATCGCACGCTTCGAGACGAAGGCAGACATCCCTTCCGCCTGAACTGGGTATAGGTGATCCGCCCGGTCATCCCCGGGCGTCGAGAGGGAGGGAACCCATGAACGCCGGGGACGTGGCCGCACAGGCACACCAGTTCGGACGCAATGCAGACAGCAGCAAGCTCTTCGACCACGCGGTCCGGGTGGGAATCATCGCCTACGGCGTCGTGCACCTGCTCATCGCCTGGGTCGCCATCCAGCTGGCCCTCGGGGACTCCTCGGGGTCGGCCTCCAGCGACGGCGCGCTGAGCGCGATGGCCAAGACCCCCGTCGGAGGTGTGCTGCTCTACGTGGTGGCCGGCGGCTTCGGCGCGCTGGTGGTCTGGAAGCTGATCGACGCGGTCGTCGGACACCGTGAGGAGCAGGGCAAGAAGCGGCTCCTCAAGCGTCTCAACTCCGGCCTGAAGGCGGTCCTGTACGGCGTGCTCGGCTGGAGCGCACTCAAGATCGCGATGGGCGGCGGATCCGACGGCGGCGGCACCGACACCATCACCTCCAAGATCATGTCCATGCCCGCGGGTCAGCTCCTCGTGGGGGCCGTCGGCCTGGGCGTGCTCGCCTACGCCGTGCGCCAGATCTACCGGGGCCTCAGCGAGACCTTCATGGACAAGCTGAAGGCCGAGGGCCGCATCGGTGACACCGGCAAGGCGTTCGTGCTCCTCGGCAAGGCCGGCTACGTCGCCAAGGGCCTCGCGCTGCTCGTCGTGGCCGGGCTCTTCCTCTGGGCCGCCTGGACCCACGACCCGAAGAAGTCCGGCGGCCTGGACCAGGCCCTGCACGCGGTGCTCGAGCAGCCCTTCGGCTCCCCGATCCTCATCGCCCTCGGAGTGGGCATCGGCTGCTACGGCCTGTTCGCCTTCGCGTGGGCGCGGCACCTGGACCGGTGAGCGCGGGCGCGACAGGCTCGACCGAGGAAGACGCCCGCGCCACATCCCCGGAGCAGTGATGACCCACGACCTCCAGACCGACCTGAACGTACGCCGGACCGGCCGGCCGGTGGGGCAGGCCCCGACGATGGTGTTCCTCCATGGCCTCACCGACTCGGGGTCGGGGTGGCCGGGAGCGGAGCGGCACTGGGGTCCGACGTACTCCGTCCTCACCCTCGACCAGCGTGGTCACGGCACGTCGCCGCGCTTCACCCGCGACCAGCTCCACCAGCACCCGGGTGAGGTCATGGTCGACGACGCGACCCGCATCCTGGAGCAGCTCGACGAGCCGGCCGTCGTCGTGGGGCACTCGCTCGGCGGGGCCGTGGCGCTGGCCACCGCCGTACGACGGCCGGAGCTGGTGCGCGCGCTGGTCCTCGAGGACCCCGCTCCCCTCGGCCCCGACGACCTGCAGCGAGACCCCACGCGAGGTGAGGAGTTCCTCGCCGGCGTCCGCGACAGCCTCGAGGCCCACGACGACGAGGAGCTGCTCCGGGTCCGGCGCGAGGCGCACCCCGACTGGCCCGAGGACGAGCTGCTCGTCACGGGCCGGGCAGAGCAGCAGATGGACCTCGAGTACCTCGCCTACGGCGACTTCAAGCCCATCACCCGGTGGAACGAGCTGTTCGAGAAGCTCACCGTCCCGACCCTCGTCCTCTCCGGCGACGACCTCGCGGAAGTGTGCATCACCGAGGAGGTGGAGCGCGGCATCGCCGAGATCGGCAACCCCGCCGTCCGGGTCGTACGCATCCCGGGGTCCGCGCACTGCATCCGGCGGGAGCAGCCGGACGGCTACTACGCGGCGGTGGACGCCTTCCTCGCCGGGCACCTCCCCGGCTGAGGACGCGCCGGAGGCTCTCCCGTGCGAGGGTCTCCGGATACGCTGCCTGCATGGGAGCGATCACGGTCGGGTGGCGGACCCGCGGGCGGAGCAGGGTCTGACCATGCCCCTGAACCTGAAAGCGCTGCCGCTGGAACCGGACCCCGAGTCGGTCAAGGAGGCCCGCGCCTGGGTTCGGGAGGTGCTCGAGCGCCTCGACCGCGAGGACATCGTCGAGACCGCGGAGCTCGGTGTCTCCGAGCTCGTCACGAACTCGATCCTGCACGGCTCCCCACCCATCACGGTGCGTGTCCGCGGGACCCGCGACCACCCGCGGGTGGAGGTCCGTGACGCCTCGAACCGGCCGCCCGAGGTGAACATCGGCATGGCCGACGAGGACCACCTGCTGGCGACCTTCGGGCGCGGCCTGGGCCTGGTGGCCCTGAACTCGACCGCCTGGGGCGCGGAGCTGGTGCCCGAGGGCAAGGTGGTGTGGTTCGAGCCCGCCCGGGAGCCCCGGCTCGACGGAGGCCTCAGCGGCGACGTCTTCGACCTCGAGCAGACCGTGCAGGAGCGACTGGCAACCATGCGCCAGGTCGGAGAACCACTGCGGATCCGCATCCTCGGGCTCCCGGTGGCCCCCTGGGGAAGGTTCCGCCAGCGCTTCTTCGAGCTCGGGCGCGAGCTGCGCATGCTCTCGCTCGCCCACGGCCACGACTACCCGATCGCACGTGAGCTCACCGAGGTGTTCCTCCAGGTCGAGCAGGAGCGACGGGTCATGAGCGGCCGAGAGGGGCTCGATGCCGCGCTGGCCCAGGGGCTCGACCGGGTCGACCTCGACCTCGTGGTGCCCGCGACCATGCCGGCCACGATGGCGCGCATGCTCGTGGCGCTGGAGCGGGCCGACGAGTTCTGCCGCGAGCAGCGCCTGCTCGTCCTCACCGCCTCACCACAGCAGAAGGAGCTCGTGCGCTGGTGGTGCGAGGAGTTCGCACGCCAGGCCGAGGGCAAGGAGCCGACCCCGTGGCCCGGATCCTTCACGGTGGAGGACGACCCCTACTCCGCGTGAGTGGGACGGTGCACCTCAGGCGTAGCCGAGGTCGTGCAGCCGGTCGTCGTCGATGCCGAAGTGGTGAGCGATCTCGTGCACCACGGTGATCCGGACCTCGTCGACGACCTCGTCCTCGTCCTCGCACATCCGCAGCGTGGGGTTGCGGAAGATCATGATCCGGTCCGGGACGACCCCGGCGTACCTGGTGTCGCGTTCGGTCAGCGGCGTGCCGTCGTAGAACCCCAGGAGGTCCGGGTCGTCCTGGGGCGGCTCGTCCTCGACGAGGACCACCACGTTGTCCATGAGAGCCGCGAGCCCCTCGGGCACCTGGTCGAGGGCGTCACCCACGAGCTCCTCGAAGCGCTCCCGGCTCATGTCGATCACGGCTCCATTGTCCCCGCGGGGCCTAGCGGCGGGTGATTTGGGGGGACACCTTCCGTGCCCTATGCTGTACCGGTCCCTGACGGCAGTCGCGCCTGACGGCCCATGGGTAACCAGCCCCCATCGTCTAGTGGCCTAGGACGTCGCCCTTTCACGGCGGTAGCACGGGTTCGAATCCCGTTGGGGGTGCCAGTCCGAGCCGGCCGGCGGCCGATTCGGACGATCGGCGGTGGATGGGTTAGAGTTCCACCGCTCAGCAACACAACAGCAAGGCCCCGTAGCGCAGTTGGTTAGCGCGCCGCCCTGTCACGGCGGAGGCCGCGGGTTCGAGTCCCGTCGGGGTCGCCAACCGAAGCCCTGGACCATGAGGTCCAGGGCTTCGTCGTTTCCTGGTACGCCGCGGAGTGGTTGTCCTCACAGTCCCTGGAGGGATTGTTTAACGATCAACTACCGTTGTGCCCGTTATGACCAACGCACTCGAGCTCTCCCCCGAAGCCCAGGCCCTCCTCTTCCGCGACGCCCGTACGGCCAACTCGTTCACCGACGAGCCGGTCACGGACGAGCAGGTGGCCGCGATCTACGACCTGACGAAGTACGCGCCGACCGCCATGAACACCCAGCCGCTGCGGATCGTGCTCGTCCGTGAGGGCGAGGCGCGCGAGCGTCTGCTCAAGCACATGGCGGACGGCAACCGCGACAAGACCGCCAACGCACCACTGGTCGCGATCCTCGCCGCCGACACCGACTTCCACGCGCACCTGCCCCGCATGTTCCCGCACTTCCCCGGAGCCAAGGACCTCTTCGCCGACGACGAGGCGCGGGAGCAGGCCGCGAGGTTCAACGCCACGCTCCAGGTCGGCTACTTCCTGCTCGGAGTGCGCGCCGCCGGCCTCGCCGCCGGGCCGATGGGCGGCTTCGACGCCGACGGCCTCGACTCCGCCTTCTTCGAGGGCACCACCCTCAGGTCGCTGCTGGTCGTGAACATCGGCAAGCCGGCCGACGACGCCTGGCTCGACCGGCTCCCCCGCCTCGAGCACCACGAGGTCGTCCGCAACGCCTGACCATTCCCCGAAAGCCACGAGGCCCGCCGCGACACCCTGACCGCGGCGGGCCTCGTTGTTGGTCGAAGCCGTCCAGCTGGACGGAAAGAGCAGGTGATTCGGCACCTGGCCTGCTCTTGCCGTCCGCACGGACGGGAACAGCGGGTGGGACGAACCCGTCAGGACGCGGCGAGCCCGTCCAGCGCCGCCATGTCCTCGGCGGAGAGCTCGAACCCGGCCACGTCTGCGTTGGACCGGATCCGCTCCACCTTCGTCGACTTCGGGATCGCGATCACGCCGTGCTGCAGGTGCCAGCGCAGAATCACCTGGGCGGGCGTCCGGCCGACCCTGTCCGCGACCTCGCGGATCGTGGCGTTCTCCAGCGTCCCGCCGCGAAGCGCGCTGTAGCCCTCCAGCGCGATGTCGCGCTCGCGGTGCTGCTCGAGCACGTGGGGCTTGAAGAGCAGCGGGCTCCACTTGATCTGGTTCACCACGGGCTTCACGCCGGTCGCCTCGACCAGCCGGTCGATCTGCTCGGCGGTGTAGTTGCTGACCCCGATGTCCCTGGCCAGCCCGAGCTCGCGGGCCTCGACGAACTTCTCCCAGATGCCGAGCCCGAGCCCGTCGTCGGCCGGCCAGTGGATCAGCCACAGGTCGACGTGGTCGGTCCCGAGCATGTCCAGGCTCTGCTTGAGCGTGTCGATCTCCCTACCGGCCAGGTGCGGGGGGCACTTCGTCGTGACGAAGACGTCGTCGCGGGCGACATCGCTGTCTCGCAGCGCGCGGCCGACCTCGGCCTCGTTCCCGTAGATGGTGGCGGTGTCGAGGTGGCGGTACCCCGCCTCGAGGGCCGCCCCGGTCGACGCCACGGCCGCCCGGCCCTTGATCTGCCAGGTGCCGAAGCCCAGCAGGGGCATCCGCCCGCCACTGGGGAAGGACACCGCCTCGGACGGGATCTGGGGCATGGATGCGCTGTCGGTCATGCTCGCGATGCTAGTCCGGGCCTGGGCACGACCTACCGGCTCGACCGGACGAGCTCATAGACTTCCGGCCGGTTCCACCCGAGACCTCCCGATCCTGCGTGAGTAAGGGTGAGGAGGTAGTCGGTGGAGGAGTTCGAGGCCTACGTGCAGGCCCGCTCAGCAGCGCTC
>DASSMS010000181.1:0-21056 GCA_035688575.1 Nocardioidaceae bacterium
GCACATCCCAAGGTCCTCCGCGGCCACCACACCGACGACCGGGTAGCCACCGGTGGTGGGGTGGTCGTTGAGGAAGACCAACGGCTGTCCCGACGCGGGGACCTGGACCGCGCCCAGCACAAGGCCTTCACTGGGCAGCTCTCGGCTCTCCCGCCGAGGCAGGGGCGCCCCCTCGAGCCGCACCCCGACCCGGTTGGAGTCCGCCGAGACGGTGTAGGTGGCCGAGGACAGCAGGCCGAGGACGTCCTCGGCGAACCAGTCGAGCCGGGGACCCGGCACGAGCCTCACCCGCACGCTGTCGGGGTGGCCGTGTACGACGGGCACGTCGACGCCGTGGGGTGACCCCACCGGCTCCCCCAGCGGGAGCTTCATGCCGGCGGTGAGCCGTGGCGGGCCCAGGCCCGAGAGCGTGTCGGTGGAACGTGAGCCGAGCACCGGCGGCACGTCCACGCCGCCCGAGAACGCGAGGTAGCTACGCAGTCCCGACTGGGCCGGACCCACCGTGACCGTCTCGCCCCGGCGGACGGTGAACGTCTCGGCGAAGGGACGCGGACGGCCCTCGACGCTGACTGCGGCAGGGGCACCGGTGACCGCCACCGACACCTGGCCGTCGACCCGGACGGCCACACCGCCGAGCGTGGTCTCGAGGACCGCAGCGTCGACGGAGTTCCCGACGAGCCGGTTGGCGTACCCGGCCGCTTCGGCGTCGAGAGCACCCGACCGCGGCACGCCGAGGTGGGCGAACCCGCGCCGCCCGAGGTCCTGCACCGTGGTCATCGGACCGGCGTCCAGCACGGTGAGCGAGGCCGTCACCCGGGCACCTCCACGAACCGTGCCCTGGTGCCCGGGGCAAGGGTCGCCGGCTGCTCGCGGCGCTCGTCCCAGAGCACGAGGTCGGTGCGGCCGATCAGCTGCCACCCGCCCGGCGACGCAGACGGGTACACCCCCGTGAACACGTCGGCCAGCCCGACCGCCCCCGCAGGCACTCGCGTGCGGGGCTCCGTCAGGCGCGGGACGGAGAGGGTGGTCTCCAGGCCGGTGCAGTAGGCGAACCCCGGGGCGAAGCCGCAGAAGGCGACGAGCATCTCCTGCGACGTGTGGCGCTCGACGACCTCACGGGTCGTCACGTCCCAGTGCCGTGCCACGGAGTCGAGGTCCGGCCCGTCGTAGACGGTGGGGACCTCCACGACCGGCCCTTGCCCGGCCGGCGGCGCCGCGGCCCGCTCCGGCTCCCACTCGACCAGCTCCTTCTCGAGACGCGTCAGGTCGGGCACGCCCGCGAAGAGCACGGTGCGCGCGGCGGGCACGACGTCGGCCGCCTCGACCTCACGCCGCAGCGCCTCGTCGTACACCCTCATCGCCGCCGCCGTGTCGGAGACCTCCACGAGCAGCGAGTCGCCCCCGACGCGCAGCAGTCTCATGCGAAGCTCCGAAGGGTCAGCCCGGCCGTCTCCAGCGCCAGGCGCACCTGGGTCGCGCTGCGCACCGCTGCCGGGGAGTCACCGTGGACGCACACCGAGGTGACCGTGCCCGAGCGCGCCATGTCGACCGCACGCGAGGCGATCACGGACGGTTCGTGGTGAACCGCACCGGGCTGGTCCCGGGGCACCAGACGGCCCTCGGCCGTGTAGGCGCGGTCGGGAAAACCCTCGGGGTGGGCGACCCGGCCGAGGCCGGCTGCGAGCTCGAGGAAGACCGACCCGGGCAGGCCGAGCACCGGCAGCTCACCGGAGCCTGTGAGCACGGCACTGGCCTGCTCCTCGTCGTGCACGACGCGGTTGTAGAGCGCCCCGTGCGGCTTGACGTAGGACACCGCGGTCCCGCAGGCCCGGGCGATCTCGTCGAGGAGCGCCACCTGATGGGCCACCTGGTCGACCAGCGTCTCGAAGTCGATGTCGAGGTGCCTCCGGCCGAAGCCCTCTCGGTCGTCGTAGGAGACCTGGGCCCCCACGACGACGCCGCGGGCGGCCGCCTCGTGACAGACCTTGCGCATGATGACCTCGTCGCCGGCGTGGTAGCCACAGGCGACGTTTGCGCTGGTCACGACGGCAAGGAGGCCGAGGTCGTCGGTGACGCCCTCGCCGAGGTCGGCGTTCAGGTCGATCGTGCGCACCCATCCAAGGTAGGTGATGGGTGTGAAGGCTAGGCTCCACGACGTGTCGCACCCCATCGAACCACCACGCGCCAAGAGGGTTCCCACCACTCGAACCTTCCACGACGACACGGTCGTCGACGAGTACGAGTGGCTGCGCGACAAGGAGTCGGCCGACACGCTCGCCTACCTCGAGGCCGAGAACGCCTACACCGAGCAGGCCACGGCTCACCTCGCGGATCTTCGAGAGACGCTCTTCGAGGAGATCCGCTCGCGGACCAAGGAGACCGACCTCTCCGTCCCGTCGCGGATCGGGTCGTACTGGTACTACAGCCGCTCGCTGGAGGGAAAGCAGTACGGCATCAGTTGCCGGTGCCCCGTCTCGTCCCCCGACGACTGGACTCCGCCGGTGCTCGAGGTCGACTCCGAGGTGCCCGGTGAGGAGGTGCTGCTCGACCTCAACGAGCTGGCCGAGGGCCACGACTTCTTCTCGCTGGGTGCCTCCTCGATCAGCCCCGACGGCCGGCTGCTGGCCTTCAGCGTGGACACCGTCGGTCACGAGCGGTTCCTGCTCCAGGTGAAGGACCTGCGCACCGGCGAGCTGCTTCCGGACCGGGTCCCGGACACCGCTTACGGCGCGACGTGGGCGCGCGAGGGCAGGCACCTCTTCTACACGACCGTCGACGAGGCCTGGCGGCCCGACAAGATCTGGCGGCACGAGCTCGGCACCGACCCCGCCGAGGACGTCGTCGTCTTCCACGAGCCCGACGAGCGGTTCTGGACCTCGGTGGGGCGCACGCGCAGCGACCGTTTCCTGGTGATCGGCGTCGGCTCGAAGACGACCACGGAGTACCGCGTGCTCGACGCGGCCGATCCGACCGGCGAGTTCCGGGTGGTTGCCCCGCGGCGTCAGGGGGTGGAGTACGGAGTCGAGCACGCCGTGATCGCGGGCGAGGAGTGCTTCCTGGTGCTCCACAACGACGGGGCGGAGAACTTCACCCTCGCGAAGGCCCCTGTCGATGCGACGAGCCACGAGGACTGGGTGCCGCTGCTCGACTACGACCCCGACGTACGCCTGGAGGACGTCGAGGCGTTCGCGGGGCATCTCGTGGTCCAGGAACGCCGTGAGGGCCTTACCCAGCTGCGCGTGATCACGCTGACCGACAAGGGGCTCGGCGAGGACTTCCCGGTCGAGTTCGGTCACGCGGTCTACACCGTCGGTGCGGGCGCCAACCCGGAGTTCCAGCAGCCGACCGTGCGCCTGGGCTACACCACGCTGGCCACCCCGCCCGCCGTCTACGACTTCCACGTGGCAACCCGCGAGCTCACCCTGCTCAAGCAGATGCCGGTGCTCGGGGACTTCGACCCCGAGCGCTACGAGCAGCACCGCGAGTGGGCGACCGCGGAGGACGGCACCAGGGTGCCCATCTCGATCGTCTGCCCCAAGGACGCGCCTCGCGACGGGACCATGCCGCTGCTGCTCTACGGCTACGGCTCCTACGAGTCCTCCACGGACCCCTACTTCACGATCTCGAGGCTCTCCCTGCTCGACCGCGGCGTGGGGTTCGCGATCGCCCATGTCCGCGGGGGCGGTGAGATGGGCCGACGCTGGTACGACCAGGGCAAGTTGCTGGCCAAGAAGAACACCTTCACCGACTTCGTCGCCTGCGCACGTCACCTCGCGGCGAGCGGGTGGACCAGCCCGGACCGCCTCGTGGCGGAGGGCGGCAGCGCCGGCGGGCTGTTGATGGGCGCGGTCGCGAACCTCGCGCCCGACGCGTTTCGGGCGATCGTGGCCGACGTGGCCTTCGTCGACGCGCTGACCACCATCCTCGACCCGTCACTCCCGCTGACGGTCGTGGAGTGGGAGGAGTGGGGCAACCCTCTGGAGGACCCCGACGTCTACGCGTACATGAAGTCCTACTCCCCTTACGAGAACGTCGAGCACAAGCGCTACCCGTCGATCCTCGCCGAGACCTCGCTGCACGACACCAGGGTGCTCTACGTCGAGCCCGCGAAGTGGATCGCGAAGCTGCGGGCCACGGCCGCAGAGCCGCAGGACTTCCTGCTCAAGACCGAGATGGCGGCCGGCCACGGCGGGGTGAGCGGGCGCTACAACGCCTGGCGCGACCGTGCCTTCAGCTACGCCTGGGTGCTCGACAAGCTCGGCCTCGCCTGATCTCCTCACCTCAGCGCGAGGAGGTGCTCAGGGCGCACAGGCACCCGCGTCAGCGCCCGCCCCGTCGCGTCCCTGATCGCGGCCACCACCGCCGGGGTGGACGAGATCGTCGGTGGCTCCCCCACTCCACGCAGGCCGTACGGCGCGTGGGGGTCCGCGAGCTCGAGCACGTCGACCCGCATCGGCGGCATGTCGAGGAGGGTCGGGACCAGGTAGTCGGTGAAGGAGGGGTTGCGGACCAGCCCGTCGCGAACCTGGATCTCCTCCATCAGCGCGAGCCCTAGCCCCTGGGCGCTGCCGCCGTGGATCTGGCCCAGGACGGCGTCGGGGTTCATGGCGAACCCGACGTCCTGTGCACAGTCCAGCGCCACCACCTTCACGAGCCCGAGCTCGACGTCGACGTCGACGACGGCCCGGTGCGCCGCGAAGGCGTACTGGACGTGCGCGTTGCCCTGGCCGGTCTCGGGGTCGATGCCGGTGGTCGGACGGTGCCGCCACTCCACCGTGCGCTCGACGCGCTGGTCCCCCAGCAGGTCGACCAGCCCGGCCACCTCCTCGCCGTCCCGGGTCACGATGGCGCCTCCGACGAGGGCGAGGTCGATGGCCTCGAGGCCCGCACGCGCCGCGGCGAGCCGCCGCACGTGGTCGGCGACGGCCCGGCAGGCGGCCTGGACCGCGCCGCCGGTGACGTAGCTCTGCCGCGACGCGGACGTCGAACCGGCGCTGCCGACCTGCGTGTCCGCGGTCTGCACCGAGACCCGCTGCACCCCGAGCTCCGTCCGGGCGATCTGCGCCTGCAGCGTCACGAGCCCCTGTCCGACCTCGACTGCGGCCGTGTGCACGAGCACGGCCGGCTCCCCTGCCACTACCTCGAGGACCACCCTGGCGGTCGAGTAGTCGTCGAAGCCCTCGGAGAAGGCCACGTTCTTGATCCCGACGCCGTAGCCGACCCCGCGTACGACGCCCTCGCCGTGCGTGGTGTTCGCGACCCCTCCGGGCATCTCGCGCAGGTCCGGCGCGGCTGCCTCGGGCATCGGCATGTCCCGCACCCGTCGTACCAGCTCCGCCACCGGCGCGGCGGAGTCGACGACCTGCCCGGTGGCCACCTGGTCGCCCTCACGGAGCGCGTTGAGGATCCGGATCTCGGCCGGGTCGACGCCGACCGCCTCCGCGAGACAGTCCATCTGCGACTCGTAGCCGAACGCCGCCTGCACCGCGCCGAAGCCGCGCATGGCTCCGCACGGCGGGTTGTTGGTGTACGCGCCGTAGCAGTCGATGACGACCGTGGGTACGGCGTACGGACCCGCACCCAGGGTTGCTGCGTTCGCCACGACGGCCGGTGTGCTCGAGGCGTAGGCACCGCCGTCGAGGACGATCTCGGCCTTGACGTAGACGAGTCGGCCCTCGCGGGTGGCGCCGTGCTCGTAGTGCATCCGGGCCGGATGCCGGTGAACGTGGCCGAAGAACGACTCCTCGCGTGAGTAGACCATCTTCACCGGTCGGCCGGTGCGCATCGCCAGCATGCAGGCGTGCACCTGCATCGACAGGTCCTCCCGGGCGCCGAAGGCACCACCCACGCCGGCGAGGGTGATCCTGACCAGGTCCGGTTCCAGGCCGAGTGCAGCGGCGACCTGGGAGCGGTCGACGTGCAGCCACTGGGTCGCCACGAACAGGTCCACCCCTCCGTCCGGCGCAGGCACCGCGAGCCCGGACTCGGGGCCCAGGAAGGCCTGGTCCTGCATGCCGACCTCGTAGTCGCCCGACACGACCACGTCGGCGACCGCTGCCTGGTCGCCGTGCCGGATCCGGACGTGCCGCACCACGTTCCCACCCGGGTGCAGAGGCTCGGTGACGCCGTGTACCACGGCGGTCGCGTCCGTGACGGGCGGCAGGGGCGTGTAGCCGACCTCGACCAGGTCGAGCGCGCGGCGTGCGGTCTCGGGGTGCTCGGCGGCCACCAGCGCCACCGGCTCTCCCTGGTAGCGGACGCGGTCCGAGGCCAGCACCGGCTGGTCGGGTCGTTCGAGACCGAAGGCGTTCACGCCCGGCACGTCCTCCTGGGTGAGCACCGCGAACACGCCCGGCAGCGCGAGAGCACGCGCGGTCTCCACGTGCGTGATGCGGGCGTGGGGGTGTGGGCTGCGGAGCGTGGCGCCCCAGAGCATCCCGTCCATCCACAGGTCCGACGAGTAGGCGAACTCGCCCTTGACCTTCAGCGTCCCGTCCGGTCGCCGAGCGTTCTCACCCACTCCCCCGGCCGCCCGGCTCCAGGTGCGGCTCCGGCCGTCCGCAAGCGTGTCGGTGAGGTCCTCTGTCATCGCGCCTCCCTCCGCTCGAGCAGACGCCGTGCCTGCCGCGCGGCGGCCCTCGCGAGCGCCGGCTCGTCGGCGGTGAGCAGCACGTCGTCCTCGACCACCGGGGAGCCGTTGACCAGGAGCAGGCGCAGCCCGGGCCTGGATCCGAGCACGAGCGCGGCGACCGGGTCGGTGATGCCCGCGTGCGGAACACCGTCGAGTCGCCAGAGTGCGACGTCGGCGAGCTTGCCGGGCTCGAGGGAGCCGATCTCCTCGGCACGGCCCAGGCACCGGGCACCGCCGATGGTGCCGGCAGCCAGCGCCTCCCGTGCGGTCAGAGCAGTCGGGCCGCCACGAAGCCGGGCCATGAGCAAGGCCGCATGCAGCTCCGCGGCCATCGAGCCCTCCTCGTTCGACGCAGGTCCGTCCACCCCGAGACCCACCGGGACCCCAGCGGCGAGCAGAGCCTCGAGCGGTGCTGTTCCCGCACCGAGCCGGGCGTTGCTCGTCGGGCAGTGCGCGACGGCGGTGCCGGTCTCGGCGAACCGGGTGACGGCCTTCTCGTCGAGGTGCACGCAGTGGGCGAGCCAGACGTCGTCGCCGAGCCAGCCGAGCTCGTCCACGTACTCGACCGGAGCGCAGCCGAACTTCTCGCGGCAGTACGCCTCCTCCTCGACCGTCTCCGCGAGGTGCGTGTGCATCCGGACGCCCCTGTCGCGCGCCAGGGCCGCGGCCTCGGTCATCAGGTCCCCGGTGACCGAGAACGGCGAGCACGGCGCCACCGCCACTCGCAGCATGGAACCGGCGGAGGGATCGTGGAACCGGTCGACCGCGGCGGCCGTCGCCTCGAGGGCGGCGTCGATGCCCTCCACGACGTCGTCGGGAGGCAGCCCCCCGGCGGACCGGCCGAGGTCCATCGAGCCGCGGCAGGGATGGAAGCGCAGCCCGATCTGACGGGCTGACTCGACCTCGGCGGCGAGCACGTCGCCGCCCTGGCGGGGAAAGACGTAGTGGTGGTCGGTCGTCGTCGTGCAGCCGGTTCTCGCCAGCCAGCCCAGGCCGGCAGCCGAGGCCGCCCCCACGACGTCGGCGTCCAGCCCGGCCCACAGCGGGTACAGCTCGGTGAGCCACCCGAAGAGGTTCGACTGCTGCGCCAGGCCGCGGGTCGCCCACTGGTAGAGGTGGTGATGGGTGTTCACGAGCCCGGGCGTGGCCAGGCAGCCCGACCCGTCCACGACGCGGTCGTCGGCCGACACGTCGGCGGCAGGTCCGCTGCCCACCGCGACGATGCGGTCGCCCTCCACGACGACGTGCCCGTCGACGTACTCCGTGCCGGCTCCGTCGACGGTCGCGACGGCGCAACCCTGGAGCACGGTCCTCATGCGCGGCCTCCTCGGGCGGCGAGCCGCACGGCATCGATGATCTTCTGGTAGCCGGTGCACCGGCAGAGGTTGCCCGCGAGCGCCTCGCGGATGTCGGCCTCGGAGGGGTCGGGGTCTCGCTCGAGCAGGTCGTGTGCTGCGACGACGAGGCCGGGAGTGCAGAACCCGCACTGGACGGCTCCCGCGGCCACGAAGGCCTCCTGCACCCGGTGCAGCATGTCACCCTCGGCGAGCCCCTCCACCGTGACGACCTCGCGTCCTTCGGCCTGCCCGGCCGCGACGAGACAGGCGCAGACCGGGAGGCCGTCGAGGTAGACCGTACACGACCCGCACTCGCCCTGCTCGCACGCGTTCTTCGCGCCGGGAAGGCCGAGTCGCTCACGCAGCACGTACAGCAGGCTCTCGCCCGGCCACACGTCGTCCGCGATGCGCTCCTCGCCGTTGACCGTCAAGCCCACCTTCATGCGGCAACCCCGTTCCGGTACTCGTCCCAGGCCCAGGCCAGCGTGCGCCGGGCCATCACACCGAGGGCGTGGCGTCGGTAGTCCGCGCTCCCTCGCACGTCGTCGATCGGCGCTGACGCCGAGGCCACGAGCTCCGCGAACCGGCGCATGACCGAGGGGGCGATCGGCTCGCGGGACTCCCACGCCCCGGCCGAGGCCAGCTCGCCGGTGAGGAACTCCTCTGCGTCGCGCGCCGCGCGGGGGGTCGGCGCCGCCGACCCGATGCCCGTGCCGACCCGCCGTCGGGCGCTGTCCAGACGCAGGCCGAACGAGGCCACCGCGATCACCATTGCGTTGCGGGTGCCGATCTTGGAGAACTGCTCCGGCCCGGTCGCGCAGGGCACGTGCACCGCCCGGATCAGCTCGTCGGGCTCGAGCACGCTGCGCTTCGGCCCGGAGAAGAACTCGCCGACCGGGACGAGGCGACTGCCCCGGACCGATTCGATCTCGACCACGGCACCGGCCGCCAGGAGAGGCGGGTGGGCGTCGCCCGCAGGCGAGGCCGAGCCGAGGTTGCCACCCACGGTGCCCCTGTTGCGGATCTGCGGGGACCCGACGGTGCGCGAGGCCATGGCCAGCCCCGGCAAGAGGTCGGCGAGCTCGTCCACCACGCTTGCGTAGGTGACACCCGCGCCGAGCACCACCGTGTCGCCGTGGACCGACCACGTCGAGAGGTCCTCGACCCGGGTCAGGTCCAGAAGCCCCGCCGGGCGGCGGCGGTCGAAGTTCAGCTCCACCATCACGTCGGTGCCGCCGGCGACCGGCAGCAGCTCGGGAGCAGCGGCCTTGGCGGCAAGCGCATCGGCCCACGTGGCGGCCCGCACCATCTCCATGGCTGCCTACCAGGCCTCGGGGTCAGGGGTCGCGTCGTCGGCGAGAACGGTCCCCTCGATGAGCCCGTAGGGGCGGTCGGCGACGTAGAAGACCTCGCCCGGGTTGTCGAGGCCGAACGGCGCGAGGTCGACGAGGAAGTGGTGGCGGTTCGGGAGCGACAGCCGCACCTCGGCCACACCGGGGCAGGAGGAGACGAGCCGCTCCCCCATGGCGTACAGCGTCTCCTGGAGCGAGTGGCTGTAGGTGTCGGCGAAGGCCGCGACCAAGGCGGTCCGCGCGGCGTCGTAGGACTTCCCCCAGTCCTCGGGCGGGCCGGTGTGCCGCCAGGTCGCGTCGACCGACGTGCACAGGATCCGGTCGCCGGCCTCGGCGAGGGTGGTGTACCGGTCCTTCGCGAAGCCCCGGAACTCCGACCCGGTCGTGCTCAGCAGCACCAGCCCGGTGAGCCCGGACAGCAGGCGTTCGGCCGCCCCGTCGTACGTGACCGTGGCGGTGCGCACCTCGCCGCCGGACTGCGCGAAGGAGTGGGGACGGTCCTCGAGACGCCCCCAAGGCTGCTCCCGGACGGAGACCCGGGCGTGCTGGATGCTGGGCTGAGAATCCACGAAGTGGCGGGCGAGCCGCGAGGCGAACTCCTCGACCTCCCCCACGCCGTGCTCGCGTGCGAAGGCGAAGACGGTGTTCTTCTGCGTGTCCGTGGGGAGCACCGCGAAGTTGTCTCCCGACAGGTGCACCGCGTCCATGTCGCCGGCGAGAGCGACGTCGACGGTGAGGTCGTGCAGCACGTGCCGGTCGGTGGTGCGGTCGACCTTCATCAGGCGCACCTCGGCCTTGCCGTAGCGGTTGCCCCCTAGCCTGGCCATGTCAGCTGCCTCGGTACGTCGAGTAGGCAAACGGACTGAGCAGCAGCGGCACGTGGTGGTGCTCGTCCGCGTCGGTGACCTCGAAGACCACCATCACCTCAGGGTAGAACGTCGGCTGCCGCCGGGCGCCGAAGTAATCCCCCGTCCCGAACACCAGGCGGTGCGTCCCGACCTCCGGCGCGGCGCCACCCCAGTCCGCGACCCTGCCGTCGGTGTCGGTGACCGCGTGTGCGACCGGCTCCCAGTGCCCGGAGGCGAGACGCTCCCAGCGGAGCGAGACGCCTACGGCGGGGGTGCCGGTGGTGCCGTCCAGGACATGGCTGGAGAGACTCACGCGCCCACCAGCCCCTCCAGCCGCAGCCGGACGATCTCGGCGAGCTCGTGCAGTACGACGCTGCGCTCGGTGACCTCGTCGTTGCCGAGACGGGACCGCTGCGCGTCGTACATCTCCTGCGCGCTGCGCCCGGCCGCTCGGATCAGGAAGACATGCCCGAACCGCTCCTCGTAGGCCCGGTTCCCCTGCTCGAGGAGCTCCCGCAGGTCCGCGACCGCGCCGAGAGCTCCCGCCTGCTCGGCGCGGGACCACGAGTCCTCGCGGGACTCACCGCTGCGGCGTTCGCCGATGCGGGCGTGCGCCGCGAGGGCCTCACCGAGGCCTTCGTCGTCCAGGGCGGAGACGAGACCGTCGGAGGTCTCCCACACGTCGTCGGGTGAGCTGAAGGGGCGGGCTGCGACCATGCCGCGCACCCAGGATCCGGCTGCGCAGCAGGCACGCAGCTCCATGGCGCAGTCGTCCTCGTCGAGCCCGTTCAGCCAGTCGAGCGAGCCGCGCTCCAGGGTGCGGGGTAGGTGCATCGACAAACCTCCTCGAACCTGTCTACACCACCCGCCGGTGGCGCCGCAGTGGCTTTACCCCGACTCGTCCTGCGACGACTCGAGCTCCCCCAGGACCCGGAGCCGGGCCAGCCCGCCGTCGGGGTAGACGTCGAGGCGCACGTGGGTGACCGGCTCCGCAGCATCCACGGCAAGCTGGTGGCGGGTGTCCGGCTGCACCCGGGTCCTGGCCACGAGGTCGATCCATGCCTCCGGGTCGTCGAGGTCGCGGAGGCGGGCATCGACGCCTCGCACCTGAACTGAGTCGGGCGCGTTGCCGATGAAGCACGAGGTGTCGACCACGACCCTCCGCACGCGGCCCGGCCCGGCGAGCCGGACGGTGACGAAGTCGTTGCCGCCTGTGCGCCGACGCGCGTTCTCCCACCCGTCTGCGGTGACGCGGGCACGTCCGGGCATCAGCAGATTGCGTGCCGAGGCGTAGAACA
The DNA here is from genome assembly GCA_035688575.1 of Nocardioidaceae bacterium. GTDB lineage: Bacteria > Actinomycetota > Actinomycetes > Propionibacteriales > Nocardioidaceae > Nocardioides_C. The sequence goes on from DASSMS010000181.1 coordinate 11,467, forward strand.
TGTCCGAGCAGGCGACGACGTCGCCGCCGTTCTCGAGCGCGGCGAGGTCCACCGTGCCCGTCAGGAGGCGGGGGTCCGGCGCCGGCCTGCCGTGCACGCGCAGCCGAGCCACACCGCCGTCGGGATGCAGGGTGAGCCGCACGTGGGTGAAGCGGCGCCCGGGATCGACGGGGAAGTCGTTCGCGGTGTCGCCCTCGACCGGGACCCGCGCGAGCAGCAGGGTCCAGTCCGCGCCGAGGACTTCGTCGGCCGAGGGGTAGCCGGGCAGCTCGGTCGCGGCCACCGAGACGTGAGGCGGGTAGTTGCCCCTGAACCACGAGGTGTCCACCACGACGCCCTCGACGACACCGGGGACACCGAGGCGGACCACGGCGCGGTCGTCGCCCGGCGCTCGACGGCGACGGGTCTCCCACCCGTCGTAGACCTTGCCGCGCAGACCGAACGCGGTCGGGTCGTGGACGGCCGGGCCGGGGGTGAGGAGGTTCTCGCGACCGGCGAAGAAGTCGTCGTCTGCGTGCACGACGCTGCCGCCGAGCAGTCGCGAGGCGAGGTCGGGGAGGCTTCGGAAGTCGTCTCCCATCAGGAGCCTCCTCGTCGCAGCAGCCGCCCGCGCGGCGGACCGTCGGTGTCGACGGGCCGGCCGCCGAGCCAGGTGCCGCGGACCACCCCTGCGAGCTCGCGCTCGGCGTACGGCGTGACCGGGCTGCGGTGCGCAAGCCGCGACGGGTCGACGACGAAGGTCTCCTCCGGCGCCAGGACGCAGAAGTCGGCGTCGTTGCCGACCGCGATCCTTCCCTTGCGTCGCAGGCCCGCGCGGTCGGCGGGCCCCGCTGCCATCCACCGCGCGACGTCGACCAGGCCGTGCCCTCGCCGGCGCGCCTCCGTCCAGACCACCGGCAGCGCCAGCTGGAGCGAGCTGATCCCGCCCCAGGCGTCGGCGAAGGCCCCGGTGTCGTGTGCCTTGAGCTCCGGCGCGCACGGGGAGTGGTCGGAGACCACACAGCCGAGGGTGCCACCGGCCAACCCCGACCAGAGCAGCTCGCGGTTCGCCGCGTCACGGATCGGGGGGCAGCACTTGTACTCCGTGGCCCCGTCCGGGACCTCCTCGGCGCTCAACGCGAGGTAGTGCGGACAGGTCTCCGCGGTGACCGGGACCCCTGCCGAGTGTGCGGCGTCGAGCACCGGCAGTGCCCGCGCCGTCGACACGTGGACCACGTGCGTGCGGCAGCCGGTACGACGGGCGGCCCCGACGACGGCGGTGACCGCGGACACCTCGGAGGCGTCAGGCCGTGACGCGAGGAAGTCGCCGTACCGGGTCCCTCCGGCCGGGCACGGGGACACCGCGTCGGGGTCCTCGGCGTGCACCAGCAGGAGGCCACCGAACGCGGACACCTGCTCCATCACGTCCTCGAGACGTGCCTCGTCCAGCGCCGGGAACTCCTCGACGCCGGAGTCGGCCAGGAAGCACTTGAAGCCGAACACACCTGCGTCCCACAGCCGCGGGAGGTCGTGGAGGTTCGAGGGCACGGCCCCGCCCCAGAAGCCCACGTCCACATGACACTTCCCGGCAGCGGCCCTGAGCTTGGCCTGGAACGCCTCGACGTCCACGGTGGCCGGGACGCTGTTGAGCGGCATGTCGACGATCGTGGTGACGCCCCCGGCCGCGGCCGCCCTGGTTGCGTGCGCGAAGCCCTCCCACTCCGTCCGGCCGGGCTCGTTCACGTGGACGTGCGTGTCGACCAGGCCGGGCAGGAGGACCACGTCGTCACCGAGGCGAAGCTCCTCCGCCGCCTCCGGCCGGCCTCCGTCGTCGAGTCCGACGATCCGCCCCGAGGCGACACTGACTGCACAGGGCCGTTCCTCACCGCCCACGACGGCGCGGGCGGCACGGATGACCAGGTCCGGGCGGGGCATGTCAGCCAAGGGAGCGACGGTAGGCCCGCCATCCGCCGTACTCGGTGATGTCCTTGTGGCGCTCTCGTTCTCCCGGCCGCAGCACCATAGACAGCGCCGCGCTCCCGTCCGCGAGCTCCACGACACTCAGCTCGAGCTCCGGCGGCTCGTCGGGGACGAACCGGTCGCGGAGCACCTCGAGGGACACGTCGTACAGCTCTCCGCGTATCGCGGCACCGGGTTCGTCCCCGGCGGGCAGGATTCCGGGGAACTCGTCGCGTACCGAGAAGAAGCGGTACTTCGGTGCGGTCTCCCGCTCACCCACGAAAGGCTGGTCGGCGATGGTGTGGTGCACGCTCCCGCCGCGCATCCCCTCGCCGTTCGTCATCAGGTACACCATCGGCGGGCCCCTCTCGATCGCCTGCCTGCATGCTGCCATCCAGGAGACCCCTTGGCTGAAAGTTCCCTGAGAACTCGCCGTAGTCGGGCTTTTGGGGCAACTATTCCGAGCCCTCACCCGTCCTACCCCACACAGGGAACGAACCTGCAGCGCAGACGCAGATTCGGGAATCCTCACGAACCCGGCTTCGTTGGGATGAATACAGGTGCTACCTACGGGTAAGCGCTTGGGGACCAGGAAGGGAGCGCATGTGGCTACGAGTCGTCCGCACACGCGCGAGATCGAGGGGCGCGACAGTGTCGGCCTCTACCTCGACGAGATCGCGCGTACTCCTCTACTCGACGCTATCACCGAGGTAGAGCTGAGCAAGACCATCGAGGCCGGCCTGATGGCGCAGCACCTGCTCGACACGGGCAGGGTGGGGCGCCGCAAGGGCGGTGCCCCGAAGAGTGCCACGCAGGAGGAGCTCGAGTGGCTCGCTGCCGAGGGGCAGCGGGCAATCCAGCAGTTCATCACCGCCAACCTGCGGCTGGTGGTGTCCATCGCCCGCAAGTACGGCCGCAGCCAGATGCCGATGCTGGACCTCGTCCAGGAGGGCAACACCGGTCTGATCCGCGCGGTCGAGAAGTTCGACTACGCCAAGGGTTACAAGTTCTCCACCTACGCCACCTGGTGGGTGCGCCAGGCGATCACGCGTGGCATCGCCCAGCAGGCCCGGGTCGTCCGGCTGCCCGTGCACGTGGTGGAGGAGCTCAACCAAGTCGGCGCGGCCCGTCGCACTCTCGAGCGCCAGCTCGGGCGTGAGCCGGAGCCCGAGGAGATCGCAGCCGAGCTCGGGATGGACCTCGACCGGGTCCTGGACCTGGTGACCTGGGGCCGCGAGCACGTCAGTCTCGACACGCCCGTCGACGAGAACGGCGACACCTCGCTGGGCGACCTGATCGCCCAGGAGACCGCGCCCGGACCGGACGCGACGGTGCTCGACACCGAGTCCCGCGACCGGCTCTCACGGCTCGTCGAGCTTCTCGACGACCGTGCGGCCGACATCATCCGGTCGCGCTACGGCCTCGTCGACGGTCGCCAGCACAAGCTCGCCGACATCGGTGCGAAGCACGGCATCTCCGCCGAGCGGGTGCGCCAGCTCGAGCGGGAGGCGATCGCCAAGCTGCGCCAGCTCGCCGATCCGGACCTGGCTGCCTGAGCCGGAGTCCTACCTCCCGTCGAGCTCGGGATCGCCTGACGAGAGCAGCGCCTTGAAGACCTCCGTGACCCGGTCACGGAGGTCTTCGAGCGTTCCGGTGTTCTCGATCACGTACGTCGCGATCGCGAGCCGCTCCTCGCGAGAGGCCTGCGCCGCGATCCTGGCCTCCGCCTCGTCACGGCTCATCCCGCGCAGCGACACCATGCGCTCGATCTGTGTCTCCACCGGGGCGTCGACGACCACGACCGCGTCGAAGGTCGAGGCCTGGCCGGTCTCCGCCAGCAGCGGGATGTCGTGGACCACGACCGCGTCGGGTCCCGCCTCTGCCTCCATCCGGGCGCCGCGCTCGCGCACCCGAGGATGGACGATCGCCTCGAGCTCTCGTCGGGCGCCCTCGTCGGCGAAGACGATCGCACCCATCGCCGGACGGTCCAGCTCGCCTTCGGCGGTGAGCACCTGAGGTCCGAAAGCGGCCACGACCTCCGCGAGCCCTTCCGTGCCGGGTGCCACAACTTCCCGGGCCAGCAGGTCGGCGTCGATCACCACCGCCCCGAGGTCCCGCAACATCGCCGACACCGTGCTCTTCCCCGAGGCGACTCCCCCGGTCAGGCCCACCCGCACTCTGCTCACGCGGGGCAGTATTCCAGCCCCGCGGTGCGCCGGCAGACCTCGTCCCACGGCGTCGGCTCGAGGCCGAGCTCGCGCCCGATCGCGGACGAGTCGAGGACGTAGGGCCGCTCGAACTGGTAGAGCGTCTCCCCCAGCTCGCGCAGCACAGGGCTCATCAGGCTTCCCAGTGCCATCACGATCTTCGGGTACCCACGCACCTCGACCGGCTCCTTGCCGGCCGCCCGGCACACATCGGCGACCGCCTCGCGCTGCGTGCGCGGCGGGTTCGTGGGGGCGTGCCACACGCGCCCCCAAGCGGTCTCGTCGGCGGCGACCGCGACCAGCGCCCTGGCCATGTCGCGCACGTCTGTCCAGGAGTGGGGCTGGTCGAGGCTGCCGATCACCCGCGCCGGCTTCCCGGTGAGTGCACGGGGCACCACCCGCGGGATGTGACCGCCGTCCCCCACCCCTGCGCCCATGTAGTCCGAGCCCCGGACCTCGGCGGCACGGACCCGTCCGGCCTCGTGCGCGGCGAGTGCATCGGCCCACATGGCCGCCCGGATCCTGGCCTTGGTGCCGGTCGCGGCGTCGGGCATCCCCTCGACCATCGGGCCGTCGACGGGGCCGTAGGGATACAGGTTCCCGGCGGTGACGAGCACGGCGCCGGTGCGCTCGGCCGCAGCGAGCAGCGCAGCGGCCACTGGTGGCCACATGGTGGGCCACTTGTGGTAGGCGGGCGGGTTCACGCAGTTGTAGACGGCCCGAGCACCGGTCGCCAGCTCCGTCAGACGGGCTGCATCCGCCGCGTCCACGGCGACCCGGTCGGCACCAGGCACGGCCGGCCCGGTCGCCGACCGGCTGGCCAGCAGCACCTCGTGACCGGCCGAGGCCAGCTCCTCGGCCGTCGCCCGGCCGACCGGTCCGGCCCCGACCACCACATGACGTTCACGCATCTGCGATCTCCCTCTCGACGAAAACGAGAGCACTGCTCTCGGTTGCTCGAGCATGGCAGGACGCGAGCCGGAAAGCAAGAGCACCGCTCTCGTTTGTTGCCACCGCTCTCACAAATGGGGAAGATATCGGCATGTCGTCCACGAGCGCCCCCCGAACCGCACGTGAGCTCGCCCGGGCAGAGCTGACGCGCGCGATCCTGGACAGCGCACGCAAGCAGCTCGCCGAGGTGGGTCCCGCCGCCCTCTCAGTGCGCGCGGTGGCGCGCGACCTCGGCATGGCATCCTCCGCGACCTACCGCTACTTCCGGAGCCGGGACGACCTCCTCACCGCCCTCCTGATCGAGTCGTACGACGAGGTGGGTGAGGCCGTGGAGCGAGCCGACTGTTCCGTCACCGACCGCGACGACCTGGCCGGGAGGTGGCGCGCCGTGTGCCACGCGGTCCGGGGCTGGGCGGTAGCCAACCCCCACGAGTACGCCCTGCTCTACGGAAGCCCCGTGCCCGGGTACGCCGCCCCCGAGGCCACCGTCCCGGCGGCGAGCCGCGTCCCGCTGACCCTGCTCTCGCTCACCCACGACGCACAACGGGCGGGCCGGAAGCTCGAGGCCCCGGCACTCCCCGTGCCACCGGCCGAGGTGGACGCCCTCGCCGGCATCCGAGCACTCACCGACTTCACCATCTCCGACGAGCGGCTGGTCCGTTCCCTCATCGCGTGGGCCACCCTCTTCGGCCACATCTCGCTGGAGCTCTTCGGACACATGCACCGCGGAGTGCTCGACTACGACACTCACTTCACACAGGTCGTCGACACCCTGGCCGCCGACCTCGGGCTGGTCTGATCCGTCGACCCGTTCGGGGGCGTGCGGACTGTCGGTGGTGCCTGTCACGATCGCGGTATGCCTTCGACCACCTACCTCACCGCCACGTCTCTCGACGGGTTCATCGCCACCGAGGACAACGACCTCAGCTGGCTCTTCCAGTTCGAGGGCGAGGACGGCGGCAACCCCTATGACGAGTTCATCGACAAGGTCGGCGCCCTGGCCATGGGTGCGACCACCTACGAGTGGGTCCTGGCGCACGACAAGGGCACGTGGCCGTACGCCGACCGTCCCAGCTGGGTCTTCACACACCGGGACCTGCCGCGCAGGGGCGACGCCCCCATCACCTTCACCTCCGACGACGTAGCCTCCGTCCACGCCGAGATGGTCGAGGCGGCGCAGGGTCGGGACGTGTGGCTCGTGGGAGGCGGCGACCTGGTCGGGCAGTTTCTCGACCGCGGTCTCCTCGACGACATGTGGGTGACCATCGCGCCGGTGGTTCTCGGTCGCGGGGCTCCACTGCTCCCGCGTCGGCACACCAGTCCCATGCGGGTCATGGAGGTCCGGCACGCGCAGGACGCTCCGTTCGTGCATCTGCACTACTCGCTGCACTGAGCCACCCGGGCCTAGGCTGACTGCGTCTCGACGGCCTGCCAGGATTGCCGTTGTGACCAAGCGCCTGGGCCCCGGTGACCGTCTCGCGCTGCTCGTGCCCGGGTCCCCCGCCTACGTCGACCTGGTCCTCCTCGCGGCACGCCAGGGCGTGGTGCCGGTGCCCCTGGACCCACGGCTGACCGACCGGGAGCAGACGGCTGTCCTTCGCGACGTGGACCCCGCCGTGGTCGTGCGCGACCCCGACGACTTGTCGCGGGTGATGGCATCCCTCGATCCCGATCCCCCGAGCGCCGTGCCGCTGGTGCGCCCCATGCACATGACCAGCGGTACGACGGGCGCGCCGAAGGGTGTCTGGTCGGGACTGCTCGACGGGGGTTCGGCGCGGGCCCTGGTCGAGGAGGAGCGCGACCTGTGGGGGTTCACCTCCTCCGACGTACATCTCGTGCTGAGCCCGCTGTACCACTCGGCGCCGCTGCGCTTCGCCTGCGGGACGCTCCTCGCCGGAGGGCGGATCGTCGTACCGGGAGCCTTCGACCCGGCCGAGGCGACGCGTGCGATCGTCGAGGAGCGGCCGTCGACCGCGTTCTGTGTTCCGGCCCATCTCCAGCGGCTCTTCGCCCACTGGGACCAGGTCGGCGTGCCCGACCTGTCGGGCTTCCGGCTCGTCGCACACGCCGGGGCCGCGTGCCCGCCACCGGTCAAGCAGCGGCTGATCGAGCTCTTTCCGGCCGGCACGACCTGGGAGTTCTACGGCTCGACCGAGGGCCAGTTCACCGCCTGCCGCAGCGAGGAGTGGCTCGACCACCCGGGCACGGTCGGCCGGGCTCGCCCTGGCCGGACCCTGAGCGTGGACGAGGACGGCACGATCTGGTGCACCGTCCCGGACCATGCGCGGTTCACCTACTGGAAAGCGCCGGACAAGACCGCCACGACGTGGCGCGACACCCCTGCGGGCCCGGCGTTCACCGTCGGCGACCTCGGGCGCCTGGACGAGGACGGCTACCTCTACCTGGAGGGCCGGCGCGAGGACCTCGTGATCTCGGGTGGCGTCAACGTGTACCCCGTCGAGGTCGAGCACGTCCTCACCGAGCACCCCGGCGTCGTGGAGGCCGCCGTCTTCGGCGTGGATGACGAGCGCTGGGGGCAGCGGGTCTGCGCGGCGGTGGTCGGCTCGGCGCGCGACGAGGAGCTCCGGGAGTTCGCGGCGCAGCGGCTCTCCCCGCCGAAGCGGCCGAAGGAGTACTTCACCGTCGAGGCTCTGCCGCACACCCCCACCGGCAAGATCAAGCGACTCGAGCTACCCGGCCTGCTCGGCCTCGGTTGAGCAGGCGAAGGTGCGCCGGTAGCGCTGGGGGCTCACCCCGCGCGCTCGCGTGAAGTGGTGTCGCAGCGTGGCAGCGTTGGCGAAACCGACGTCGTCGGCGATCTGGTCGATCGAGCGACTGGTGGTCTCGAGCAGCTCCTCCGCCCGCAGCACGCGCTGGCTGGTGATCCAGGCGTGAGGGGTGGTGCCGGTCTCCTCGCGGAAGCGGCGCGCGAAGGTGCGTCCCGACATCGCGCTCTGCCGAGCCAGCGTCTCGACGGTCATCGACTCCTGCAGGTTCTCGGTGATCCAGGTGAGCAGAGGACCGAGTGTCTCGGCGTCGCAGTCGGGGACGGCGCTCCGGATGAACTGCGCCTGGCCGCCGTCACGCTGCGGGGGTACGACCATCCGGCGGGCGACCATGCTGGCCACCGACGCGCCGAACTCCTTGCGGTACAGGTACAGACAGGCGTCGAGCCCCGCGGCTGAGCCGGCTCCGGTGATCACCGGGTCCGCGTCGACGTAGAGCACCTCGGGGATGACGTTCGCCTTGGGGAACCGCTCGGCGAGCTCGTGGGTGTAGAACCAGTGGGTCGTGCAGTCGCGGCCGTCGAGGAGCCCTGCTTCACCGAGCGCGAAGGCGCCCGAGCAGACCGACATGATCCGGGCCCCGCGCTCGTAGGCGTCCTGAAGAACTCTGATGATCGAGTCCGGCACCGGCTCGTTCCTCGGCACCGCCGGGACGGCGACGAGGTCGGCCTCGGCCACGCGTCCGAGGTCGTGGTCCACCGAGAGACCGAAGCCGGCAGCGGTCTTCACCAGACCGGGTTTCGTCGTGCACAGCGCGAAGTCGAAGGTGGGAAGTCCCTGGTCGGACCGGTCCGTCGCCCAGGCCTCGCAGAGCACGCCGAGCTCGAACGGCCAGACGCCGTCGTAGACCACAACGGCCACGTTCTCGATCATGCGATTCACTATGCCAGAAGATTGGCAGAAAATCGATGGGCATTGTCATTTCTGCCACTCGTGGCAGGAAAGAGATGAGCGCAGGATTACTGCCATGACTGAACTGATCATCTTCTGGACCATCGTGTTTGTCGTCGCGGTCGTGCTCAGCACCCTCCGTGACATCCACGACGACGGCCTCAGCCGACGCCAGCCACCGCCCAGCGATTACCCCGACATGTTCGACCCGTCGACCAGTCTGCGGGTCCGGTGAAAGCCCACTGTCCCCCCGGCAACGCAAGAAGGGGCGCCCATCCATGACGGACGGGCGCCCCTTCTCTTGTCTGCTCAGTGCCTCACGACACGGCGGCCTGCGCCAGCCTCAGTTGCCGCCGCCGGTCAGCTTCTCTCGGAGGGCCTGCAGCGCCTCGTCGGAGGCGAGTGAGCCGCCGCCGCCCTGCTCGGGAGCCTGACCCTGGTCGGAGGAGTACGAGGTGGCCTCGCCGGCCTCCGCCGCGGCAGCCTTGGCCTCGGCCTGCTGCTTGACGTGGGCCTCCCAGCGAGCGTGCGCCTTGGCGTACTGCTCCTCCCAGGCGGCGCGCTGCTCGTCGTAGCCCTCGAGCCACTCGCCGGTCTCCGGGTCGAAGCCCTCGGGGTAGATGTAGTTGCCCTGCTCGTCGTACGACGCGGTCATGCCGTAGAGCGTCGGGTCGAACTCCTCCACCTCGGCCGCAGCGGCGGTCTCGTTGGCCTGCTTCAGCGACAGCGAGATCCGGCGACGCTCGAGGTCGATGTCGATGATCTTGACCATGACGTCGTCGTTGACCTGGACGACCTGCTCGGGGATCTCGACGTG